>CAZQKO010000008.1:2060-34508 GCA_964593945.1 uncultured Pirellulales bacterium | reverse complement strand
TCAGATTTTGGCTCAGGTAAAATCCGCTTATAAAGAATCGACCGATTGCAAAACAAGCAAATTGATATTTCACCGGCTTTTTCACCAGGCCTTTCATGTGGGAAAGGCGGTTCGAACCGATACGAATATTAATTGCGGCGCCGTTTCGATAGGCTTAGCCGCGGTGGAATTAGCCAGGGAAAAAATCGACATCTCAGCCAGCTCGGCAATGGTCATAGGTGCAGGTGAAAACGCCGAGCTTGTGGCGAGGTATCTGCTCAAATCGCAGCCGACGTGTCTGCTCATAGCAAATCGCAATAAACAAAAAGCAACAGCTTTACAAAAGCGGCTCAAAAACAGTCAAGTAATCGGCTTGGATGAGATAACTAAAAAGCTGGATGAAGTTGATTTGATAATCAGCTCGACCGCTTCCGTTGAGCCGGTAGTGACATACGATGCAGTTAAGAAAGAACTGGCTCACAGAGATAAACCTTTGTTGATAATAGATATTGCTGTGCCGAGGGACATAGGCCCGAAAATCGGTAAGTTTAAGAGCGTGGCGCTGTATAACATTGACGATTTGAATGAGCAGATAACCGGCAATATAAAAAAACGCAGCAGTGAAATTCCGAAGGCCCAGGTAATCATAGATGGCTTTACCGATAAATTTATAAAGTGGTATGACTCGCTAAATGTGGTGCCGGCTGTCTCAAAATTAGTGCAGAAAGGCGTCGAGCTGGCTCACAGCGAAGCTCAGCGTTACGCAAAAGATTTTGCCGATGGCAACGGCGAAAAGCTGAAGGCTTTTGCCGAATCGCTGGTGAAGAAAGTATTGCATGGCCCGATTAATTTCATCAAAAACGGCGGTGAAGATGAGCTGAGCAGCGAACAACTGCAAGCCATTGACCTGATAAATAAAATGTTCCTTTCGCAGGACGAACACAACTAACGTTTAGCCCCCCGATTTATCGGGGGTCGTTTTAAATAGGAAGTTGTTATGGAGGACTTATAAATGGCAAAGCAAATATCGAATGGAAAGTGTAATCTTTGCGGCGGCACCTTCGGCAAAACGGCGATGACCAAGCACCTCAAAGAATGCAAACAAAAAAATGGCGTTTCCAAGACATCGTCACCGGGACGAGGTTCTGTAAAAACAAAAACCTTTCATCTGGTGGCCGAAGGTCGCTACTCACCCGATTATTGGCTGCACCTTGAGGTGCCTGCTAACGCAAAGCTGGAAACGCTGGACGACTTTCTAAGAGGAATTTGGCTGGAATGCTGCGGTCACATGAGTGCCTTTACCATTGAAGGGCAGGTGTACTCTGTAGCACCGATGGATGAACTCGATGATAAAAGTATGAACGTCAGGCTGGATAAGGTTCTTGAGCCGGGAATGAAGTTTTTCCATGAGTATGACTTCGGCTCTACCACTCATCTAACGTTAAAGGTTGTATCGGAAGAAAAATCTGAGGTTAAGGGTAAGGACATCCAGGTACTGGCCAGAAATGAGCCTCCACCTATCTCTTGTAATTCTTGTGGCAAGATGGCCACTAAAGTGTGCACACAATGTCTTTATTCGGATGAAGGATGGCTTTGTGATGAGTGTGCTGCTGAGCATGAATGCGGGGAAGATATGCTATTGCCCGTTGTTAATTCTCCACGAGTTGGAACCTGCGGATATACAGGTGATTAAGTTGTGCAAATTATTAAAAATGTTTAGACCCCCGATTTATCGGGGGGTTCTTTAATCGGCGTCGGTACGACGCCGAAATAGGTTTATATGAAAACTCTCACTGTCGCAACTCGTGGTGGAAAGCTCGCTATTGCTCAAACCGAGATTGTAATCGGCGCTCTAAAGAAAATTGATCCAGGTCTGCAAATCGAAATCAAAAAGGTAAAAACCGCCGGCGACCGGGACAGGCGTACCGCTTTATGGAATCTCAATGAGACCGGCTTTTTCACCTCGCAAGTAGAGGACGTTCTGCTGGCCGACCAGGCCGATTTTGCAGTTCACAGCTTAAAGGATTTGCCTACCCGGCCGCGCGAAGGACTTACCATTGCAGCAGTTTTCGACAGGCAATTTGTAGAGGATTGTTTAATTGCTTCTAAGCCGATTACTTCAATCAATGAGCTTCCGCATGCGGCTAAAGTAGGCACTTCCAGTTTACGCCGGATTGCTCAATTGAAGCATTTGCGAGCCGACCTTCAGTTGGAGCCGATCCGCGGCAATGTCACCACGCGAATAAGAAAGCTCAATGAAGGTAAATTTGATGCGATTCTTTTGGCGCGGGCCGGCGTTGAAAGGCTCGGCTTAGCAGATAAAATTTCGTTTTGTTTCGATCCGAGGAAGTTTATTCCAGCCCCGGCTCAGGGTGCTCTGGCTGTTCAGACAAGAACCGATGATGCTGAGACGACCAAGATTATCTCTGCTATAGATGACCGGATGGCTCGCACGATTGCTTTAGCCGAGAGACAGATTTTGATTACTTTGCAATGCGGCTGTCACGCACCAGTAGGTGCTTTCGCGGAGATTGTGGGAGACAATATTCAAATCTGTGCATTCATATCGGATTTGGAAGGAAAAAATTTTATCAGTCGTAGTATTACCGGCTCGATTAGCGATGTTTTCAAGCTCGCCGAAGAACTCGCGAATGATCTCCTATCCGCCGGAGGGCAAAACATCCTGCAAGATATTTAGCCCCCCGATTTATCGGGTGGTTTCTTTTTGATGGATAAACTTGCACGTGAGCTTCTCAAAGCCGGTGGCAAAGAGATTCTTTCTCACTGACATTCCGCACTTGATGCAGAATCCAAAAATATTTAGCCAGCCAATTCTATAGTGGTGTGCGGTCCTGCCACGACTCTGCCTACGCCGTGACGAGTGCACACCCTACATCCTGGCTCGTGAAACGGAGGTAAAATCAATGGCATTTTCATTTTGTTTTTGGTATTGTAGCCATCATCAAGAGAATTGGTGGGGCAAGCCCCACCCTACGCTAAACGCTGTACGCTATACGCTATGAACAAAGGTTTTGTATATCTCGTTGGAGCTGGGCCGGGGAGGGCGGATTTAATTACCGTCCGCGGGGCGGAGATTCTACAAAAAGCTGATTGTATAATCTACGATAAATTAGCTAATCCAGCTTTACTTAAATTCGCCCGTAAAGATGCTGAGATCATCCACGTACCCAAAAGAATCGGAGACGGCTCATTCACCCAGCAGGAAATCAATAAGCTCCTGCTCGAAAAAGCTTCAAGCGGAAAAACCGTGGTCCGGCTCAAAGGCGGCGACCCCGGTATCTTCGGCAGATGTGCCGAAGAAATCGCTATTCTTGCCGACGCAGGAATCGGCTTTGAAATAGTGCCCGGCGTAACCGCCGCCATAGCCGCGGCTGAATACGCAGGAATTTTGCTGACCGACAGGCAGCATTGCTCACAGGTGGTCTTTGTCACTGGCCAGGAGGCCAAAGGCAAAGAAAAAAGCAGCATCGACTGGCATCTGCTTGCAAAATTCTCAGGCACCATCGTCTTTTATATGGCGATGGGCACTCTGGACCTTATTGCCAAGAAGCTAATCGAAAACGGCATGGATGAAAACACGCCCGTCGCCGTAATAGCTGATGCCACTTTTCCCACGCAGAGAACAGTAAAAGCTGCGCTTCGGCTGATAAACAAAAAGTGTAAAGAGGAAAAAGTTGAGCCGCCGGCTATTATCATCATAGGCCAAGCAGCGGATAGTGACACAAGATTAGATTGGTTTACGAAGCAACTGTTGTTTGGCAAGAATATCGTCGTGACACGAGATGACCGCGGCAATGCTGAATTCGCAGATAAAATCATCAGCCGAGGCGGTAACCCAATAGAGTTTACCACGATAAAGATAAAACCTTTAACAAGCACGAATAAATTTCTAAAGGCAATAGCCAAACTGGCTGAATTCGATTGGGTAATCTTTACCAGCTCGAACGGCGTAGAGATTGTCTTTAATTTCCTTCGGAACTTAGGAAAAGATGCCAGGGCTTTGGGATCTGCGAAGATTGCTGCTATAGGCAGTGAAACAGCCGGGACTTTAAACCGATTCGGGATTAAAGCAGATTTTGTGCCGACTGTTTTTACCAGCAAAGAGCTTGGCAAACAATTAGCTGAATTTGCGAATCTGAAAGACAAAAAAGCTTTGCTCTTACGCTCGCAGCTTGCCTCGGATGAGCTTGCTATCTGGCTGAAAAAGGCTGGCGCTGAAATTGTGAATGTCCCTGTCTATCGGATAGACACGATTAAAAACAATGGCAAGGAGCTGATAGAGAAAACCGCCACCGGCGAAATTGATTGGCTTACGTTTGCCAGCTCTTCTTCGGCCAGGGCCTTTTTTGAACAAATCCAGGCTGATGCAGTAAACTCAGGTAGAGTTAAAATTGCATCGATTGGGCCGGTGACGTCCGAGCAGCTACAAAGCCTCGGCATTAAAGTCGATGTGGAGGCGTCCGAGCATACAATCGATGGTTTACTTGATGCAATAGAAAGATACGAAAAACCATAGAATTCAAATCCTGTAAAGTGCAAACTAAGAACATAGTTAGAATAGAAAATTTCTTACGTAGTTTAAACCTATGAATCATAAACAGTCCGAATTTGAAGAAATCATTGGATCCGCATACTATCATATAGACAAGGAGATTGGATTAGAAAGTGTAAAACCTTCTCTCAGAATAGAATATAAGAATCTCCAGAAAGCTCATGATTCTATTCATGAGTTTATGCTCCTTGCATCTTTGTTACTTCCTTCTCAAACAAAGAAAAAAATTAGTTGGCACAGAAAATCTGCGTTTTTTGTTTACCATTGGGAAGCATTCCATCATGCACATAGGTCTCTTATAGAGGCTCTGTGTGCATATTACAATGTTGCTTTTGTACTACTGAGAGTAACCCTTGAACTATTGATTAAAGGTGCTTTCTGGGAATGCTTAAGCCATAAAAGGTTTCGAGAGGAATCACAGATATTGGACAAAGATAACCATGGAAGGAAAATTAAGGAATGGCTGGAAGATATCTTCAAATTAGCTCCGCACATCAAAGAAGAATTTGAGAGAACTTCCGCTGGCATCTATGATAAAATCACACCAATAATAGAAGACCAAAACTTCCGTCCCGATGTCAAAACCATTGTCCGACAACTTGAACACTGGGGGATTTTCAATCCAATACCTGATTCTACAACATCAATTTACAAAGAAATTTATGGACGATTGTCAGCAGATGTACATATAAAGCCAGATAGAACTGATATAGGCAAGAGAATACTTAATACACCAGAACAAATTTTCGACCAAGAGGTATTTCAAAAGGCACTAAGTGAATATGCGCATCGTCTGCACGAAGTGATGGATTTGGCTATAGTGATAGAGCTGAACATTATGAGAGATATCATTGAGGTATACGACGAAGCCAAAACAAATCTTAGGGAAAGAATAGAGACCTTTAAGCAACTCAGGCTTAAATATAGTCTCACAAGAGCAAAGGAGCTTATAAAGTGAGTATGCTATTTAAGTGGCTTCAAGACCAGCATAAAATAGCGTCTAAAAGTTTCGTTGTAGCGCGAATTTGCTCCCTTCGGTTGCAAACTTCAGATACGATCGAGCAGTTAAACATGTTCGCAACGATGAGCCCTTTTATAAAATATCGTTCGTTAAAAAAGTAAATGAATATCATTTTTTGAAGAGCGCAGCTTGCAATGATAAATATTTCAAAACTATATTGTGGTTTGGCGGGCCAGTCCGACTATTTAAGATACTCTGCCAATAACAGCGTGGGCCCTGTCATTGCCTTTAATTGTACCTCGCGGTGCAATTTGTATTGTCTGCATTGCTATAGCTCCTCACAGCCAAATCAATATAATGATGATGAGCTGACAACAGACCAGGCAAAGGAATTGCTGGCACAGCTTGTTGAGGCCAATTGTCCGGTGGTGCTGTTTAGCGGAGGTGAGCCGTTGCTACGCGGCGATTTACTCGAGCTTTTGGCTGAGGCCAAGCGATTAAAGCTGCGAACCGTCATCTCCAGCAATGGTACATTGATTGATTCAGTAACTGCGAAGCAATTAACCGAGGTCGGTGTAAGCTATGTGGGCGTATCTATCGACGGCCAAGAGACCTTCCATGATAAATTCAGACGTTCCCCAGGCTGTTTCAAAGCGGCAATGATAGGAATCAAAAATTGCAAAAAGGCAGGGATAAAAACGGGACTGCGTTTTACCATTACAAAGGCAAACGCAGAGCAGATACCTGCTGTTTTCGATATTGCAGCTTCGAGTGACATCCGAAGGATTTGCTTTTACCATTTGATCAGAGCGGGAAGGGCGGAGAAGCTTGATAGTTTCATTTTAACGCCCGAAAAAACCCGACAGGTTCTTGATGTAATTATAGAAAGAACCCATAATTTTGTCACTAAGGACCTTATCGATGAAGTGCTTACTGTGGATAATCACGCTGATGGGCCTTATCTCTTGACAAAAATGATCAATGAGAATAATTCAGAGTACAAAATGGCAAGAAAGCTTTTGCTTGCCAACGGCGGCAACAAAGTCGGCGAAAAAATCGGCTGCGTAAGCTGGGACGGCAATGTATACCCGGACCAGTTCTGGCGGAATTATTCTCTCGGCAATATTAAAGACAAAACCTTCAAGCAAATCTGGGAAAATCCAGACGAGCAGGTGCTGAACAAATTGCGCAACAAATCACAATTCGCTGATAAAAGGTGCCTGCGGTGCAAATGGTTCGATTTGTGCAAAGGTAACTACAGATTTTTAACCGGCAAGGCCGACGATAAATATTGGCTCAACGAACCGGCTTGTTACCTGACAGATGAAGAGATAAGTGAACTAAAGTGCCTAAAGTGAGCTAAAGTGAGCTAAAGCTATAAAATGAGAATCGAGTAACGAGTATCGAGGATCCAGCATGTCTTTTCCAAAAATCAGGATGCGAAGGCTGCGAAGCAGCGAATCTATGCGAAGACTTGTGCGTGAGACTACTTTGAGTGTCGATGATCTTGTTTATCCGCTCTTTGTGCGGGAAGGTAAAAATCTAAAAAAGTCGATTTATTCAATGGCTGGCTGTTTTCATTTTTCGCCCGATACAATCGCAGCAGAGGCCATCGAAGTTGCTGAATTAGGCATACCTGCGGTGCTTCTCTTTGGCCTGCCGGGCAAAAAAGATGATATTGGCTCGCAGGCCTGGGCTGAAGATGGTGTCGTGCAACGGGCGATCGGCGAAATCAAAAAGGCTGTGCCGCAGCTTCTTGTAATCACTGATATATGTCTGTGCGAGTACACTTCACATGGCCATTGCGGCGTAATAAAAAAGAGCACAGGAGCACAAGAGCATAAGAACATAGTGGATAATGATGTGACCTGCGAATTATTAGCCAAGGTTGCATTGTCACATGTCCAAGCCGGTGCCGATATTGTTGCACCTTCGGATATGATGGATGGGCGAGTAAGGTACATTCGCGAGGCTCTGGAAGAAAATAGCTTTCACGATGTTGTCATTATGTCATACGCAGCAAAGTACGCCTCTGCCTTTTATGGGCCGTTCAGAGGCGCCGCTGAATCTGCACCATCCCCTGCTTTCGCAGGGACAAGCCTAACTGACAGAAAAACATACCAGATGGACCCTGCAAACGCCGACCAGGCGATGGCCGAGATTGCGCTTGATATTGAGGAAGGCGCTGATATTGTAATGGTCAAGCCTGCCCTTGCTTATCTTGACATCATATACCGAGCAAGGCAGCGTTTTGATTGCCCGATAGCGGCGTATAATGTCAGCGGCGAATATATGATGGTAAAAAACTCTGCTTCCGCGGATTTATTAGATGAAAAGGCAGCAATGCTGGAAATTCTCACCGCAATCAAGCGCGCAGGAGCGGATATTATCATCACATACTTCGCAAAGGATGCAGTAAAACTGTTATCATGTATTTAGCTTCGCAGTTTATTGCAGGATTTATGAAATCCTAAATAATTTGACGATTATGAAAAATAAAGTGGAAAAACCACGGCTTATTGCATTTGAAGTCACTCACCGATGCCGGTTTAACTGTGTGCACTGCCGGGCAAACGCCGGTAATGGCGACAGAGAAGAACTGACTACTCAACAATGCAAAAAAATAATTTCGTCCGTAGCAAAGTTTAGCAAATGCGTAATAATTTTGACCGGCGGCGAGCCGATGGAACGAAGTGACATCTACCAGCTTATTCGATACGGACGCAGCAGGAAGCTGCGGATGGTAATGGCTACCAGTGGATACTTAATCAACGAGGAATCGATTGCCAAATTAAAAGAAGCCGGCGTATTAGCTTTATCATTTTCATTGGATGGCAGCTCAGCTGAAACTCACGATAAATTCAGGCAGGCAAAAGGCGCTTTTGATGCAGTACTTAGAGCCGCTGAGATTGTCCGCCAGGCAGGGATGCGTTTTCAGATCAATACCACCATCTGCAAAGTCAATATCGATGAGATAACCGGTATAATTGAGCTGGCTAAAAGGCTTGGGGCTTATTGTTTTAATGCGTTTATTCTCGTGCCGACCGGCCGGGGCGAACAAATAGCGGATGAAATTCTTGACCCGATACGATACGAGGTTCTTCTCAACGAGCTGCTTCGTTTGAAGCTTGAATCGAGCATTGAAGTAAGGGTTACATGCGGGCCGCAGTTTGCTTATGTATATGAACGAGCAAAGGCAAAAAAGCTGATTGAAGGGGACAGCGGCCCTTCGACTACGCTCAGGACAGGCCCCTCGACTACGCCCGTAGCAGGCTGCATGGGCGGTAGAGGATTCGGCTTTATAAGTTACAAGGGCGACGTGCAAACCTGCGGATTCCTCGACATATCGGCGGGCAATCTGGTCGAAAACGGCTTTGATTTCAAAAAGATTTGGCTCGATTCGAAGTTTTTAAATGAAATTCGTGACCTGTCAGCCTATAAGGGTGCTTGCCGCACCTGTGAATATCTCAGCCTTTGCGGAGGCTGCCGCGCACGGGCTTATGCCATAAGCGGCGATTATTTAGCTGCGGACCCGATTTGCAATTACAAAGCACGTAAAGACAAGGATTGACTTTGCGTTTGACTAAATTTCAAAAACAGTTGTGTAATGCGCTGCAGAATGGCCTGCCGATATGCTGGCGGCCGTTTGCCGAGACGGCACAAAGCCTATGCAGTGACGAAGCAAAAGTTTTACAGCAAACAAAGCAGTTGAAAGACCTCGGTCTTATTCGCAGGATAAGCGCAATTGTTAATCATCGTGCCCTCGGCTTGACGAGCACTTTAATTGCCGCACATGTTCCCGAACAAAATCTGCCAGAGGTCGTAGAAGCAGTCAATAGCCTCGATGGCGTCTCTCATAATTATAGCAGACACCATCATTATAATTTGTGGTTTACGTTACAGGCAAAAACGCCGGAGCAGATTAGAGACACTGTGCTGAATATTGGGGGACGCTTCGGCGTTGATTTTCATAACCTGCCGGTCAAGCGAGTTTTTAAGCTCGATGTAAAGTTTGATGCTACCGGCCAGGGCCAGGCACTCCTGCAGCAAATACAAAAAACTCCAGAAGCCGAGCCTGTCGAGCTGGATGAAAATGAAAAACTGATTCTGTCAAAATTGCAAAACAATCTGGAGCTGATAGAAGAACCATTTGCTTTTTTGTGCGATGAAGGCCTGGCGAATGAGAATGTCTTGAAAATTATAGCAGAGCTGATTGTTAAAGGTGTTATACGCCGTATCGCTGCGGTTGTTGACTATCGTAAGCTCGGATTTGTTGCCAATGTTCTTTTTGTCGGCGAAGTTCCGCAGGAAAGAATCGTTTCAGCCGGTAAAAGGCTGGCTCGTTTCGCCGTAGTAAGTCACTGTTATGAAAGAGAAACCTTCGAGGGTTGGCCGTATAATCTGTTCGCCATGATGCACAGCCAAAGCATGGGCCAGATTCAGCACGTGATAAATAAATTTACCGAAGCGGAGCAAATTAAATCGTTTCAGCTTCTGCCGACCGCCGCCGAGTTCAAAAAGCAGCCTGTCAGACATTTCTAAATATTTAGCCCCGCCATTTGTACGTGTTTAGCCATATATGGCATGAGCAACCATCCCCAAGTGCGTCTTCACCACGTCCGGCAAGGACGGACTTGGACTCCACTTCGCGGTAGTTCCTCGCTTGAGGCTGCCACATGTTCTTTGTTAATTTTATTGGGTGGCATACTCATCCCTTAGGGATGGGGATGGCTTTCCTCCGTGCTATCTCACGGGGTCTTTTCCACTTCGCCGGTCATAGGGACAAAGCGGACCGGCATGACATTTTTCTTATGCAGATAGCCCTTTTCGTCCTTGGTTATCAGCACTAAATATTGAAAGCCTAAGCGGCCTTCCACAGGCAAAATCATTCTGCCGCCCGGCTTTAGCTGATCTATTAGCGGTTGAGGTATGCGCCCCGCCGCTGCTGTGCCGATTATCGCATCGAACGGGGCCTTTTTGGGCCAGCCGAAAAAACCGTCACCAGCTTTGACGAATACATTGTGGTAGCCTAATTCTTTTAGCTTCTCTGCTGCGGATTTTGCAAGCTCCTTAACTATCTCGATTGTATAGACCTCTTTCGCTATCTCGGCGCAGACCGCAGCCTGATAGCCTGAGCCGGTGCCGATCTCCAAAACTTTATCATTTGGATCGAGTTTCAGAGCTTCGGTCATAAAAGCTACGATGTATGGCTGGCTTATGGTCTGGCTGTGACCTATCGGAAGCGGAAAATCGGCGTAGGCTGCGCGCTGCTCGCCAGCTCTTACAAACGCGTGTCGCGGCACGACCCGCATCGCGGCTAAAACATTTGGGTCTTTTACATCCCGCTGCTGGATTTGCTGCTTGACCATTTTCGCCCGCTCTTCGATGCGCTCAGTAAAAGCCGGGTGATTGTGGTCCGGCGGAAGGATTTTAATCTCATTTGGGTCTTGTTTCTTTTCCGCAGCAAGGATTGCGCCGATTTCATTTGTACTTATCATCATAAAAACCACTATACATAATAAAAAGGTAAATCGAAACAATCTATTTTTTTCACTCATATTTCCACCCCATAATTATCTCTTTCCCCGTTTAGCCGTCGCCGGAATTCATCCTTCGTAGTATTAATACGTAGAATGACGGCGACGTTCAAGCAGTTCCTTTAATCTTTCCACTTCTCTATCCCAGCGGTGGCAGCCCATCTCGTTTATCCGCCTCTCGGCGGTTTTAAGCGTTTCTTTCGCCTGTTTTTTATTGCCTTCGTTTAGCTCAAGCTCCGCCTGGATAAGCAGAACTTCCGGGTCCCGCCTATGATAGCCCATATCTTCGACCTGCTTCGCGGCTTCTTCGTAATGTTCGCGCGCTTCTTCAATGCGTTCACCTTCGGCAAGACATACTCGTGCGGCCTCTAAATGGTAATCGGCCATGTATAGATTCATCTCGCCTCGTTCGGCGATTTCTCTCGCCTCTTCCAAATCCGCCCAAGCCTTATCACAGCTTTGCTGGTACCGGAATAGTTCCGCTCGCCTGAGCAATGCCATTGATAACATGTCTTGATCTCCTGATTCCCGCAGGCCATCGACGGCCTGGTCCAAAAAATCTGCCGCCTTCGTCAACCCTTTCCTCTGTCCTCCGTACTCTGTCCTTCGTCCTCCTCTCTCCGCAATGGCCTTAAGCAAATACGCCCGCCCCAAAGAAAGCATATCAAGTGCAAGCGTTAGCAAGCCAAGGCTCCCGTCCTTTGCCCATTCCAACGTCTGCCCCGCTCGCTCCAGCACCTCCCTCACCTTGCCATGGCTCAACAGCAGATCGCAAAACAAAAAGCCCTGCATGGAATAAAGGAGTGGAAATTCTGGCTGGCGTTTTTTCTGCATTTCTTCTGCATCAGAAAATAGTTTTTCTGCTTCATTCAATTCTCCTGATTGATGAAGCATCTGACCTAATTCAGTTCTATAAGCCATTTTCGAAAATTCATCCACGCTACGGTCGGCAAAGTCCACGCTCTTTCGTGCGTAATCTACGGTCTTCTTCACATCGCCTAACGTTAGATAGAGTTCGCTGAGGTTGCCAACATTTACGGCTGCTCCTCCCCAATTTTCTTGTTTTATATCATTTTCTAAAGCTGCCTGCATGGGTTGTGCCGCCTCACGCAGACGTCCTAATGCCCGCAAACGGAAGCCTGCCCAGCTTAAAATACTTGCTTTTTCATGGTCAGGTAAACTAGACGCTGGTTTACTCCAAAAAATTTCAAAAAAGTTTGACAATGCTGCTAAATCAGCACTAAAAGCTCCAAGTTTTGCTGTGCTATAGTGTTCGTTTTCCCTTTTTATTCTTTTCCAATATACTTCAATTTCAGCATCATAATACTTTCCTGCCTGACACCCATGCGCCACTGCCGCAAACAACGGCTCCATCTCTTCCAATGTATCTGGTAAAAATTTTCCATACAACTTCTCAGGAAGACCCTTGTAATACTCATAGAGCCTGCCGTGCGCTTCTTTCCAGGCCTTTGGATTTTCCTTTTGCAGTTTTTCGCCAAAATGCTCCCGCACCAACGGATGACAATCTACAATATCAGGCCTATGGGTACTTTTTCTGGCCAGAAGTTTATATTCCCGCAATTTATCTAAGAGATTCTGCCATTGTGCTTCGGTCAAATCTACTAACTTACCTGTCAGGTAAGCAATAGGCGCGCCTTCATAAACTGCCTTAATAGCATCCATCTCGACTGGACGATCAAATAGCCCTAATATCCGCAATAGCTGGACTTCCGGGCCTTCACCAAATCGCTTCTCAAAGGCTTCTATCACCCGCCGAGGATGCTTACCTTTTTCTTCGGCAATATCCAGATCGGGTATCTTTGAAGCTTTCTTGATGTGATGACCTTCGATATCATGCAGAAAGCTCGCCAACAAATTGATGGCCAGTGCATGGTTGCCAAATTTCTCGCTCGCCGCTTCCAGTTCTGTATCTTCTCCTTGAACTCTCCCCACTTGCAACAAGTGCCGCCCGGCTTCCTTCGATATTTGGTCGAGATTTAATTGCTCCACGCCCTTATCATAGCGAGCTAATTCAACCACCTTTTCTCTGGTGGTAATCACACACAGCCCATTATTGCTACGAGCTAATTGAGTGACCAAGATCGATAGTGCCGGGTCTTTTATCTTTCCTTTCTCAAAATCATGTGCAGATTGCAACGGCTCTAAGCCATCCAGAATCAGGAGCGTCTTTTTCTTTCGGATTAGCTCTGCTAAGCGCTGCCCCTTATCCCACGGGGAACCTTTTTTCGGGTCCGGATCACCAAACCATGATAGCGCCTCCGAAATAAACTTATCTGCAGAAGTTACACGCTCACCCGTTCCCTGGCTGTAAAAAGACCACCCGAATACCCTCTCCGCCCCACGGTAATTGTCCCACCTCATCTTTTCCAGCCATTTGTTGACCAGCGTGCTCTTGCCAACTCCACCGAAAGCTACAAAGCTCAAAACGTTTGTATCTGATGATTCCCAGGCGTCGTTCAATATTTTCAATTCCTTTTGCCGTCCGAAAAGTTTGAAATCTGTTTCAGGCAATCCACCAATGTGAACGTGCCCATCAGCCAGAGACGGAAATTCAAGTATTGGTTCTACAACTTCCTCAAAATCTTTTTTGATTTGCTTGATTAACCTATCAATCTGAATGTCCCACTCATTTTTATCTCTAAAATCCGCATAAGTAAACATTTTGAGTCTCAGAGGCAATTTACTATGATCCAGCATCAATGGTAAAATGCGCCCATTAAGCCCAATCGGATCCTCCGTTTGTAGCATGAATCCTTCGAACCTCGTCCATTCACTCTGTAGCCAATTTGCAGTTAGAACCAAAAGGGTCTTTTCGCACTTCTCCACTGCACGTTCCATATTCAGAACGCTTGGCACACCAATTTCAAAATCGCGATAGTCGATGTGAGTCTCGATCCCGTTGTTTTCAAGTTTGGGCAGTAACCAGCCACACACCCAATCCGTGTCTTTATGGCTGTAGCTGATAAAAACCTTTTTCATGATGCTCTCCGCGACCAAACCATCCCCAAACTTGTGCCCGCGAAGGCGGGTACTCCGTTTAGGGCTGCCACCCGTTGTCATAAGTATAGCTCAAAGAGGGACAAAGGTCAAATTGTATGAATAGTTAATTAGCGAATTGGTGAATTGGTGAGTGGTAATTGGTTGAATGGTGAATGTACGCAAAATTTTGCAAAAAATCCCCTTGCATGGTCAAAAACAGCCCATATAATTGAACAAGAATATGAAATATGCGGGTGTAGCTCAGTGGTAGAGCGTCACGTTGCCAACGTGAATGTCGTGAGTTCAAGTCTCATCACCCGCTTTTGGTTCCCCCTAAGGGGGGCCCTTCATTGGTGATTGGTGAGTGGTAATTGGTAAGTAGTAATCTCAGCCGTCATGAATTTAACCAGTCCCTAAGGGATTAGTTACCATTTAACCAATCACCAATTAATTTAGGAGCAGCAAAATGCCGGAAGAAGAACAGGCCATTGAGCCGAAAACAGAACAACCAGAGGCTGTTGAACAAGAGACAACGCCCGTCCCGGCAAAGGCCGAAGCCGAAGCGGGAGAAGAACAAGCACCAGCGATAAAATACACGGCGACGATTGAAGAGGCAGGACCGTGTAAAAAAAAGGTCTCAATAGAAGTGCAGGAAGAAACGATTAAGAGCACCACCGATGAGCAATATGAAACTTTGCGCAAAGAAGCGCTCGTGCCCGGCTTTAGGAAGGGCCGAGCACCGCGGCGGCTTCTGGAAAAAAGGTTCGGCAAAGAGGCAACAGAGCAGGTTAAGCTGAAATTACTGGCTGATGCAAGTGCAGCAGCTATAAAAGATAATAAGTTAAACTCGCTCGGCGAGCCGGACATCGACTTTGAAAAGATAGAGCTGCCGGAGACAGGCCCACTAAAATTTGATTTTGAGGTCGAGGTGCGTCCACAATTTGATTTGCCGCAGCTTGAAGGTATCCCTGTAACCAAAACAAAGCTCGAAGTTACAGATGAATTGATCGACAGAGAGATTATGCGGATACGAAAATGGTCGGGCTTGTGGGCGCCTCGGGAAGGTGGAGCCGTTGAGCTTGAAGATCAGATAATCGCGGATGTGATTCTAAAACCTGTCCCGAGCGCGGTCGAGGGAACTGAAGGCGTGGATTCGGCAAGCTCACCACAAATCGAAGAAGAGCAAAAGCTCGACAACACCGAAATATACGTTCGGAAAAACGGTTTTGTCGGAGCGATTCCGGTCGAGAAACTCGATGAGCTATTAATCGGCGCTAAAGCTGGAGACGTCAAACAAACGAGCGTTGAGGTGCCGAAAACATATTTCAAGGAGGAATTTCGCGGCAAAAAGGTAGATATTCAGATCGCTATCCAGGATATAAAATGGCTTAAGCCGGCTGAGCTGGATGAAAACTTCCTCAAGAGATATGAAGTTAAAGATGAAGCGGAGATGCGTGTAAAAATCCACGATATTTTGCACAGCCAGTTAGAGCAGCAAAGCCGGTCAGAAATGACCGAGCAAATCTACCAATATCTGCTCGACAATACCGATTTTGACCTGCCGGTAGATATTGTTGCCGAGCACTCGGCGACGCTGTTAAAAAGACAGTATGTCAATCTTTTAATGCGTGGCCTGCCCCGGCAGCAGGTCGAAGAGCAGATGGAGCAGTTGCGGGCAAGCAGCGAAGAACAGGCTAAACGGCAATTCAAGGTATTCTTTATCATAGATAAAATCGCTGAGAAGCTTGGAATTGAGACAAACGAAGAAGAAATCAACGGCCAAATTGCTCAATTGGCCATCCAGCAAGGCCGACGCCCCGAAAGAATGAGAGAAGAAATGGAGCGCGACGGCTCATTGGCCCAGCTTAAATTACAGGTTCATGAAAGAAAGTGTATCGACAAGCTGCTGGAATCGGCAACAGTGACGGAATCCGCCGCCGGCGGGGAAAAGAAAGCCGCCAAGAAAGCAGCCGCAAAACAGAAATCCAAATCAGCTAAAAAAACCACTAAAGAAGAGGAAAAATAATTGCGTACATAATCAGCATATCACTAACTTTATAAGGAAGCATTAATGTCTATTGAACAACCCGAGATAAATGAACTGTTTTGCAACGCGTTACAAAATAGTGTCCCTGCCCGTAGTCCGGATGTATACAATCAATACGGCCCAGGCCCATACCAGCGCTATCGCCAGATGAGCCTCGACGATTTGCTGCTGGAGAACCGAATCGTGTTTTTGATCGGCGAGATTTCGTATGCACGGGCTGCCGAAGTCATTATGAAGATGTTGTACTTAGACAATCTTAAACGCGGCAGTGAAATCAGCCTGTATATCAATTCGCCGGGCGGCACCGTTGACGACACGATGGCTATTTATGACACTATGTGTTTTGTTGGCTCGCCGGTGGCAACATTCTGTATCGGCAGAGCTGAGTCCGGCGCAGCAATAATATTAGCCGCCGGGACCAAGGGCAGCCGACACGCACTGCCCCACGCTAAAGTGATGCTTCATCAGCCCTGGGGCGGCGTTAGTGGCCAGGCAGCCGACATCAAAATACAGGCGGAAGAAATCCTGAAAGCCAAAACTATGATAAACGAAATTTTGGCCAAACACACCGGCCAGGCGGTCGATAAAATTGCTGCCGAGACCGAGAGAAACAGATATATGACCGCCAATGAGGCGAAAGAATATGGCCTCATCGATGAAGTGCTGCACGAAGAAGATAAACCGAAAAAGGACAAGAAAAAAGAAAAATAACAACGGTTATTGGTTAAATAGTGAATGGTTAAATAGTTATTTAAACTACAAATCACCAATTACCAATAACCAATTATCAGAAGAGGAATATTACAAAT
The DNA here is from genome assembly GCA_964593945.1 of uncultured Pirellulales bacterium. Taxonomy (GTDB): domain Bacteria; phylum Planctomycetota; class Phycisphaerae; order Sedimentisphaerales; family Anaerobacaceae; genus CAZRMQ01. The sequence continues at coordinate 17,602 of CAZQKO010000008.1, read as the reverse complement.
GAGCATTAATGAGCATTTAGTACCGATAGTGATTGAGAAGAGCGGCCGAACCGAACGGGCATACGATATTTATTCCAGACTGTTGAAAGACAGAATCGTCTTCCTCCCCGGCGTGATTGACGATACATCAGCGAACTTAATAATAGCACAGATGTTATTTCTGAGCAACGAAGACAGTAAAACCGACATTCATTTTTACATCAATTCGCCTGGCGGCTCAATCACGGCAGGATTAGCAATCTATGATACAATGCAGTTTTTACGCTGTAACGTCGCAACGTATTGCGTCGGACAGGCTGCGAGCATGGCTGCGGTGCTGTTGGCGGGTGGCAGGCCTGATAAACGGTTCCTATTAGCTAACAATAGAATACTCCTGCACCAGCCCTTAATCACGGGTATATTGCAAGGCCCCGCTACCGACCTCGATATCGAAGCACAGGAAATACTGCGGCTGCGTGCCCGGCTTTATGATATATTGGCCAAAAATACAGGCCAAAACGCCGAGAAGATTGAAAAGGATTGTGACCGCAACCTCTGGCTCAATGCAGAAGAAGCAATTAACTACGGATTAGCCGACCGAATCCTGCAAAAAGCACCGGAAATAGTTAAAAGCGAGACGCCGACCGGCGAGGAAGCCGAAGATTGATTCATCCTTCGTAGTAAGGAGATTGAAAGGCGTAGGCAAGTGAGAAAACAGAAGACAGAAGTCAGAAGACAGAAGACGGAAGACGGAAGATGGACATTCACTTTCTACTCTCTGTCCTCTGTCCTCTGTCCTCTGTTCTCTATTTTCTGTCTTCTGATCTTTACCTCAGGCTGTCTGGAAATAAATAAGGAACAGACGACTTTGGCTATGCAGATTGATAAGCTCAATGAGCAAAATCAACAGCTTCAAAAACAGGTCGAGCAAGTAAAAGGTGAAAACGAAGAATTGAAAAGCCAAGTGCAAACACTTTCCGGTGTGCCTGAGCAGGTCAAGGGCGAAAACCTTTATCACCTTCAAAAAATCAAAATCGGCAGATATACCAATCTTTACGATAAAGATAAAGATGGCAAAAAAGAAAAGCTGATTGTCTATATACAGCCGATCGACCAGGATGGTGACATAATAAAAGCAGCGGGCGATGTGGATGTACAGCTTTGGAACCTGTCCAAAGAGCAAGACCAGGCCCTGCTGGGCCAGTGGCATGCTGGGCCAGACCAGCTAAAAAAGCTTTGGTTTGCCGCTTTGATGACCCACTACAGATTAACGTTCGACGTAGCTGACAAAGTCAACGAGTTCAAAGAACCTCTGACCGTGAAAGTTACCTTCACCGATTACCTGACCGGCAAGGTATTCAAGGAGCAAAAGGTAATCGGACCACATTAGAAAGATACGATATACTCAAAGTCAAAAGTCACCTCGTCACACTTTTTCTTCGGACTATTAGAATTGCCAATTCCCCTTGCAAACTCTCAAACACTTTATAATATATCGCTATGCAGAAATTGCTGAACAAGATAATCTGCGGCGATTGTATAGAGGTTTTGAGCGAGATTAGCGAGCCGTTCGCTGACCTTATTTTTGCAGACCCGCCTTTTAATATCGGCTACAAATACGATAAATACTACGACAAGGTTAAAAGTAAAAACTATATCGCCTGGACAAAGAATTGGATGAGCATCTGTAAAAAGGTCTTAAAGCCACACGGCTCATTCTATATAGCCATTGGCGATGAGTACGCTGCGAATGTAAAAATTATAGCCGACGAACTTGGCCTTTTTATGCGCAACTGGATAATATGGCACTACACGTTCGGCCAGCAGACAAAAAACAAATTCGCCCGCGCACATACGCACATATTTTATTTCGTCAAAGATAAAAAGAATTTCACTTTTAACAACCACACGGTGCGGCTGCCTTCGGACCGACAACTGATTTACAATGACAGACGAGCCAATCCGATAGGTAAGATGCCGGATGATGTTTGGGACTTCTCCCGCGTGTGCGGGACATTCAAAGAGCGCACAGGCTGGCATCCCTGCCAGATGCCGGAAAGCCTCTTAAAAAGAATCATAGCGGTCAGCTCCAATCCGGGAGATTGCGTTCTCGATCCTTTTAGCGGCTCCGGAACCACTGCGGCAGCGGCATACCAATTAGGCAGAAACTATGTAGGCATTGAAACTTCACCACAGTACGTCGAAAAAGCAAACGAACGTTTGGCCGATTTAAAAAATCAAAGGAAAGCAAATTTGTTTCTCGATACTGTTGAACTAAGTGAATTGAGGCAGCTATTATCCGATATGAAAAGGACGGCTAAAGAGATTGCGACTGACAAAAACCTTCTGAAAATATTTACAAATCAATTTGCCGTCCGAATGAACAACCAAAAGCGATATCGTACCGGAGAGATAGTAACGGCTTTAAGGGATTTTACCGTACATTCTCCGTCCCGACTTGATCGGGACTGCGAAGGATGAAATTGAAAAGTACAAAGTCGATGAATATTCGATTCCTCGGTTTGGCACTCATCGCCACAGTGGTGATGCTGACGGTGATTCAGCCGCCGGTTGGCTGGTCGTTTCTGGCGTGGGTGTCACTGGTTCCATTTATTCTTGTATGTTCTCCAAACGCAAGACCTTTTTCGTTAGCACTTGTAGCCTATATAGTATCACTTTGTTACTGGCTCGGCAATCTTTACTGGATTTTTCCCATAACGATTGCAGGCTGGGCTGCCTTTTGTGCATATACAGCGGTTCTTTGGTCGATAGTGGCACTTTGCCTGCGCTACTGTAGAACAAAAAAGATACCGCTGTTTTTAGCTACAGGTGTTCTATTCGTCGGGGCTGAACGGTTACAGGGACTTTTCTTGGGCGGTTTTTTCTGGCGGTTTCTCGCTCACAGCCAATATAACAACACAACCATCATTCAAATAGCAGACATATTCGGGGCGGCTGGAGTCTCGTTTCTGATAGGTATGGTCAATGGACTATTAGCTGAACTGATAATTGATTCTCAACGCTTGACAAACAGTAGGGTGGGGCTTGCCCCACCATTATCTTATCGGTGGGCTAAAGCCTACCCTACCAACTTGATACTCAAAACTCGACGCTTAAAGAACATATTTAATACCAGCAATTTTGTTAAAACAGTTCTGGTGGCTATAACGGTTGTCGCTGCTGTTGCTTACGGACGGTGGAGAATTAACCAGTCTGACAAATTCGTCACAGATGGGCCGTTGGTTACATCATTGCAATCAAACATTCCGCAGTCAGTTAAGAGAGAGGCGCTGCGGGCAGAAGCAGAAGTCGCTGGAAAAACATCTCAGGCGATATTTGACGAGCTAATGCAGAAAAGTAAAGCCGCCGTCGATACCGGTGCCGAGCTCATCATTTGGCCTGAGACAATGGTACAGGCGACATTGAATCCGGAAGTCTTGGATGTATTGGAGCCTGGACACCCCTGGAAGGCTTTTGACCAGGCACTTCGAGACCACTCAAAAGATAATGCTTTTGTGCTCGTTGGCGCATTTGGAGGTGTGCCGGATGAAACAAAAACCGAGCTGGTGGAACGATACAATTCAGCATTTCTGTACACTAAAAATGGACAGCAGTACGAAAAACAATATGACAAGATCCACTTAGTTCTGTTCGGTGAGGTGCTTCCCTTCAGAAAGAGCTTTCCTTTACTTTTTAAATTGTTGATGAAATTCAATCCATACGGCTTTGACCATTCGCTCGAAGCAGGCAGCGAATACACCGTTTTTGAAATGACCGACAGACAAGGCCATGATTACAAATTCAGTGTAATGATTTGCTATGAGGCTACAATTCCTGCGATTGCACGAAGATTTGCCTTAGACAAGCAAGGGCAGAAGCGCATCAATTGGCTGATAAATATAAGCAATGACGGCTGGTTTGTCCGATTCAAACCTGTCCCTTCGGCAGGCTCAGGGCAGGCTCTGAGCGAAGCCGAAGGAAAAGATAAGGCGCTGCCCAGCACGGAACTTCCTCAGCATGCAGCGATATGCATCTTTCGGGCAGTCGAAAACAGACTCGCAGTCGTGCGAAGCGTTAATACAGGCATAAGCTGCCTGATTGACAGCCTCGGACGGATAAAAAATGGATTCCTGGCCGGGACACTGCCCCGGAAAGTAATGCAGCGCACGGCTATAGCTGGATGGTTTGCCGATAAAATGCCGATAGATAAAAGAGTAACGTTTTTTAGTAAGCACGGCCAATGGCTGGATTTTTGCTGTGCGGCTTGCACTATTTTACTCGTAATAATGCAGATGATTGGTAATAGGTTAAATAGTAAATGGCTAAAAAATATTTTGGTAAAAATTAAATTACCAGCCACCAATCACCATTTACTAAATGTCTTATTTATCTCCTGCATATCGATAATGTTCATCGGCTGTAATGAATCTGTGCAAACCGCTACAAACCTTCTACCCCCTTCCGTCTCTGCTGATAAACTTATACACGAAGCGTTACAGATTATTGAGGCCGGTTTAGCCGACGCAGATCCACAAATCAGAACTAATGCAATTGAAGCTGCTGCAGATGCAAAACAAATCATGCTGATGCCCAAAGTACAACGACTGTTAGAGGATGAAGCTGTACCGGTTAGATTCTTGGCTATTTTGGCTGTAGCTGATTTGGAATACTCCCTGGCTAAAAGTCAGATACAAAATTTATTAAACGACTCGAATGAAAACATCAGAATCGCCGCTGCATACGCAATGACCAAGCTCGGGCATCCTGAGCATCTTGAAATCTTTCGCGATGCCATAGCCAGTGATGACCAGACCGTCAGAGCTAACGCAGCCCTACTATTAGGCAAAAGCGGCAATCCGGACGCATTGAAACTCTTGTATTGGGCTTTGCAACGCAAAGATTCGAGCGATAAGGTTAGATTCAATGCAGTTGAAGCTATAGCAATGCTGGGTGACGAACGAATATTACCCAAGGTCTGGGCGATAGCGTATAGCGGCTATGCCGACGATAGAATTGTGGGCATAAGGGCATTGGCAGCACTGAAAACGGCAAAAGCCCAGGACGTGCTGATTACCAAGCTGGATGATGATATATTGGAGGTTCGCCTGGCGGCAGCCGAGCAGCTCGGCAAACTCAGAGACAGCACCGGAGAGCCGGAAGTTCTCGAGGTTTTCGAAAAAAATCTCACCGCCAGCCTGGATAAAAAAGACCTCGAACGCGTTAAAGTGCTGACAGCACTGGCGATAGGCCAAATTGGCACAGAAAGCCTTAAAAAATATCTGCCACAGCTTCTAAGAGATGAATCAAAAACCGTCCGTATTGCCGCTGCTAAGGCCGTTTTACAATGTACAACCCGAAAATGACCGCAGATAACCCCGCAATAAGTACGTGTTTAACCAGGGGAAAAACCATCCCCAATCCCGATGAATGAATCGGGATTGAGGCTACCACCCAATAAAAGTGATAAATAAAGGGTGGCAGCCCCAAGCGCAGGACTCCAGTAACGAGGAGTCTGAACTTAGGGATGGCCTTGGACAACATGTGACTAAACACATAACCAGATTTATTTGGGGGTATTTCTTGTCCATTTTTATTTGGGCTATTTAGTAAAAATAGCTTGACCTTTACAATCTCAAAACGTAAAATTAAAGTAGAAAATCCTAACACCACGGCTTAACTCTTTTTACTGGGCGGCCTGTCCAGAGCGAAGTCGAAGGGTGTGTTGGAGAGTAAAAATTACCGGACGTTCTTTATGTGCGGAGCTGATTGCATTTTCAGAAAAAACTAATTAGTGAAAGGAGCTTATCTTGAGCACGCTTACAAAGATTTTAATGGTTTTACTTACTATAACAGCGATTTTCCTTTCCGGAATTGTAGTAACATACGTAGCCAACGCCGATAACTACAGACAGAAATATGACCAATTAAACGTAAGGCACCAGGGTATACAACAGAAAAGGATGAGTGCCGAGCAGCAATTAGGAAAAACAACAGAGCAAATGAATCGGCTTGGACAAGAGCTAAATGATAAAATTACCGCACTCAATATCAAAATTGAACAGATACAAGGTGAGCTTAACAAAGCCGAACGGGAAAAATCGCAACTGCTTCAGAGAGTAGATGGTTTTGCTGCCGAAGTGGCAACCTTCACAAAAACCAATCAGGACCAAAGATCTTTATTAGAAGAAACCATTAAGACATGGAAAAGTGTCGAAGCCGACCTGATCAGAGAGCAGAGCCAGCACAAAGAAACTGCAAGGCTTCTTCTTGAAAAATTGGCGATAATATCAACTTTAGACGAAAAAAACAAACGCCTGCTCGAAGAAAACACCGCCCTGCAATCCAGGTTAGACCAGCCCATACGCCAGTATGGCAAGGTCATCGCCCCACCGGCGCCGGTTACAACAATAAGAGATACGGCCCGTCCGGCCCTGGTTCCACTTCCGACCAGAGATATCGGCTTGAAAGGTCGTATAGCCAATGTGGACATAAAAAATAAAATAGCAGAAATATCCATAGGAAAAGCACACGGCGTCGCAGAGAACATGAGATTCCACGTAACTCGCGGTGACCAGTTTATCTGTGATATCGTGATTTTAGACGTTGAGCCTGAAAAAGCCGTTGGTCGCCTGGAGCTCGTACAATATGAACCGCAACCGGGCGACAGCATAAGTACTAATCTATAGCAATCAATCTTTAATATAAATATATTCTGTACGCTATCTTCTGTGAGGTTATAATATGAGTCCTAATGGGCAGACTCGTAGTAAAAGAGTGTTCGTACCCAGCAATATTTATACGGCTATGATTGCGATAGCATTTTTCATCGTTCTGGCTACAGCGGTTTATGTCGCCTATACATGCTATACTCAATATGGCACAATTTTCAAAATACCATAGTTAATTAACTATTGACAAACCCGCTCTCTATAATATAAAAATATTTAGCTGATTCGCCATCGCGGATTAGCGAAAAACTGTGAAAGGAGTCTAACGTGTTTCTGGACACATTCTTGGGATGGTTCAGTATGGATATGGGTATCGATCTGGGTACCTGTACTACCTTGGTTTGTGTCCGCGACAAGGGAATTGTCCTCAATGAACCCTCCGTAGTAGCCGTACGCAAAGGGACCAACGTCGTCCTAAATGATGGCGAAGCTGTTGGTTCGGTTGCCCGTGAAATGCTCGGCAAAACACCCGGCTCGATTACCGCTATTAGACCTTTAAAAGACGGCGTAATCAGCGACTTCGAGATTACCGAGGCGATGCTGGGTTATTTTATCCGGAAAGTACACGGCAGAGGCGGCCTGGTCAGGCCGCGGGTAGTAATTGCTGTGCCGAGCGGTATAACCGCGGTTGAACGCCGGGCGGTCATAGACAGCGCCGAACGGGCAGGCGCCCGCAAAGTCTACCTGGTTGACGAACCAATGGCAGCAGGCATCGGAGCGGGACTGCCTATTACAGAGCCAACCGCTTCAATGATTGTTGATATTGGGGGTGGAACCACAGAAGTAGCCATAATGAGTCTGGCTGATATCGCTACCTCTGAATCCGTCCGTATCGGCGGGGACGATATGGACGAAGCGATCATCAATCATCTTAAAAGAACATACAATCTGCTTATCGGCGAACCAAGATCTGAAAAAGTTAAGATACAAGTCGGTTCTGCTGCTCCACTGCAAGAGGAGCTGACGATGGAAGTGGCCGGCAGAGATACTATATCCGGCCTGCCCAGAAAAATCGTCATCACCAGTGAGGAAATTCGTGAGGCTCTTCGCGACCCTGTAGCTGCGATCATAGACACAGTTACGACAACGCTGGAAATGGCAGAGCCGGAATTAGCTGCTGATTTGATCGACAACGGCGTAAACATCTGCGGCGGTGCGTCGCTTCTGCGCGGCATGGACACGGTACTGGCAAATGCTACTGGCTTAAAGGTAATAAGGGTTGAGGACCCTCTGAGCTGTGTAGCACGCGGCACAAGTGTTTACCTGGAAAACCTCGAGTTGTGGAAAGACACTATGGACCACGACGAACGGGGATGGGAATAACTCGTCGTGCGTAATGCGTATTGCTTATTGCATATTTTCTTTCACGCACTACGCAATACGATATACGCAATACGATTATGGCACGGAAGCAAATCAGAATCTCCAGACGGATGTTGTTTACCTGGTTTATGTTAGGCGGCTTTATCCTCCTCTTTGCTCCGAAGAGTGTGACAAATAAATTTCAGTTCGCTTTCGCCCGCACTTTCGGCTGGCCTTTAGGCATCGGCAGAAGCATTACACTTGCAGCAGATACGCCATCGGACACAGATGTCGTCAGTCGCAGAGAATATAACAAACTGCAAAATTACCTTGCTGACATAATCGAGCAACGAAATCACGCGCAAAAAGAGGTTGAAAAGCTATCGGCATTGCGTGTTAATCCCGCCTGGGAGCGTATGAAATTTGTATTAGCAGATGTCATTACAGACTCGGAAGGGCCGCAAAACGAGCTGATTATCAATCGCGGGTTAGGGGATAGCCTGGCAATGAACCAGTTTGTGTTGGGTGACAACAGTATCATTGGAACCATATCCGGTGTTTCAGCCAATAGAGCTAAAGTCAAGCTGTTTACTGACTCGACGTCTAAAATCCCTGTGAAAATAGAACAATCGAATATAGTGAGGATAATGCAGGGGGCAGGCGATAATTCAGCTAAAATTAAGCTTTTTCAGATAAGCCAAAAAGTCAAGAAAGGTAACATCGTTTTGGCCGACAAGAAACCGGGACTCTTGGATGTGCCAATGATTATAGGAAAGATTGCCCAATGTAAAAGGGACGAGAAAGCCCCCTCGCTCTGGGATATAACAGTAGAACCGGTTTGTGACATACAAAGACTAAACTATGTAGCTGTGATAGTGATGAATCCGTGATAATACTCGATGCTGGATGCTCGATCCTCGTCGCGAATATCGAGCCAGTCCTGAGCCGGGGCGAAGAATATCAAGTATCGAGTATCGAGTATCGAGGCGAGGATAATTTAATGCGATGGATTCGGTTTGCAGTACTTGTTATTATCGCCACCATACTGCAGACCAGCTTAGTTGACATAGTCGCAGTTACAACTACTAACATTAAACCTGATTTGCTGTTAATACTGTTGGTGTTCTTTGCAGTCAATTTTACAGGCACTGATGCGGTTATAGCAACATTTGCGATAGGTTTCGCCGCTGATATAATCAGCCCAACAATGGGCCCACAATTAATCAGTTTCGGTTTGTTCGGGACTTTGCTGGCAGATCTGAACGGTGTCATTGCCCTCAGGAAATGGCCTTATCAGTCGCTCGCTATACTTGTAATCGGCTTTCTGACCGCCGCTTTGGCTTATTTCCTCGTGTTTCTCAAACCGGAGCAAGCACCGTTAAACGCATACACTAAGCTGCTTTGGACACCATTGTACTCGGCAATACTCGGGCCGTTTTTATTCCTGCCGGCTGAGCTATGGATGCGTACAAAAAGACGAAGAATCAGACGTTTTTAAAGATTTCGTAAATTGGTTGCGGTTACGCGGCTCGTATCGGTTGCGTAAAACGTAAAACGAGATATGTAACAAGCAGCACAACCGTAAGACGATTAACGAAACTGCAATGTATGATAAGCGAGTAAAAATCTTTATAGCTATAATCACGGTGCTGCTGCTGGTTTGCGTGATGCGTCTGGTAGAAATGCAGTTACTGTCCGACTCATCGCTTCAGGATGATATCGCAGAACTAAAGCGGGGTCAGTCCCGGCAGCTAAAGACCGTCAGGGGCAAAATCCTCGATCGAAAGGGGCGGGATTTAGCTGTCGATGAGCCGCGATTCCAACTGTCGATAGATTATAAATTATCCTGTCTTCTGGACGAACGAGTCAGAAAAGCAAGACTTTTAAGAGCCGCCAGACAAGACAACTCCGAGACCGCCCTGCCTAAAATCCGGAAGGAACAGCAGGCAGGCGTTGAGAATTTGCAGCAAATAATCAGCAAGTGTACACGCTTTGGACAGACCTATACGGATATTGAGAGCAAAATCCAACAGATAAATGACCAGATGTGGAATCTGCGCCAATATCTGGCGTGGAAAAGAAATTATCCGGATGTGGAGTTTGAACAAGCCGTACCCGACCCGAACAACCGTCTTCTGATGACAGCCAGGGTGAATATTACCGAGATGCACAAAAGCTGGCCTCTGCTCGATCTAAAAACCGATGATGATGTTTTTGCGGCTCAGGTAGAGTTTATGGATATCGAGGAAGTACACATTCAGCCGATCGGAGAGAGGTTTTATCCGTACGGCTCAGCCGCCGCCCAAACAATCGGCTGGGTAGGACCGGCAACACAGCAGCAGGATATACAACTCTACGTAAACGACAGATTGGCGAGATATTTAGTTGACGAAGTCTGCGGAAGGGAAGATGGAGTCGAATATGTCTGCGAGACAATACTTCGCGGCAGACGAGGTGAGCTTGTTTACGATATTGACCGCCAGCTGATAAGTCGAACCGAGACCCAGTTCGGCGAAGACGTGCAGTTGACTTTGGACATCGAGCTTCAGCAAAGAATAGAAAACTACTTAGCCAAATATCCGCACGACCTGAATTGCGGACCTGGAATGGCGGCGGTTGTTATTGAGGTAGCCAGTGGTGACATCCTGGCGCTTGTTTCGATGCCGGTTTTTGATTTAAACCGCGCCAGATATGACTACGGTATTCTCGTCGGCGACTCCAATAAACCACTGATAAACCGGGCAATAAACAAGCAATATCCACCCGGCTCAGTTATAAAGCCGTTGATTCTCGTTGCCGGGCTCGAATCCGGCAATATTACTCCCGATGAGATTATAAGTTGTCCCGCCCAGGATGTTCCAAAGCCCACCTGTCTGCAATTTACGCGTTTCCATAGCTGTCACGATTGGAAGTGGGAAAATTCCGGCGGAAATAAAGCCCGCAACGCGATTAAAGGCAGTTGTAACATTTATTTTTCCCGCCTTGCCGACAGGATTAATCCTTCGGTCCTGCAGCAATGGCTTTTTAAATTCGGCTACGGACACACTATTAGTATTGCGTCGTGCGTGATGCGTGATGCGTCGGACGCAATACGAGATTTCAGGCAGGCTCCCGGACAAATATCAACTGTTCCACCTACGTTGGATTTGCGATTTACGATTTACGATTTACGATTTATAATCGACAATTGGCAGTCGGCAATCGGCAATCGGCTGCCTGCCCTCGAAGGGACCGAACGAAGGTTTTTTGGCATAGGACAGGGAAATTTCCGAGCCACGCCGTTACAGGTGGCTAACGCCATGGCCACTATCGCCAGAGGCGGCGTGTATGAACCACCTAAAATTTTCTTGTCGCGCGAAAAGGCAAATACGCAATACGACCTTAATATCTCACCGCAGACCTTAGAAGTAATTTACGATGGCATGAGTGCTGTTGTCAATGAGACTGGTGGAACAGCTAACAGAGAGTTCGCTCCGGTTCTTAGCGCTTTTGCTGAGCAGGATGTGAAGGTTTATGGCAAGACCGGCTCAACTGAGGCGCCGGAGGTCGCCTGGTTTGCGGGTTTTGCGTGGCAGCTCGCCTACCCAGAGAGTACGGCGGGCAGGCCTCAAACGCAGCTTGGGGATGGCAACGCAGCCAGCGAAGGCAGGGCTATCGCAATCGCCGTTGTTGTTGAAGGCGGCCAGCACGGCTCAAGCGATGCTGCTCCTTTAGCCCGTGACATCATCCAGTTCTGCATCGAAGCCGGATATATAGGGAAAAGTTCACCTTGAGGAACTGTCATTCCGCAATTGTTGAAAATCCGCCTATGGCGGAATGTGGAATCCAGAACCTTCAATAAGGGTGGATTCCTGCTTGCGCAGGAATAACAAATAAATGATTATTGATAAACCATAATCCAATACCATGAAAAACTCAGACGATAAAAAGAACCAGCCAAAAAAAGAACTCAGATGCGATCCAAAACAACTAGACTTGCTAAGAAAATGCTCTGACAAAAGGGACATTTCCGAGTGGAACAAGTGGCGGGAGGAAAATCCCGAAGAAGAAATTTGGCTGGAAGGAGCCGACCTCGAAGAGGCCCATATAGAAGGAGCGGACCTAGGTCTTGCACACCTCAAAGGAGCAAGCTTTGGTCTTGCTCATCTGGAAGGAGCGAATCTCCAAGAAGCCTGTCTTCAGGAGGCGGTTCTCCTCTGGGCGCATCTGGAAAGGACATACCTCTTAGATAGCCATCTGGAAAGAGCGAATCTATACGACGCCCATCTGGAAGGAGCAGACCTGACTATTTCTCATCTGGAAGGAGCCGATTTCACAGCAAGTATTGTTGATGGTTTAACACTTTTTTGGGAGTGCAGTGTGGACCGTAAGACGGATTTTCGCGGTGTTGGCTTGGAGAGCTGCCGGATAGATGAAAGGACGAAATACCTCCTTCAGTACAACAAACGACGGATGAATTGCGAAGACTGGTATGAGCAGCATCCACGATTGGCCTGGCTGGCTAAAGCCTTCTTCTGGATGAGTGATTATGGCAGGTCCACCAGTAGGATAATATTTACCTTCTTTGGACTGGCGCTTATCTTTGCCAATATCTATTACCACTGGGCTCGATTAGCCCCACCGGGGATAGTTAGCAATCTTCTTATAGACGAGAATGGATTGGCGATTCCCTGGTGGTTAGTGCCCTTGCGAACTCTTTACTTTTCTATCGTTACAATGACAACACTTGGATTCGGCGATATGTATGCTCAAGGCCAAAGCATCTTCGGACACCTATTGCTTATGCTCCAGGTGCTTTTGGGTTATGTTCTGTTAGGTGCTCTGGTCACACGGTTCGGAATTCTGTTTACATCCGGCCTGATTTCAGGCGAATTCAAGAGCAGAGAGGACAGAGGGCAGAAAACAAAGGACAGAAAATCTGACTTCTGATATAAATCATAGAAAATATTTGTGCTCCACTCGTTACGGCGAAGCCTTTCTCGATTTAGCCAAGCCAAGATGGGTGTGTCGGTAGTGTGGATTCCCGCTTGCGCGGGAATGACATTGAAAATCGATCAGTTTGACCGTTCTCCATTTAACCAATTACCATTCACCAATCACTAAATTCTTATCGGCTTGTGCAGCCTGTTCAGGGAATCCTGAAGTATTTGAAAGAACTTATCATTGTCCGGCCAAAGGATTCTTTCGTCGTCGGGCATAGGTTTATCTATTTCCTTGAGGAATCGAGTTATCGCTGCTTCGTCCAGTTGTTCAGAAGAAATCCCCAGGCCGAGCTTTTCAATATAGTGGGCATTTATCATCTGCTCATATTGACCGGCTAAGGGCAACAGCAGCATCTTCTTTCTCAGATACATGCACTCGCTTATCAACGAAAAACCGGCTGAAGCTATCACCCCTCGGGCACTCGCCAAATCTGCCAGAAAACCTTCGGTCGAGCGTTTTTTGAAAATGCAATTGGCGTATTCAACATCTTCATTAACTCCGTTAGAGATTTTTTCCATTGGTTCTCTAACGGGGTAAAAGCCATAAACATAAAATTTCTGCCGGTTGAATTTATGAAGGACCTGCTGCAATATGTCCCGGCCTTTGCCGGTAGTGGAATATATCAGGATGTGTTCCGCTTGGGTAGGTTGGAGCGTAGTAACGATCGGCCTGACGATAGGCGGGGCGAGAATTGCCGAATCAATCCTCAAAGGCGCCTTAAAAAAATTCACGATAATATAAGCAACAGCCCCGACATAGTGACATTCGGTTACTACGCTGGCGGTCAGTCGTGAAAACCAGTTTTTCGCCTGATGTTCCAGGCTACAGAGAGTAAGCATGTGCTCGTGATCAATGCTGATGAATGGCACTCTGTTTCGCCAGGCCCACCATGCGCTGAAAGGCTCAAAATCTGAAATAACCATGTCAGGCTCAAACGGCTCAAAGTGATTCCTGAATAATTCTTCGTTTTGCTTGTTTGCCTCGGGCAGTTTCAGAAGATTCTTTTTCAAGGTCTCGGATTTATCTATACGTCCTTTTTCGTATGCAAAGGAAAGCCCAAATATTTCTCTTACCCGCGGACCAAAGTATTGTTTCAGATAAAGAAGTGACTTCCTGGAGCCTACAAAGATACAATCATGGCCGGCATCAATGAGTCTTTGACCTATCAGATGTGACCTGCTGCTGTGTCCGAATCCTTCACCAGCAACAGCGTAGATTATTTTGGCCATGCTTTCCTACCCGCCTGCCCAGACCCGCCTGCCCAGAGTGTACGGCGGGCAGGGTGTACATCGGGCAGGTCTCATCCCTCAAGATGGAAGTCTTAAGGATTCTCGCTACTCTGGGATGAGACCCAAAGGAGGTCTTTGTTTTTAGGAACTGTAATATCGCTATGAATTCTGAGATAGTTAAGTGTTTTCTCAAGTATTGCAGCGACTACCGGAGCAACGACGGTACCGCCTGTGTAACCTTTGCCGAGCTTGACGTTCGGCCTGCGAATCGACACTAAGACTATTACTGCCGGATTTTCTGCCGGCGCACCGCCTATAAAGGAGGCCACGTAAGCACTTTCAGCGTAACCCCCTCCTTCATCGTTGGCCAACTGAGCGGTTCCGGTTTTGCCGAACACCTGCCATTTTTTTAGCCTGGCTTTTTTGCCCGTACCCTCATTTACCACGCCGGTCAAAGCCTCGGTAACAATCCACCTGGCAACTTCCGGCTTGATTACATAACCGATAGGAGGTGGCGGCCGCTTAAGTTTGACAATCTCGCCATCCCGCCCAGCGCTGGGCGGGACCATTGCTTTTACTAAAAACGGACGAACCAAATGGCCACCATTGGCAAGTATGCAGAAGGCCTGAACTAATTGAATCGCGGTTACAGATATTTCCTGGCCAAAAGGTATCCGGGTTACACTGTATCCTGTCCACTCACTGGTAGGCCGTAACAATCCCTCAGCCTCACCGGGTAAATCAATGCCGGTCTTTCTGCCGAAGCCGAAGAATTTCAAGCCTTCATAAAGCTTATCTTTGCCGAGCCTTTGTCCGATTTTAGCCATTCCAATATTGCTGGAGTGAACCAGAATCTCCCGCACCGTTAAATCGCCGTAGCCCTGGCGATATTCACCAATCCTGCCAAAGCCTTTGCCAACATAGTTTCCGTTTTCGCAGAATATCTTTTCCTGCGTATTGACGGCACCGGCATCCAATGCAATCGCCGCTGCAAACGGTTTAAAAACACTGCCCGGCTCAAATTGGTCGGTTATGGCTCTATTGCGAAAACTATCCAGGTCGGCCATTAGCCTCGGCCCCTGTGGCCGAGGTACCCCCGCCGCAGTGGGCTTGGCCATCCCTTGCGGGAGGGCGGGGGCTAAAAACGCCGGGTCAAAATCGGGTAGTGACACCAAAGCCAGAATTGCCCCGCTGGTCGGATCGGCTACAATTGCAACTGCCGACTCGGCCTGGTATATTTCGTACTGTTTCATAAGCTCAGCTCGCGCAAACTCCTGGATGGCAGCATCAAGTGTTAAGATAATCCCGCACCCATCCTCGG
>CAZQKO010000008.1:0-1960 GCA_964593945.1 uncultured Pirellulales bacterium | reverse complement strand
GCAAACTCCTGGATGGCAGCATCAAGTGTTAAGATAATCCCGCACCCATCCTCGGAATTTCGAGTTTCGAATTTCGAATCCTTCGCTTCGTTCGAGGCTTGCCCTGAGCTTGCCGAACGGGACATGTTTTGAATTTGACAGATAGGTCGACGATGCACATCAGCTAAAAATATATCCTGTCCCGGCGAGCCGCTTAGCTCTGCGTTGTATTGGAACTCAACGCCGCCTAAACCGCGTCCATCGAGACTTATAAAACCGATCGTATGAGCCGCGAGCCTTCTTATCGGGTAATGTCTTAGCCAATCATATTGAACACCTATTCCGTTAATTCTGCTTGCTGCCCGGCACTTCTCTTCATCAACACCGGCTTTTATTTTTATAAAGCCTGGATTTTTGCTTTCCATGATAAGCTCACAAATTTCATGTGCACCCATACCCACAATTGGTGCAAGCTTATTAGACGTGGTTTTGGGGTCTTT
This sequence comes from uncultured Pirellulales bacterium, assembly GCA_964593945.1. GTDB lineage: Bacteria > Planctomycetota > Phycisphaerae > Sedimentisphaerales > Anaerobacaceae > CAZRMQ01. The sequence goes on along the minus strand of CAZQKO010000008.1, from coordinate 1,481 downwards.
TATGAGCCGCGGCTCAGCAAAAATAATTCGGATTCTGTTACTTGCGGCCAGCACCCTGCCGCAACGATCGAGAATCACACCGCGCTGAGGTTTTTGAGGATAGAAAGACCTCTGCTGTTTGAGGCAAACGTCAATATAATGGTCGCCCTTGAAAAACTGAAGATAAAAACAGCGTCCGGCTAATGCCAAGAATGCACTGATCAAAAGCAATAAAAGGACAATAATAACTCGGACACTTTTATTGTTCATTATCCTTATAATTCATAAAATAAAAACACCACCAGGGCCAATTGACGATTTTCGATCTACGATTTTCGATTTCAAATCGACAATTGGCAATCGGAAATCGAAAATCCAAATCTTACCGCAGGTTCGCTGATACCGCAGCGGGATTTATCAGGCTTTCTAATTGGAGCTGCTTATTGCCAAGCTGTTGTTTTAACCGGCTTTGCTCGGCTTTGTATGTACAAAGCTTATAGAAAATACGGTTATTGGCACTACGCAGAAAAACGGCAAGGAGTAAAACAAATGTAAACCAGAAAATACCAAAAATATATCGAAATCGGAATCCCATTTTTCATCGAGCGGGTATTTTCAAACGCATCCCAACAGTGATATTATTCTCGTCATCTATAATATCAGTATTTAATTTTGCTATTTCGGTATACCGACTACCATTTCCAAGTTGAGCAGCAGCTATCTTCCAAAGATTATCATCATCACGCACGGTGTACCACCTTTCATCTTTGGTTCCACCACCATCTACCGAAAGAAGTTTTCTGCTGATAGATTCGACCTTCTCAAACATTGTGCTTGAGAAGACACCATCTATTTTGCTTTCGTCCTGTGTTAAATTCGACGGCGGCGGTATTACGAGCTTCTGCCCAACGTAGATCTCATCAGGAGATTTCAGCAGTCTGCGATTGGCCTCGAATATCCTGTCGATGTTAATCATTCTGTTGCCTTGCTCAGGACCATATAACTTCTTGGCTATGCTGGCCAGATTGTCATCCTCGCTAACAACATAGAACTTTGGCCAGGCCGGCTGGATTTTAACCATGGTTTCCTGAGCACCAGCTGGTAAAGGATTTTTGTGCTCGATTTCGGTGCTCTTATCGGGCCCCTTGGCCATCGAAAGGCCTTCCGGCAGCGGTGTTATTGAGCGGATATCCTGTCCGTCCGCTGAGGCTTGAACATCCTGAGACGAAAGCTTTTCATCCAGCTCCATCCTACTTAAGGTCTCCTGGGTTTTACGCTCTTTTATTCCTATGCCCAGTTGATCATCATCAAAGGTAGTCATATTAGTAGTTAGCTCATTGCTGTTCGTCTTATGACGAAAGCTCGGCAGACCGTTAATGATAAATGCGATGATAAATATGAAGACTAAACCCAGCAAAAGGCCAATCTTGGCATCAGAAGTCATAACAAAACTCCATTTCCTTCTGCGTATTGCGTATATCGTATCGCGTATTGCGTATATC
>CAZQKO010000007.1:0-34608 GCA_964593945.1 uncultured Pirellulales bacterium | reverse complement strand
TCAGTGCCAATCTCAAATCCGTATCAATATTGACCTTGCAAATGGCCATCTTCGCGGCTTTACTGATCGATGCCTCAGGGACTCCCATAGCATTTGGCATTTTGCCGCCGTACTTGTTGATAAGGTCGACGAATTCTTTCAACACACTGCTTGAGCCTTGCATCACCAGAGGAAATCCCGGCAAATTCTTTCCTATCTGCTGTATTACGTCAAAAGCAAGCGTGGGTTCACTCTTGAATTTATAGGCTCCATGGCTGGTACCGCAGGCAACTGCCAATGAATCACAGCCGCTCTTTTCAACAAACTCTACCGCTTGATCCGGGTCGGCCAGATGCTTACGCACATCATCTACGCCCGCAACATCCTCTTCAATCCCACCTAACTGTCCTAATTCAGCCTCTACACAGACGTCTCTTGGATGCGCATATTCCACTACCTTTTTAGTTATTTCGATATTCTCTTTAAACGACCGGCTTGAAGCGTCAATCATTACCGAGGTAAAACTATCATCCACGAATTGCTTGCAGATTTCGAAGGTATCACCGTGGTCAAGGTGTATAGCTATGGGAATGTCTGGATTCTCCTCAACCACTACATTGATAATCGCCTTGAGATAACTTATTTTTGTATAATCCCTGGCGCCTCTTGATATTTGAAGAATAAGTGGGGCTTTTTCCTCAGCGATGCCGTCAATAATACCCTGCGTGATTTCCATATTGTTCACATTGAAGGCACCAATGGCATAACCATTTTTATAAGCCATCTCGAACATTTTTCTGGTATTTACCAACGGCATAATTTTCTCTTTAAATTTCTCTGGCCTCTTTATCCTAAAATTATCGACCAAATACAATGTTTAATAAAAATTATGATTATAAACAATTAATAGCGAATTGTTAATAGTCTGCACCGTCGAAGTCGGGCTTGATCTCGTGCAGAGCTTTGCTCTGTCTTGAGGCTCCGTCATGCATCGGGTATCGAACATCTAATCCTCGCTTCTGCGGGGACAAGTTTACACGCACATGACTTCTTTTCCGGCACAACCAAGTACATGTAATTTATGCCTGCCCATTTCTTTGATTGTTTCTATGCTAGGACCGAGGTTTTTACGTGGATCAAATTCACGCGGCTTTTCTACAAAGACTTGCCTGATTTTAGCCGTCAGTGCTAATCGCAAATCCGTATCGATATTGACCTTGCAAATGGCCATCTTTGCAGCTTTGCTTATCAATTCTTCCGGGACACCCATCGCGTTGAGCATTTTGCCGCCGTACTTGGTGATAAGATCGACGAACTATTCCAACACACTGCCTTAGCTATGCATCACCATTGGAGATCCAGGTAGCTTCTCTGTTATCTGCTGTATCACGTCAACAGCAATCTTGTGTTTGCTTTTGAACTTGTAAACTTCGTGGCTTGTGCTGCAGGCCACGGCTAGCAAATCACAGTTTGTCTCCGCCACAAATCTTTCTGCCTCGTCGGGCTTAGTTTAGGATAGCACCCTTTTCATCAACGAGAATTTACTTTTGATCCCGGTGAGGTTGTCTATATCTGCCTCAACGAACACACCTTTAGAATGCACATACATGATTACCTTTTTCGTCAGCTCTTTATTCTCCTTAAGACAATACTTAAATCCCTTATCTCATCACGTTGACCCCATAAGGCGCAAGTAAGCACACGAGTTTTTCACTGTTAACCGTAATTGGGGTCAGTATTTCCCAGTAAAACGTGATTCAGACAGCTTTCTTTTGTATTTTTCATCACGCATAAGATCGACTATGACCTTGTTAAGCTCGAGCGCTTCTTCTACTGGTCTGCCCCATAAATTTCGACCGACAATGCGGCCTTCATTACCCGAATCCATAACAGCTTTTGTTGTCTCAACCAGATCCTTTTGAGGATCCTTAAATTTGGGTCCGCCTGACATGATTTTGAACGTGTTGGGTGATATCTGCGCTAGGAAATTAAGTCTCTTGACATGCAACTCGTAAGACATATTACCGGGTTCATTAGGTTCGAGTTCGAGAAGGCTTGCAACTTCCGGCATCTTCGCGTAGAAATATCCCTTTACTCCTCCGATATCACTCAAATAACTTGTGTACACTTCCCTATCCTTAGCGGGCGCAGGGTACTTCTGTTTGACGACATCAACACCAATTGATTCCGCTGCAGAGATTCCTTGTGCACACCAGTATAAGCAGTCCACACCCATTTTTTCTGGTAGTGGTCCTCTAGCATATGCCCACATGAATACAGGCTTTCCGTACTGATGCGCGATGTCTGTTAGCTCCGCGACTCTTTCCACATCTACCTCAGTTTCTTCACCACCAATGTAAAATGTAAAACCAATTGCATTCGCACCTGCTGCAATAGCTCTTTCTACAGTAGCCATATTAGATTGTCTAGGATAAACCACTTCTTTTCCTATGAGGAAGTGTCCATCAACCTTAACGATTAGCGGCAAGTCGGGCCGAATTAGGTTCTGATACTTCTCGGCTTGACCGATAGAGAGAGCCAGTGCAGAAAAATTTCCTTTATTAGCCAGTTCAATAACGGCCCTTGGATCGGCCGCTCTTTCCCACTTGAGAGTATGCCCAATACCGTGTTCGACCAGCTGATCGAACGGCAGGCTGAGCATGGTTCCTTGGCCGGGACCGTGTACGTAAAACATGTTGTACAATTCAGCCGTCCTTGCTCGCCCTAAATTTCCATCTCGCGCAATGGTCTCAAGAGTTGGTCTTCTGGAAACGGTTTTTTTGGGATCGGTGCAGAGATCTTTGAGTAATGGCATATACATTTTCCTTTCATTTTGATTGCTACACAACCTTAAAAACTAAAACTATTTGTTAAGTCAAGAGGTTCCGCTCATGATACGTTATCAGTCGAACATCAACTTATTTCTTCCCTTCTGCGAAAAACCTAAAATTTATATTATATGAATATCCCAAAGTCAGTCAACCAGAACACAATTAGAAGTCATGTATCTTTTGTTCAAGAATAATTTTTACAGACAAGCAATTCGCTCATGACCACGGCTTATTATTGCTGCCGTTTCGCAGGTAGCGGTGCCATTTACCCCGTCGGTCATGCCATGGAAATCTCTCAGGCCATCGCTCTAAAGATTTGCCTACGAAGTCAATATTTACTGCGGCAGCCGGATTCTTGTAGAGAACAGCTTTTTTAATATTCCACAAATTAAGCTGATCTGAGAATTTTTCCATGAAACCTGTGAATGTTTGTCCTGTAGACGAAGCACCCTCAACAAGTAAGACGTTATTGCCAAATTCCTTGAACTCTTCAAGGGCAGAAAGCACTTTCTCTGCTCCCTGAAAGTGAACTTCTCGTCCATGGGGATTTGGGACATAGTACTCTTCGATGCCTAGGAATGGTTTCGACCCAAGGTTTCCGGCAAGCCATCCTCCCCAGATACCCCCACTCCTGCCAATGCCAATCACTACAGTCGGTTCCCAATCTGATTGGTTAATTTTGTCCAATACTTTCCTGGCCTTTCTAAGAGCATCACTCCATGTTGGTCCTTGACGAATTCTTATTATTTGCAGCGCAAAAGCAATAAGGGCAACAACGGCACCTATTGCACCTAGCAGTTGCAGTATAAATTCCACTTTGCTACCCATTCTTAAGTCTCTATATTGTTTACATTAAAAGCGCCAATGGCATAGCCATTTTTATAAGCCATCTCGAACATTTTTCTGGTATTTACCAACGGCATAATTGTCTCCTTTAATTTTCAGTTGCTACTCTGCGAAGCTGCGCTCCGCTGCGAAGCACGAGCTCCCAAACTAAAATTATCGACCAAATGCGCTGTATAATCCAACAATCAATCATAGTCAATGGCAAATTGTTAATAATCCGCCGAGCTGCCAATGTTCATATATCTTTTTGACCCAAAGGCTAATTCCTCCAAACCTTCGGGCCATATACTAAATACTACTGAACGGTCTTTCATCGACTCATCCACACTATACGTAAGAGCTAAATTAACCCTGTGATAACGCCTTACAAAAGATATTTCACTGCGTACATTTACGCCATAGTCAAAATCATTCTGCTGTGAGAAGACAACTGCATATCGTGGGTCAAGCACATACGTACCTGCGAGAATAAACGCATTTGAGCCTTTCTCGCCGTAACCATTCTCAAGCCGCTTTAAATATCTGCTTCCGACATAATAAGTTAAATTAGGCCAGCGCAGGACCGATACACCGATACCAAATTGCTGCACCACTCCGCTTTGCATGTCAAAATTCATATCACTCAAAAGCCCCGTGGTATCGCTCAGATTCCATATATAGTCTGCTGAGAAGTAATTGCGTCTGGGGCCAAATATATTACTGGTGCGTCTGTCGATTATCGGGATAAAAGGCTTGTTCCAGATGAATCGATCCGGGCCAGGCCCAGCCGATGATGGATCACTCGAATTATTTATCCACGTAACATCTGTATCCAGGCGCATCCAGTCAACAGTACCTTCTTTGTCGCGGCTCGACTGTCTTCGACCCCGATGCCCAGGTTCGAAGATAGACTCAGACCCGGATGGAGCTCGCCGAAGTCCGATGCCTCGCTTTGTTTGCAGCCGCTGAGAAAGACCTATGTTCAGTGTGTCGCGCTGCTCAAAGACCGATTCGTTCTGGGTATAGGCAACGGCTGTTAAATGTGGACTTATAATGTGCCGCAAGCCCTTCAGATCCCAGAGCTGTGATTGGACATTGGGATAAATCTTCCAAAAAGGTTGCGTTGCTGCTCGCACACCCGTTTCGCCGAGCCAAACAGTGGTTTCAGCGGGCTTTGTTAAGCCGTCGATGTCGGTACGAAAACCGTTGCCGTTTTCATATCCGATTGTGCCCGCTAAGAAAGGCACCACTTTTGATCTGCCGAAAGTCATGGGCATGTCCATTTCATTTCTCGTTGAAGTAAATGTGAAGAAATCCTTCAAAGCGGTCGTGCTGTAACCGTAACGCTGGCGAAATTGGCTAAACTGGTTATCACTATAAAATGTCAGCCTGTCGTTAAAAAATGATTGACCCGTCCAGTGGAACTCAGCAGTGGGCAGCTCCTCTAAGTCACTTTGAAAATCGTTTAGCCGGGCCTTGCCTAAAAAGGCCAGGGCCCAGTTATCTTTGATGCGCTTTAAATGAAGGAGTGTCTCCTGCCCCTTATCGGTATTGAACTCGGTGCGACAAAACTGCTCTACGAAATTTTTATCAGAGATATAGCTCAACTCGGCGGTAAGTTGCCAGTCGTACGGCAGAAATTGTTTGTGCTGCCAGCGGAACCGACCGCGAAGGTCACGCGGCGGTTCAAGGTCTCTCCGGCCCCCAGCTCTTCCAAGCCTATCCTTGCCGTGGTCTTTGATTACATAACTTAAAATCCTGCCGTAACTGTTCTCTCTTTGATAATCAACATTTATACCGCTACCAATGCCTCGCTTGCTGTAATAATCCAATGCAAAAGTGCCATCTGTTCCTTTCGGCTCATGTAATCCCAGCAGTCTGGCCAAGTACCATTGTGTCTCAATTGACGTTCCCCAGGTTTTGTCACTGCCGGTATTTAAGCTTTTAAGCGGAGTATCGGGTCTTTGCAGATCACTTTGCACATACGGCCAATAAAAAAATGTTTTATCGTACCTCTTAAACCGCACATCCCACATCTCAGCATTGAAACTATCATCGGAGAGCATGCCGGTTCGCTCATCAACGGGCGTCGTATCGGTGATTTTTACCTGCGAAGCATTTACCGAAAGCTGCGGCAGATAAAATTCGCTGGTTGTCAAGGTGATGTTCTCAGCAGCAAATTTATTTTCAGCCACCTGCCTTAGCTTAGCCGCTCTGATATAAATCGGAATCCCTCTTGAGGAGTCAAAGGTTCTCTGTACAGCGTTTATCGCCAAAGCCTGTTTCAGGCTGAAATCGTAGTACATCTCGTCGGCCCGGATCGTTCGCTGTCCTTGCGTCATTAGCACATTGCCGGATAGATAAATCGCCTGCACTGTCCCTGCTGCCAAAATATCTTCGATACTTCCGGCCCCGTCGGTCTCTTTATCAGCCTGCTCGGCAAAAAATATTACCGCATTATCAGCCTGCAATTCCAGTAATCGGCCGGATTCATCCTGTTTTTGCCAAACATAGAACCTGCCGATTACCGTCGCAATCTTTGCTTTGGGGTCCCATGTCGTCTGTGGTGTAACTTCGCCTGCAGGCGATAGATTAATCGGATACGCAAAATGAGGTTTTCTCTCTTCAGGCAAGATAATGATCGATTCTTCAAACTCCAAGCCTTCAGCCGGTAATTCCAGATTTGGTTTGAGCTGTGGTTCGGCAGGACCAACTGTGGTAAAGGCCTTTACGTAAAGCTCTAATCCGCGAGGGTCAGCAGTTTCTCTTTTTTCCGCGGTCACAAAGATTTCACCTCTAAAACCAAATCGAGCTACCACCGCTCGGCCATGTTCGGTCAGCACCCACTTAAAAGCGATTGTCTCGGCATTTTTTGCGTCTTCAGCCGATACATTGCCATGCAGATATATTCTCATTTCGTAACCATCCAAGACGCCGTCGCCGGGCTTGGTCATTACGCTTATCAGCCAGACCACGGCACTGTCGCTGGAGAACTTATTAGCCCCGAACAGCATCGAAAACCCCTTCGGAAAAACAAGAATATGGCCGGGTCCCTTTTCAGTATTTATCTGATGACTTACAACCTCTCGCCCGGCCAAGTGCATATTCTGACCGACGAAGAACGGTTCTCTTTCATTATCGTCAAGATGCCTTATGACATTACTGGCTGACGATAGTTCCGCCGATCCACCCTCCGCAGTGCTACGGAGGACGGGCAGCAAGATCATGATCGTGCAAATAATCAAAATAACCGGAGTTTTTTGTCCCATACTAACTCTAATATCGTCCTTTGATACGCTTTAACTCCTGCAAAGCGGCGTTGTATTCCCACAGGGCTGGATTACTTCACGGTCAACGCAGAACGAATTATAGCTGTTTATTCAATCAAGGCCAACAAAAACCAATACTATAATATCGATAACTTGATTTATCTAAAACTTTCCTGTAAAAGAGAGCATCTTGGATATATAAGAGGATTGCTATGGCCACAAGAGAGTATTCGGAATATCAAAAGATGGTTTTTTCAGGTTATTACAATAACCTCGATACGATAATGCTCCAGAAGCTAAGCGAGCTGGTAACAGAATTATACCTTGCCGATTCACAGGCTAAAAAAGACCGACTCTGGCAAAGGGCTCATAAGGCGATGGTAAAAATTAGAGTGCCGCCGGCAATCATCGACCATATTATGCAGAAAAAAGACGTGGAAATATTAGCCAAAAACCTCAAGGATTGGCTTGCTGCTGCAAATAAGAAAAAATAAAGAAGACAGTCCCGAAAAGGATGCCTTACGGCAAAATCAGATTGACAATTTCCAACTTCTGGCCTCTGATTTAGTTAGCTGCGAGAGACAAACTTGCCTCTGACGTTCCGCCATAAGCTCCCATATTTATGCGTTGGCCGTTCGGCTGTGGTTCCTCTGACAAGGCTGAACGCGGGTCGCCGGCATCGATACAGGGACTGGTAACATCATCCTGAATCCAGGTTTGATTTACTGGATCCCATCTACCGGCCTGAGACTTCAAATGATAATCGCCATTAGCCAGGTCTGCGAATAATGGGTCGACATCGATATTTCCTTCCCCTGGCAAGCCGCCTTGTACATTGCTATAGGAGACAATAGCTTCGCCATCAATCTGGTCCGGTGTATTGCCCCATACAATGCAGTTGGTCAATGTAAAATCACTTTTGCTTCCAGAATAGTCAATTCCACCACCAAACAACCGCTTTGTTGTGTTGCCACTTAAAGTGCAATTATAGAGCATCACTTTACCGGAAGAAATATCTATTCCGCCGCCCCCATAATCCGCCGAATTATCGTTGATTATGCAGTTGTGAAGCGTCAGCAACCTGACATAGTGACTTGCTATCGCTCCACCCATATCTGCCGAGTTGCTGCCAAATATGCAATTGTAGAGCTTAATATTGTCGCCTGTGCTATATATTCCGCCACCATGAGCATTTGCACGGTTTCCGATAAATTTACAGTTATATAGTACCAAATCGCTGTGACTGCTATCTATACCAGCACCCATAAATCCCGTATTGCCGTTAAACAGGCACCCGCTCAGCGTAAGATTGCGACTAAAGAAACTACGTATCCCACTCCACCCGTTATTTTCAAATATACAGTTGATAATTATTGGGCTGCTTCCGATACTATTGCCCATACCATATTCGTTGTTATCTTGAAATACACAGTTAGTCAATACGGGGCTGCTATTGCGGTTCTCCATCCCTCTATGATTTTGTTCGAATGTGCAGTTGGTAACTGTTGGGCTGCTTGCTATGTTTTGCATTGCGCCATGTAATCCGTAGTTTCTGCTAAATACACAGCCTACAAAAGTTGAATTACTGTCGTTATTAAGGACTACACCGCCTCCTGAGCCACTGTTAGCGGCGATAAGGCAATTGAGTATTTTGGCCCTGCCGGATTCAATTCGGACAGCTTCTCCACCTCTGGGAGTGTCGTTGCAGTCACCAAAAGCGGAAAGCCCCCCAATGATTGTAAAACCATTGAGTACAGCAGTTTCATCAACGTTGTTGCCGGTAACTATATGACAACTATTGTCTTTTCTGGGTGGAATATTAAATACTCTTTCCGGCAGGCCTATTTCGACGTCATCACCATTTAGATCGCCGCTAAGTATACTTTCATACAAATTAATATCCACGACATTAGGATAGGTTCCGCTCAGGCCTGTATAGCCACCTTTAATAATCACGCCGTTAATAAGCTGAAATGTCGCTCTTCGATCGCCAGGAGTATTACCGCCTCCCAGGTCGGGCCTGTAAACTCCATGAGCGACTCTAATCTCATCACCTTCTGAAACAGCAGCCAAAGCATCCTGAAGGTGATTATAGGCATCGGTCCATGATGAGCCATCGTTAGCACCGGAAGCATCATCATCAACATAGATGACCTCTGCCTCAGAAGATGTGCAGATTAGCGTTGATATTATAAAAACCCAGATTATCAGCATAATATTAAGATTTTTGCACCTGTTCATTTTTAGATCTCCTCAAAACCCGTTTCCTTGCCGGCAACGGTTAAACTTAAATCTTTTCTGTTTACAGTGTACACCACCACCTGCTGATTTTCTGTGGCAAAGTCACTCATCTTAGGTCAGTTGGCTGCGAGAGACAAGCTTGCCTCTGACGTTCCGCCATAAGCTCCCATATTTATGCGTTGGCCGTTCGGCTCTGGTTCAGCAAACCAGGCCGAGCGTGGATCGCCGACATCGATACAAAGACTGGTAACGTCATCCTGAATCCAGGTTTGACTGACTGGGTCCCATCTGCCGGCCTGCGATTTTAAATGATAATCACAATTATTCGGGTCCGCAAATAATGGATCAGCATCAATATTGCCCTCGCCTGGAAATCCTCCCTGCACATCACTGTATGAGACGGAAGCTTCGCCATTAATTTGGTTAGGCGTATTGCCCCATAAAATGCAGTTGGTCAATGTAATATTATTTCTGCTTCCAGAATAATCAATCCCACCGCCTGCCCACCGCTCTGTTGTATTGCTGCTTAAAGTGCAATTATAGAGCATTACTGTACCCCCACCAGCATCTATCCCAGCACCCCCACGCTCCACGGAATTATCGCTAAGTAAACAGTTTTGAAGTACTAACGAGCAATTTATACTGTCTATAGCTCCCCCATGACCTGCTGAGTTTCCGCTAAATACACAGCCATATAATCTAATGCTCCCGCCTGCGCAATTTATGCCACCGCCGCCAGCTTCTGCCACGTTACCAATAAATTTACAGTTGTACAGGACTAAATCGCTGTCAATGCTTTCTATTCCACCACCGAAAAATCCCAAGGTGCTGCTAAATATGCAATTGCTCAGCGTAAGACTGCATCCCCGAGCGGATATTCCCCCCCATCCATTTTCAAACAAGCAATTGTTAAGTATTAAATTGTCACCGCTACTACTAGATATTCCTGAGTTACTGAATATACAATCAACCAATATAAGGCTATTGTTACGCCCCCAATTAGATATTCCCCCACCATTGATGAACCTACAATTGTTAAGTACCACTTTGTTGCCGGTGTATAGATTATACATACCATAATTGTTTTCTCGGAAAACGCAGTTAATCAACATAGGGCTGCTGACATCGCGGTTCTCCATCCCATACACGTTTTCTCGGAAAACGCAGTTAGTCAACATGGGATTGCTGCCATCGTGGTTCTCCATCCCAAACTCACTTTGTTCGAATATGCAGTTAGTAAATACAGGATTACCTGATATATTAACGAGGTTAGATACATAATTTTTGCTTAATACACAGCCTACAAAGGTTGAGTTACTGTCGTTGTTAAGAACTGCACCGAAGCGGGCATAGTTATCGGTGATCCGGCAATTAAGTATTTGTGGGCTGCCGGATTCGATTCTGATAGCTGCTCCTCCCTGAGCGTATGGGTTACTGTCACTATATTCAATAAAGCTGCAAAGTCCAGAAGTGATAGTAAAACCATTGAGTACAGCAGTTTCATCCACGTGATTTCCGGTAACTACATAGCAGCTATTGTCTTTTCTGGTAGGAATATCAAATACCTTGGGCAGATGCAGATCGTTTGGTTCGACCTCGACATCATCGCCATTTAAATCACCGCTAAGGATGCTTTTATACAGGTTCACATCTACAACGTTAGGATCAGCTTCACCGAAGCCTGCATAGCCACCTTTAATAATCACGCCGTTAATAAGCTGAAATGTTGCTCTTCGATCGCCGGTAGTATTATTGCCGCCCAAGTCGGGCTGGTAAATTCCCTGAGCGACTCTAATTTCATCACCTTGCGAAGCAGCAGCCAAAGCATCCTGAAGGTAGTTGTAGGCATTTACCCAGGATGAACCATCATTAGCGCCGGTAGCATCATCGTCAACATAGATGATTTTATCTGCTTCAGCCGTGCATGTCCCTAACAACAAAATCAGCACACACCATACCCATTTTTTAAGATTTGCTTTCCCTCTCATTTGTCTGCCCTTTCAAAAAAATGATAAATATATAATGGCACCCCGCAGGGCGCATTTATACCAAGCGGGTCGGTTCGGTGTCCGCTAGGGGATGCCTTACGGCAAACGTATACGCTCAAGTTTGTATTCCCGAGGCTCTTGTTTTCCTGAGAAAAAATCCAGAGAAGCCGCACTTGTTGTGCTGCAAAACCAGAAAACCTTTTAATTTGTCAAGGGCAGGCGTGATATAAATGATATTGAAAAGATATGATGGCAAAAAAATTATAATATTTTTTAAGCCTGCTTCGCTTTGCATTATATATTAGATGAAATTATTCAATTTTGTCAAGTTTTTTTTGCTGAATTTTTTAGTTTATAGAAATATTAACCAAAAACCTTAATAACCCGTTCTCCGTAGTGCCTACTCCGCCGTAGCGGCTGCGAAGTCTGGAACTACGAAGGATGAAGTGCCGGCGACGGCTAAACTTAACCTTTGCATTGTAAAAGTTGCGCTGATATACTAATTAATGGTACCAAAATAGGTTGCATAGTATTTGCGGTAGAGACAAATATGGCTGAAGGATGTTCTGAAACAGCGAGGATTTATCCAACCGAAAAAATGGGCCAGTTCAGCATTCTTGATATGCTGACCTACTTTGAAAAGCACGGCGCGTTACGGGTCTCAGACCTGCATATCAAAGTCGGCGCGCCGCCTACATATCGCATCGACGGCAACTTGGTAAAACTTAAAGGCCCAGACGTGACGACGGACATGGCTAAGCAACTTATCTATCCGCTGCTTAGCGACGATAATCTTCACAAGCTGAAGAGCCAGAATAGCGTCGATTGCTCTTATCGGCTGCGCTCGCTACAGTTTAGGATAAATATCTTCAAAGAAAACGACGGAATAGCTGCCGCCATCCGAGCATTGTCGCTGGATGTTCCCCAAATAGAAGATATCGGCTTTGCAAATAATGTCTGGGAAGATATTGTCAATCTCAAACACGGACTGGTCCTTTTAACCGGTATCACCGGTGCCGGAAAATCCACGACAATTGCCTCGTTTATCGGCAGAATCAGCGAAAAACAGGCCTGCCGAATCATAACAGTCGAGGACCCCATAGAATACATCTACCAGCAGAAATATTCGATTGTCTCGCAACGCGAGGTAGGAAGGGACGTCAAATCCTTCATTCAGGGATTAAAGGAAATGATGCGGGAAGACCCCGATATAATATTTGTCGGCGAAATGCGCGACCCCGAGACTATAGCCATGACACTTATGGCCGCCGAGACCGGTCACTTGGTTTTTTCCACGCTGCACACAAGAGATGCCACCGGCACGGTGACGCGAATCCTGGATTATTTTCCAGCCGGCAGACAGGCTGAAGTGCGAAATCAGCTCTCGCTCGGTCTGGCCTACATCATCTGTCAAAAGCTCGTGCCCAAAAAAGACGGCACAGGCAGAATTGTAGCTATGGAAATCCTTAACAATAACTATGCCTGTGCAAATCTGATTCGCACCGGAAAGGTAGAGCAATTATATTCGCAATTGCAAACAAGGATTAAAAACAAGCCTGATGAAAAAATGATAACCATGGAAAAGCATCTGGCAATGCTGGTAAAACAGGATAAAGTCGATCTGCTGGAAGCTAAAAAGTGGGCCAACGACCTTATAGTCTTCACCGACTGCATGCAGCGGGAATAATGTCGTCGTGCGTTGTGCGTGATGCGTAGTGCGTCAATAAAAATCCAAGACACTACACGCAGAACGCAATACGCAATACGCAGTACGAATATGACAATTCAGTTTAACTGTCCCCATTGTGGCGCGCTGATTGGCTTTGATGAAAAGCACTGCGGCAAACGTGCCAGATGCCAAACCTGCGGACAAGCCTTTATAATTCCTTCCAAGGACGATAAAAAGCCGAAGAAAATCAAGCCTGAAAAGGAAAAACCAGCAGAACCTCTGCCCGGCTTTTACCGGGCTGCATTTGTTGACAACTGGAAGCTCTTCACAAAATCTGAAAATGTCACCGGCTTAGTATTTATAGCGACAGTGGTTTTATTAAAATTCTTCGCAGTTCGCTTAAATTTTACAGTGACTTTGTCTGCACGACGTACTATCGATATCTATGTACCCTTGGGATTTATTCTGCACATAACGGCCTGGGGATTTCTGTTTTGGTATTACATGGAGATAATCTACTCAACTGCTTTTGAAATGGAAAAGCTGCCGGACGTAGTTATGGGAGGATTCTATGGATTCATCTGGCACATTATTAAATCCGTATATACATTTTTCATTGCGCTATTTGCGGTTGAGCTGCCGTTCCTTATTACTGCCGCGATATCAAAGATAACTGATAGCGAATGGCCTGTGCTTCTCCATGTGCTTATGTTTGGCGGATTGTTTATGTTTCCAATAGCGATACTAACAGTTGCGATAGGTAGAGACCTTACGATGTTAAGACCTGATTATCTTCTAATCCCCATCTTTAGAGCATTTAAGCCTTACCTTGTGGTGTCGATGCTGCTTGGCGCCGCCGGTTTTCTTCAATTGCAGGCGAGCCAATACACAGGCCAGGAGCCTGTGGCTGCTGCGGGTCATCTGCTATTAAACCTTATTGCGCAGATTTTGATCTTGATGTCCATGCGTGCAATAGCCTTTTTCTATCGGCATTATATCTGCTGTCTGCCCTGGTGACACATGACCGTACAGTTTTATTGCCCTAACTGCGATGCGATTATTGCCTTTGACAGAAAGCACTGCGGCAAACGCGCCCGATGTATAAACTGCGGACAGCTTTTCATAATACCATCTAAAGACTATGAAACACCGCAAAAAATTGAGACCAAAGTTAAAAGAGCTGATCCCCTGCCCGGCTTTTACCGAGCAGTATTCATCGACAACTGGAAGATATTTACCGACCTGGATAACACCACTACCCTGGTATTTGTTATTGCAGCGGTGTTATTTAAATTTCTTCTCGGCAGAGGCATCTGCTGTATGAATTTCATCTCGTTTGTAGTCGTCTGGGGCTGGCTGCTGGGATTTTATATGAACATCATTTACGAGACAGCATACGAGATAGACAAACTGCCGAAAATTTACCTTGGCACGAGCCTTACTTTTCTGTGGTACATCATTAAGCCGCTTTTTGTCTTTTTGTGGACTATGGCAGTTGTGCAGACTCCATTTGTTATTGCGTTTGGTCTGCTGCAAAATAAAGGTCCGGCCGGTGACAACATACAGCAAACAGGAATCGGGCCGCAATTACTTTTGCTGGCTTTGTTTATCCTTGGTCTATTCCTTTTTCCAGTGGCGATATTAACCGTAGCGGTCGGCAAGGACATCACGCTGTTAAGGCCTGATTACCTTTTCAAGCCGGTATTCAGGGCGCTTAAACCGTATCTGACGGTGGTGACACTACTTGTCATTGCTGGTATCGTCGAGATGCAAACCAGGCCGTTTACCGGCGTAAATCTTGCGATAGATGCAGTTCATTTGGTGCTGGACCTCATAACCCAGGTTATCGCCATCCTTGCGATGCGTGCGATAGGCCTGTTCTATCGCCACTATAGCTGCTACCTTGCCTGGTAACATTATTTAACGCTGTATTTTACGCGGGATTATATTTTAATAAATCTTTTCAGTAATCGCTGCAAAAGCTCCATTGGCAGGCCCATTACGTTTGTCAGGCTGCCATCAATTTTCTCGACAAATTCATCGCCGGTTTCTTGAATGGCATAAGCGCCAGCTTTATCTCGCCAGGACTCGCCTTCAATGTGCTCAGCGATTTGCTTAGCGGTCATCTTCCTTGGATAAACGGTCGTGGTGTCACTTTCCACTATTTCGATGCCGTCACTTAGCCTGACAATGGCAAGGCCGGTAATAACCTTATGAGGTCTGCTGAAAAGTTTCTGTGTAATCTGCTCGGCATCTTTCGCATCAGTGGGCTTGCCAATAATTTCGCCGTTAAAATCAACAACTGTATCAGCACCAATGACCAAGCTATCAGGGAACTTTTCAGCGACACTTTTCGCTTTGGCTAAAGCCAGCCGTTTGGCGTATTCACAGGTTGTATACCGCTCGATTTCAAAGGCTGACTCATCAATGTCGGGGCTGATAGAAATGAATTTATAGCCGGCTTCAGCTAATAATTGTTTTCGCCTAGGCGACGCTGAGGCTAAAATTATAAGTGCAGGATACCGTTTGGACATAAATGAATCTGACTATATAAAAAAACCCTAAGTGAAAACCCCCCAAATAAATTGGGGGGCTAAACTGCGGGGGTTTTCCTCAGATTTCTTTCAATAGTGCACCGAATACCTCAGCGGTAAATAAATAGACCTCGGTTTCCGGGTCACGCCAGGCGTCAGCGGCAAGGCCCGCTTTGTGTGCGCAGCAGAACGAGAGAAATTTCTCTTTGCTCCAGCCGGTCTCGGTGGCAACCTGTGGCAGAAAACAGCCGGAAGCACGTCCCCTCTTTATATAAATGCCGTCAACACCAAGCTGTAGACTCAAAGGATTATCCGTCCGTTGCAACGGCGACAATACCGATATCTCGACATCCATGTCTTTTAATTCGCGTGGCGTTATTGGCTCAGCCAGAAAACGCGGGTCGCCGGTCGCCGAGGCCTTTGCCATCTGGCTGACTAATTCAATCAATGGGCCTTGCGAAGTGAATTGGCCGATACAGCCGCGCAGTCGGCCTTTGTTCTTCAATGTCACGAAGCAGCCGCAAGGGGAATTCAGTTCAGGGTCATCCGAATGAGGCTCTTGGATAGGCCTTCTGGTAATAACCGCCTCGACTGTGTCACGCGCAGTTTTAAGTAAAATCCTTTTTTGCGTTTCATCCATCAAGTATGTCACCAATAACTAATTAACTAATTAACCAATCACTAATTTTTAATGCAACCATTTTATCACGAGGAATCCGCCAATCAATAGTGCTACAAACGCAAGTGAGAACCAATTGAAGTATTTTTCAATGACAGGCCGGATTTTTTCACCTTTCCAGCCGAACAGCCCTGCCACAATAAAGAACCTCGCCGAGCGACTGACTGCCGAGGCGATAAGGAATCCTAAAAAGTTAATTCTCGCAACGCCTGCGGAAATCGTGCAGACTTTATATGGCAAAGGTGTAAAGCCGCAGGTAAAGACAATCCAGAAATCGTATTTATCATACCAGCCCGCAAATTTTGCAAAATTCGCCTCTGTTAAACCAATCGCTCCCAGGTGAGCATAAGCCCACGGACTAATCAAAGACCATAAAAAAGTCCCAATCAAATAGCCCAAAATACCCCCAAGTATCGAGGCTATTGAGCAGGCAAGGGCAAAGCGAAACCATTTTTTTGGCGCGCCTAATGCCAGTGGCATAAGCAGGACGTCCGGTGGAACAGGGAAAAAACTGGACTCGGCAAAACTCAGACAGAATAAAGCCGTCGAGCCATGCTTGGTATCAGCGAAATGAATCACCCAATCATATAATCGCCGGTGCCAGTGCCACCAGGCAACTTTCTGGTGATTAGTGACTGGTGATTGGTGACTCGATTCAGGATTTATTGTTTCATTGTTCGACATTCAATAGTCCTATCTGCCGCAGAGAGCACAGAGATTATAACTCAAAAATAAGAAGGCAGAAACTATCCATTCTCTGTTATCTGTCATCTGTTCTCTGTTTTCTGTCTCTGTCATCTGCAAATTTTCCTGCTGGCCCGCCGGCCGTAAATAGAACTGCAAATCGTGTCACCAACGCACCCAAAAGCACATACCCCAAGATCACCTGCAAGCTAAGCAATATATGTCCCCATATACTCTGCGCGTTAGCATACATATCACCAAAACCTAATGTCGTCATTGTAACAACAGAAAAATAAATGGGCCGAAGCAAAAGCAGTAAAAAACAATGCCACATTGGCAAATGTGGTTCCACTTTTAAATTGCTAACAATTCCAAGAGGCCACCAATAAGCACAATTTGCATAGATTGTTGCAAAAAGCAATGATAATAACAAAAACCAAATTATGACTCGCCATGTGCTTATCCCATAATCACTAAGACACCAGAACCATCGAACTGGCCAACTCAACAACCAATTTTCTTTATACCAATCCTCCCAGTTCATCCGCCGGATATTGTATTCCAAAAGCTGTTTTGTTCCTGGGTATATGCGTGCGCTTTCCATACCAACACCACGGAAATCCGTACGATGGTTGATCTTGCACATCCAAAATGACGTCGACCCGTCGACAATGGCTCCTATCAAACGTGCGCCTTCAAGATAGGTATAGCGCAGATCAGTGCCCCGTAGATGAGCATTTTCAAGGTCTGCATTTTCCAAATGGGCTTTTTTAAGTTTTGCGCAGTTAAGATAACTCTCTCGAAGGTTCGCGTGTTGAAGGTCAGCACAGGAGAGATCTGAGTTCCTCATATTGGTACCCTTAAGCTCACCTCCAGCCAGATGGGCGTTGCTGAGGTTTGCTTTTTTCAGGTTTGTCTGCCCCATTTCAACCTTTTCCAAAAAAGCTTCCTCGAGATCAGCACACTCTAAGTTGGCACCGTTGAGCTTTGCTTCTTCTAAGTGGGCACCAAAGAGTTTCGCGTTTTGCAGATTTGCCTCATTCAGTATGCTTTCTATCAGATGAACAAAATTGAGGTCGGCACCTTGCAGATGAGCGTGCCAGAGATCAGCGCCCTTATTTAGTTTGGCCCCACTAAGATCTGCGTTTTCCAAATGAGCACCTTTCAGATCCACTCCTTCGAGATTCATGTCAGCTAGTGGGGCATCTTGCAATACAATATCTTCGTCAGGATTTTCTTCACGCCACCTCTTCCACTCTGTAATTTCTTCTTTGTTTGAGCAGCGTTCAAGCATTTCGTATTGCTGTTGGTTGTACCGAGGTTCCCCCTTCCATTCCCTCCGCTTCGGTTGCGACTTGCCTATTTCCTTGATTCGTGGGACCAGTTCGGATAACTTTTCAACCTCCCAGTACCAAGTGCCCGCATATGCACTATTTTTCACTAGAATTGAAGACATATCGACTTTCTCTGCAGGGGCAAGATCCATATCTATCTTGTCCCCAATCATAATACATTCGCTCGGTTTGACCTTAAGTATGTCAATGATCCTTTTAATGTACTCTGTTCCGTCGTATTTTCCCTTTCGGGGTCCTTTCGGCGGCAGCCCATCTTCACTGCCAATGAAGACTCGACTGAAGTATTTCAAAAGTTCTACCTTATCAATCCTTGAAATTTTGTTATTTTTAAGAACGTCGGTGTCGGTAGCACAAACAAGGGTATAGTTATCTTGCAGTTTGTCCAGAGTTGAGTAACAACCATCCTTAACACTTTGTAATTCTTTAACTCTATCCCAGAAGTATTCACAAAGATCCTTTTTCGTTATACCTTCTCTGAATTTATCTATGTGTATGTTAAATAATCCCTCTCTGTCAAATTTACCCACCACACATCTTTTCTTGTCCTCCTGGTAGAGAATCTTGGCTAACTCAAGAGTAGCTTCTTTTTCTTTTGCATGTTCCTTAACAACTTCCCAAAACGCTTTAGGTTTATTTAGCTTCACTAAAGTTCCATCAAAATCGAACAGCAAAACTGGCTTTTTCATATCCTGTTCCCTCCTATATTCACATCAGTTTAACTCCGATATTCTTGCTTTCCAATCTCAAACCACACAATACGCGAAACACAATTCTATCAAATCAATTGTTACACCTGAGCCATCGCTTTCACTCGTTGTGGTTTTCATTTTTGGATTCCGATTCGTCCATAAATTTGATCCATCATTACGAGGATAAGAACCCCCCGATAGAATCGGGGGGTTCTAAACGAGTTTCCTTTGTCGTTGATTTTCGTGTTCAGGATATGAATAGGTTGTTATAATGTCAATGAGCAAATTGCTCTGTAGAAAAGAGTAGAAGATGTCATTTCGAGCGAGCCATAGGCGAGTCGAGAAATCTACTTTCGAGCAGATTTCTCCGCTTCGCGCCCCTAAGGGACGCTTCGGTCGAAATGACGGTTAGTGTTTTCTATAAAGCATGAGCAAATTTCATCTTCATTCGAGTCACGAGCCACGAAAATATGGCTGATAAAAAGCAGTTTGAAACAGTCGGTAACGGCTTATTAGTACGAGCGCCAGCCAAAATAAATCTGTCTCTGCTTATAGCCGGCAAGCGACCTGACGGCTTCCATGAGTTAGAAACGATAATGGCCAAAATCAATTGGTACGATGAGATTCTCATCGAGCCGAATCTAAAAGCCGGTATCGAGCTTATCTGCCAGGGGCCATGCTGGGCACCCGAGGGAAAAGACAATCTCGTCTACCAAGCTGCTGAGCTACTTTTTGAAACCTGTAAAAAACAGGCCGATATCAAAATCACCCTATCCAAAAATATCCCTGCCGGTTCAGGGCTTGGCTCAGCCAGCAGTGACGCTGCGGCGACCCTTATGGGACTAAACAGATACCTGGATTTAAAGCTTCCTATTCGTCAGCTTGACAGGCTGGCTGCGCAATTAGGCAGCGACGTGGCTTTCTTTTTAAATGGACCTATGGCCCTGTGTAGAGGAAAAGGTGAAAAAATTAAAAAAATAAACAAAAATTTTGACTTTCTGGCTCTTTTAATACTACCAGATGTAAGTGTCTCCACAAAAAAGGTTTACAATAATTACCAGCATAATCGGGTTCTCTACCAGAAGCTCAGCACCCAGATAAACAGCTATATACACAAAAACAGGATTGATTTAGTGGTGAAAATGTGCGCAAATATATTGGAAGAAAGTTGTTTTGGCTTAGAAAAAGAGTTGGCCAAACTGAAAGAAAAGATCGAATTTTTAGGTATCGGACCTGTGTGTCTGAGCGGTAGTGGTTCGGCTATGTTTTGCATCATCGAAGATAGAGACATTGAAAAAGCCGAGGCATACAGCGCTCGACTTGTGGGAAAAATCGGCTGCAAAAGCATTATCGTGCGTAACAATAGATGGTGAAGGGTTCCCGTCCCCTGCTTTCGCAGGAGCAAGCTTGTCCCCGCAGAAGTGGAGACGGAAGCCCGGCTTTTAAGTGAGGCGAAGAATATGGAAATCAGCGAGGTCAGAGTCAAATTAGTAGCCAACAAAGACGACAGGTTAAAGGCTTTTTGCTCCATAACGATGGATAATGAGTTTGTGGTTCGCGACATTAAAGTCATTGAAGGTGCAACTGGTCTTTTCGTTGCTATGCCCTCAAGGAAAATGAGCGACCATTGCGAAAAATGCGGAGGCAAAAATCACCTAAGAGCCAAATACTGCAATAATTGCGGCAAGCCCCTGCAGGACAATCGTGCGAGGAAGGATTTCAAAGGCAGAATGAAGCTGCACGCCGACATCGCCCATCCGATTAATGCGGAATGCCGCAAGAGGATTCAGGAAAAAGTCATAGTCGCCTTCAAAGAAGAGGTTGAAAAATCAAAACAGCCGGGCTATAAGCCCGTCGAAATGGATGAGCCGGATGATGAAGTTCCGGAAGTAGTCTGATAGTTACCTTGATTATCTGCGGTCCTGTCCGACAGGGTCGCAGGGAAAATAAAGACTATTTGGGGGGATCCAACAGTAAATAGAGATGAAACCTCTTAAGTAGTGAGGTCCTCAAGGACCTTATCAAGAGCAATATCTAATCTTGCGATAAGGTCGTATTTGCCTTCGGTAAGCTGCCTGCGGACGCGAAGCACCTTATTTCTGCGAATCTCTGGTAGTGAAGCAATTCTTTTCAATACCTGTCCAAGGTGCGTATTATTGATATTTTCAAGGATCTGCTCCATTGTTAAATCCTCTTCTGGAGCCATACCCTCATCGAAAGTATCTATCTGCCGATCTTGGCCTTCAAAACGGCCATTGTTATTATAATCCGGCATCTCAATTACCTTACGGAACCAGCTACAAACGAAATAATCCATGTTTTCGTCTGAGGCCTTGTAACCACTATATATTGTATGCCTCTCAAATCCATTTGGAGGCCCGTAGCAAACTCGCAGTATTGATATCGACAGAACAGCTTGCAAAACTTTAGAAAACTTAGCTTTTTACTTGGCTTTTCGCAACAGTTTAAATCGCAGTTACTTGCGATAAAATACTGCCGATTTATATTGAAAAATCTGCTTTTGGGATTATATAACCCTATATCAGCAATCAGTAACAGGTAAACCACAAAGCCTATTTGAGCAAGTTGGGTAATATACTATATATAGTAGTTCGCCCATAAAAAACAGGTTCATTTAAAAACAAGATTTCAGAATGTTGTTTCGCTTAAAACTGACTTTTCAGTACTGTTGTCTCGGTTCTATTTAGGAACAATCGGGAGGAAGAAAACCTGATCACGTGAGTTTTTCCGTAAATTTTGCTTCGGTTCGCTATGCTCGCATACTCGGCAGAACACGCTCTTCTATACCGAATTTACAAAGAGGAATTTACTTATGAAGAAATTACTTGCGCTTTTTTCCTACCTTTGATAGAATGCTGAGGATTCGGTTACCCGAAGATTTTAGCGCCCGTAGCTCAGCAGGATAGAGCAACGGATTTCTAATCCGTAGGTCGCAGGTTCGAGTCCTGCCGGGCGTGTTATCAATACTTACGAGCCGCCGAATGGGAAAAACCATATTTTTTTGTTGAGACGCTGGCCAAAAGTTTATTGAGTTGCTTTTATGCCGTTTTCCCTTACAATTTCAGCTTTTAGCGTTGTGAATACGATTAAAGATATTGCAAAGCCAAAGGAGGTGTAACATGAGCAGAATTCAGATTTGTTGTGTCGGCATTTTGGTAGCAGCGATGCTTATCAGTCCTTTACGTCCGGCTATAGCGGCTAATCAGAAGAGTATCGTGATTGATACAAGCAAAACAGGCGAGCCGATCTCCAAGTACATCTACGCTCAGTTTATCGAACACCTTGGCCGATGTATCTATGGCGGCATCTGGGCCGAGATGCTTGAAGACCGCAAATTTTATTTCCCAATCACCGCGGATTATGATCCATATCAAGGTACCCGAAACGTCTCCAAGGACAGCCCGTATGCGATCGTTGGGGCATCACCTTGGCAGATCGTTGGCTCGCCCGACTCGGTGACTATGGTTAAAGAAGGTTCTTTCGTGGGTGAACATACACCGCTGATACAGCCCGATAGCGGCATCCGACAGCTCGACCTCGGATTGGTTAGGAATAAGCAATACGTCGGTTATATCTACCTGAAAGCCCAGCAGCAAAGTGCAAATGTGACGATATCACTTATCTGGGGTGACAATCCGAACGATCAGGATTCCATTCAATTTACGGTCTCGGATAACAAGTATGTCAAGTATCCATTTCAGTTTACCGCTGGTGCCGACACCATAAATGGCAAGCCCCTAAGGGGCAAGCTGGAAATCAGAGTAGCTGATAGAGCGTGCTTTGTGGGCACAGTCTCTCTGATGCCGGCGGACAACATTGAGGGTATGCGTGCCGATACACTGGCGGTGCTGAAGGAGCTCAATGCTCCGATGTATCGCTGGCCTGGCGGAAACTTCGTCAGCGGCTACGACTGGCGTGACGGCATCGGTGATCGGGACAAGCGACCACCTCGCACTAATCCTGCCTGGACCGGTGTAGAGCACAACGACTTTGGTTTCCACGAATTTATTCGCTTTTGCCGTCTGGTCGAGGCTGAACCGCTGGTGACCGTCAACACAGGTTTTGGAGATGCATACTCCGCGGCCGCTCAACTGGAATACTCCAATGGCTCTACCGATACACTCATGGGAGCTTTACGGGCCAAGAACGGCGACCGGGAACCTTTTAATGTTCGCTACTGGGCTATCGGCAATGAAATGTGGGGCAGGTGGCAGCTCGGCTATATGAGGCTGCAGCATTATGTCCTCAAACATAACTGGGTCGTGGACAAAATGCGTGAAGTGGACCCGGACATCGTCCCGATCGCATCCGGAAATGCCGGCTCCTGGAGCGAAGGACTGCTGAAGAATTGTGCTGACCATATTGACCTTATCGCGGAGCATTTTTATTGTCGGGAAAAATCCGGCGTGATCGAACACACCTCTCAAATCGCCGACAATATCAAACAAAAGGTTGAATTCCATAAGGAGCTACGTGGAAAATTAGATTCCCTGAAAGGAAAAGATATAAAAATTGCCATGACCGAATGGAACTACTGGTATGGTCCCCATGTGTTTGGCGAGTTGGGAACCCGGTATTTTCACAAAGATGGTCTGGGAATCGCCAAAGGCCTGCATGAATACTTTCGACATTCGGATATAATCTTCCTGGCTAATTATGCCCAGACAGTTAATGTCATCGGATGTATCAAAGCCAGTAAAACCGCCGCCGCTTTCGAGACAACGGGACTGGTCTTGAAACTCTACCGAAACAATTTTGGAACTCTGCCGGTCACTGTCACTGGTGACACCGCTCCGATCGACGTATCAGCCGCATTGACCGAAGACCATAAGGTTTTAACAATCGGTGTAGTTAATCCTACCGAGCAAGAGCGCGAGCTTGCGATGGATCTCAAGGGCGCGCAATTAACCGGCACCGGAACGCTTGGCTTGATTGCACACTCCGACCCTATGGCTTACAACGAGCTAGGCAAAGAGCCTAACGTAGTGATTGTAGAAAAGCCGGTTAGCGGTATCTCGAATACGTTAAGTATTCCGCCGTTGAGTATCAGCCTTTATAAATTGGCCGTGCAGTGAACAATAAATGCGTTTTAAGCGATTCGAAGAAGGAACCGGCTATTGTGGCAAGTGCCTCAAACAAGTGCCGGTATATAGAGTCAGAATCAATCATGCGCCGTATCTGATTTTGACGTTGCTTACGGTGGGTTTCTGGATCATTTTTTGGATTCGTGACGCTTGCAAGGTATATAACTGGAAGTGCCTGGATTGTGGTGCAACGGTGTATAAGGTTATGAATTAGAAAAACTCCAATGTTTAGCCCCCAAATTTATTTTGGGGTTTTACACATTTTGTAATAATAGGAGACAGTTAAACCTATGGAATGCAAAAAGCAGCAGAATCTTAAAGATTGTAACTGTACATATCCGGGCTGTGATAAAAAGGGGATATGCTGTGAGTGTATAAGGTATCATTTGTCCCTGAAGGAACTGCCGGGCTGTTGCTTCCCCAATGACATCGAGAGAACTTATGACCGCAGCTTCAAGGCCTTCGCAAAAGCGTGGGATTTGTAGTTTGTTGGACCGCGGGTGAATGGACAAAAGATAAGGCCGGGCGCTGATGGCGCTCGGCCTTTGTATATACCTGCAAAAGGAGTATTGGCAATCAGTAATCGAGCAGTTCATCGGGCCAATTTTTGCTCAATATTTGTTTTAAATTTCCATCGGCATTGAGGATGACAATTTCCTTTCGACGGACAGGTGTGTTGGGGTCGGCGGTGAGGTAGTGGGAGTTTTCGGCAACGAGGCAGGAAACCTGGTCTATACCCTTCCACTGTGAAACAAGTTTAGGAGGAGAGTCATCCCCGAAGGACTCGTTTGCATCGATGAGGATTTTTGATGAATCAAGATCCTGACCGAGTGCATACATGCCAAGTGTATTTTTATTGCCCGGCAGGAGAATTTTTTTGCTGTCGTGCGACAGCGTAAAGAGATAACAAACATCCTCCGTGAAATCGAGTGCGATTTGTGGAAGAATTTCGCTTATGGCTCCGGTAAGGGTGTCGCAGCAGAATATGGTTGCCTTTTCAGAGTCAAGCTTGCTCGACGGTAATGACACTTTTGCAGATGTAAAGAAGATACGGTTGTCGCGTGCATATAAGATATACATCCACGGGTAATAACCGACGCCGGCGAGCTCTTTTGCAGGTCCTGTGCAGTTATGTGTTGCCAGAGATGTATCTTCGTTGTCGTCAAGGTTGACAGGTGAGGCAAGAAGTTTCCCATTCGGGTCGGTGACAGTTTTCTCAACAAGTGAGCCAAGGACAAATTTATCCTTGTCGAAATCTTCTACTTCGGGCTTCATATATGCAATTGCGCGGCCATCGGGGCGGAAGTTATAACCGATGGCTACGGCTCGCTCGACTAACGCCGCGGTGATGTTTTGGGATGGCGAAGCGATATAGAGTTCAAAGCCAACTTCAAAAGCATCACCATTGATGGGATCGGTGACGTAAGCAAGGAATTTTCCGTCGGCTGAGAAGGATATTTTCCATATCTTCTGGATGCTCGTAGCAACAACGGTTTTTTTGTTTAAATCGTCTGACGGCGTAAGAATCAACCTGTAGTAATTCACTGATTTTTCAAGGGCCTTTTCAACAGTTTCAGTTCCCAGCTTTTTGGTAATTGTGCCGTCATCGTCAAGTTTTTCGAAAAGATAATGAACGACCCAGTTGCGGTACTCTTCGTTGTAGGACTTGAGGACATCGTCAGCAAACAGACCTCCACTAAGAACCTCTGTCTTAAATATGGATTCTTCGTCAACTTTTTTTCGTATGTTCTCTTTTACCGCAGCAGCATGGGTTCGAAGCATCTTGATTTGACCGGGTGGGAGGAGATTCAGGGTGTCGACAAAGTTTTCAACGAGGATTTTCTGGCCGTAGGCGAAAGATTTGCCATCGGTTGTGATGGCAGGCCAGTTAGTAGTTGTTTCTTCGGGAGCGATTTGGGCCAGAGAGCCGGTGCTGCCATCGACGAGGTAGAGCGCGCCATCTTTGCTATAGATGCCGGTGGAGCCGTCTGCAGACCATTGCAGTGAGTCTTCTGGTATGCAGCCTATGAAAAAAGTAATGGCGGTATATGATGTGATAAGCAAGAAGTTGACAAGTTTTCTCTTAGTCATAGTGTTTCTCCTTAAGGTATTGTTTGTAGGCGTCGATCAAATTGGTTTTGTTGATTTGGTTTTGTACATAAGGTTTAGGCTGCATTGCAGCGAGTGCTTTCCGTCGCCAAAAGCTGTCTTCAGCCTTTGGGGCGGCCGGGTATACCGGAACTACCGAGATGTAGCCGGTGACATCAAGCGAATGCGGCGCCGGTCGAGCTGGATTCGACCGTCGTCCCGTGAAGAAACCTATACCGAAGGCAATGAGGATAGCTGCTGCAATGGCAAATTTTACAGCGCCGCCTTTTGTAGTGCTTCGCCTTATGTTCGGTTCTGCGTGAGCCAATTCTGTCTTTTCAGTTTTAACCAGGGTCTGAGAGATGTCATCATGAACTCTTCTATCTAATTCAGCACTGGCTTTTAAGTGTATTTTCTTAATCATTTTGTGTATGTCATCTTCCGGCCTCATTTTTTTACCCCGTTAGAAACCTCTTTTGGAATTATATTTATGCTTCATTGTCACCCCGTTTTTTGTTGAGTTTCTAACGGGGTCAACCTCACTATTTAACAGCGACCGCAGTTTATCTAAAGCATACCGGTATCGGCCCTGCACCGTATTGATTGAAATGCCTTGTGACCTGGCAATCGCCTTAAATTTCAACCCGCTATAAACGTGCAGCATTAAAACCTCTCGCTGCTCGTAAGGAAGCTGCCTAAGAGCCTGGCTCAACTGACGCAATTCTTCGCCAAATATAACAGCAATATCCGGCCTGTTTGCACCTGATATAACCTGATCTGCCTCATCTAATCCGGTGCTCTGGTGTCTCTGCCTTGCTTTATTTATGTTACGCGCATTGTTGGCAACACAGGTGGCTAAATAGCCTTTCAGGCTGCCGGTCAGCCGAAACTTTTCAAACGATCTAAGGAAAGATACAAAGACATCATGTACCACATCCTCAGCGGAACTCACATCAGACAACAACGCAGCCGCCAGCGTAACCAAATCATCTTTGTACTTTTCGTAGATGCGCTGCAGAGTCTTTTTTCTGCCGCGATTAAACTGCCATACAAGAAGTTTGTCCTGCAGCATTAAAGTTACTTTCCCAAACTTTGAACAATCGATTGTCTATTATATAAACAATTAAGCCGGCTGTTTTAGTATAAAAAAAATAGACTTTTTGTGCTATCTTCTTTGACAAGCGCATAAAAAAAGGCCGAGCTAAAAAGCCCGGCTTTGGTTTGCATGATATATGGGGAAGATGCCCCTTAGGTCAGTCCAGCCATCCCATTAGCACTAACGTTGCTTCCTGGCGAGGCGTAATTAGCTCACGGAGTTCCTGTCTAGCCTTAACCAATTGCTTATTGGCATCCTGTCTGATTTTCCGCAAGGCATCCATTTTCTGTCTGATTTCTTCTTCATCTGCTTCTTTATTTTCCAAGAGGTCGAGAAGCTCTTCACAGATTTTTTCGCCTTTGGTCAGCTCGCTGGACTTCTTTCTGGAGGAAGGTCTGCTCCAACGCCAGCCGTGTTCCTCCCAACTTTGAGGCTCACTGCCTCTTGTGTTGCTTCCTCCACCCTCACTGGTTCGGTACCCAGCGTTTGCTCCTCGATAAGACCTACCACCTGAGGCACCACCACTTGAGCCACCAAATCCTGAACTACCACCCCCTGAGCCACCACCACCTGCACTACCACCTGCACTACCACCAGCGCTACCACCTGCACTACCACCTGCACTACCACCAGCGCTACCACCAGCGCTATAAGAGAACACCCCTATGTTGACGCGTACCTGTTCAAGAAGAGTTTTGACTTTCTCAAATTTGGGCTTGATAATTTTCCATTGTTCTTCTGTTACTTCCAGTGCTTGTTTGGTCGCTTCTTCCTGGAGTTGAGCAGCTCTGCTTCGTGCCTCTCGATTTCTTTGTTCTCGCTGTCTATTCCACTCGGCTCTGCGTCGGGCACTTCTCCTTTCAAACTCTATGCGCCTTTGTTCTGCGTCCATATACTGCAACCTGTCCTGGTTGGGTGTTTCTCTTGTTCTACGGGATCCTCGTGTCTGAGATAGCGATTGGCCCACAAATACTACTATTGAGAAACACACCAATGATCCAATAATCATTTTTCGCGTTGACATAGTAGGCTCCTTTCCTGAAGTTATCAGTATATGAAAATCTGCACCTTTTGACGGAATTGGTCAAAATCCATATCACCT
The DNA here is from genome assembly GCA_964593945.1 of uncultured Pirellulales bacterium. Lineage (GTDB taxonomy): Bacteria > Planctomycetota > Phycisphaerae > Sedimentisphaerales > Anaerobacaceae > CAZRMQ01. The sequence continues at coordinate 6,474 of CAZQKO010000007.1, read as the reverse complement.
TTTGCAAAGGTGTCAATGTCGGACTTTTTAGCGCGAATAGTCAGAACCGTGGATGAGGTAAATTCCATAGGTGAGCTATCTATGCCACCGTTCATACCACCCATCCTGTAACCGAAGCCTCCACCGCCGCCATAGCTGCCTCCGCCTGTATAACTTCCGCTGTAACTGTAGCTACTGCCGCCGTATCCACCAATGGGACGCTGGCCTGCCCCTGTGACGTTGAAAATCACCCACTCGTCAGCTTGGAGACCTCGGATATTCGTAGCGTGTTTCAGAGTTCCGATTAACTCCCTTTTTAGCTCTTCGACCATCTGGGCATCATATTCTTCTAATGAACCAACTTCTCCTGGGACATTGCCGGGCCTTTGTGGAGAGAACAGCTCTCGTTGTGCTTGCTGCCAAGTTGAATCAAGCTGTTCCTGTGGCTCCTTAGTTTCTTTTTGCTGCGGCTGTGGCTGTGGTGAAAAGACGAAATTTACCTCCATCAAAAAGAGCGCGCCGTAGCCCTGCAGGTAAATAGTTTCTGTTTCGCGTTCGTCCCGCCCGAAGAAATCACCGAAATCCGTAAAAATCCCTGCAATCTGACGGCGTTCGGTGAATTTGCCGTCGAGGATATGCGCCATAACTTGCAGGTCTTGTGTTATTGTGTCAATATCTGCTGCATTAACATCTGTAACAGGTATCACCAGGACCTTGCGCCTGTCAGTGCGCCACAGCGTTGGTCTTGTTGCTTCAATTGTTCGTCGTTGAGAACCCAATCTATGTCTAAGCGGTGGTATAAGCTGATCATCAATTATGTCCGTGGTAACATTACTATATGATTTGCTGGAGGGCCTAAACACACTCCCTTTTTTTGACCATGTAATTTCACCGCTCCAGCCGTAGGGCACCTTTACACTGTATCTGCCTTCGACATCGGTAGTGTCAGAGGTACCGTCCTTGCTTGTTGATATAAGCACACCTTCAATCGGGTATCCACCAATAATGAATCGGCCGGATATGGTGAGCATCCGTATGTTAGTAACATAGTCTTGATTAATCTGATCAGAAATGACGGCTGCATACGCACGGCTGGTTGGTTCAAAAGTGTATCCTTTCCTTTGAGGTGTAACCATGCCGGCCCAGCCGTATGGAACAGTTGCTTTGTAAGTTCCATCGGAACGGCTGATGGGATTACTCGGCAGACCTTCCATTAACACGCCACGAAGACCTGTTGAGCCGGAGATGGTAAAGGTAATTATTCCCGCAGCGTAGTTCTGATCTGTCTGATTAGCTGTAGTTTTGGGGTATGACCGGCTTGGTGGGTCGAACGTATAGCCTTCCTTCACCGGTGCGACCGTACCGCTCCAGCTAGATTCAACAGTGGCAGTGTAAAAACCATTTATATCAGTAATGGGATTTCCCGGCAGACCTTCCATTACCACGCCGCGAAGACCTGTTGAGCCGGAGATGGTAATGGTTTGTTTTTCTCCTTCTGTATTCTTTTGAGCCCAGGCAAAAGTGCCAATCATTAAATTGAGGGTTGTTAATACAACAAATATTCGGTTTAAAAATTTCATTGTTCGCCCCTTTTTCTGTGTACTGTCTCAAAGCTATTAGTAGTTGGTTCCCTCCATTTTCTATATATCATTGCAGTCCTCTATCTCCCACTGTAGTCTTGGATAATCACCTTCGCATATCATCCAGATGTTGCTGAAGTCCCAGCCTGCGCTGCGAAACACGTCTTCGTCCTGCATCTGCTCCGTAGTAAGGCCTGTCCCGAGCTCTATCGGGTGTGAGCCGGTGCTGATAGCTACTCCCGACAACTCTGCGTCCCAGGAACAGGCAGCTGTCATGGGGGCCCAATTCGGCACAAATATATCTCCAAACAGCCCACCGACGAGTGGGTCTGTGCTCTCGGCTTCCATAGGAAAGAGCTCGCAGGCTGCGTAGCAGTTCATGAATTGAGCGTGATGGGACCTTCCCACCAGGCCTCCCACGATGGAACCGGTGACTGAACCCTGGGCGTAGCAGTCCGCGATCAACAGGCCAGAACCCCTATGGGCGCTCCCAGCCAATCCGCCGGCGATTTGCTCAGCGGTAACTTCACAATTTGCCGAAGATCTCCAGATCATCATTCCGGAGCTACCAATCAGGCCGCCCACATCGTCGCTGCCGATGACTGTGCCGGTGGCGCGGCATTCATGAATTTGTCCATAGCTGCCTATACCGACGAGCCCTCCGACTTTCTGGTGGCCGCTGACCTCGGCCTGGACTTTACAGCGCATCAGAGAGCTGCCCGTGACGCTGACGATGCCGCCCGTGACGTCGACGATGCCGCCCGTGACGCCGACCATTCCACCGACATTATCCTCGCCGGTGACCTGCACCTGAGCAACACAATCCACAAGGCTGGCATCCCAACTGGAACCAACCAGCCCGCCGACGATCTCGATTCCTGAGACCTGCCCCGTCACGCTGCAGCGGAGAATCATCCCGCAAAGATTAAACGACGCGATCGCCCCGCAGGGCGTTCCACTGACGACCACGTCGGTGAGGCGCAGGTCCTTAACCAGGCCTGAAAAAATGCCGAACAAGGCGGCGTCGTATCCATACTTTCCCTCGATGTGCAGATTGGCAATCGTATGACCCTGGCCGTCAAGGATCCCATCGAATGAGGGTCCCACGTGCCCACTAACACCATCGCAGTCATCCTGCGCGATCAGCGCGTCCTTGAACACGCGGCCGCCGGGCAGATTGGGATCGAGGTCGATATCCGCCACCAGGACAAAGCTCTTGTCCAGGAGATTGGGATCTGAGCCGATGGCAATCAACTGCTCGGCTGTAGCAATCTGGTAAGGATCGTTCGGCTCGCCCGTGCCTCCAGCAAATTCTACAGATAAAGCTGAAGATTGTAACATTAAACACATCAATAATATTATCTCGCGTTTCATGGTTACTTCCTTTCATATATGAATTTATGTTTAGCAAAGTATTCAACCGTCGCCGTACCGGCGACGGCTAAACTAATTTTGCTCTGTGCGCAACAATTCATTCGTCCTGGTGGCAAGGGCCTGCAAACCATTTCCAAGCTTTGTTTTGTCTATTTCTATTTTTTCAATAGCTGCTGCAACTCTTAGGTAATCCTGCATGCGAGCTGCATCAATCAGCCGAATCAACTCCATTAGCCGTTGGTCGGTCACAGTTGTTGAAGCGGCTAATGTCTGCGCCGAAAACTCGGTTAAATCTCGTTGGACCTGCTGATGAAGCTCATCCTTTATTTGTTCGCAACTCGCTGTCAAAGACGACCTCAGCGAGGTCTCAATTTCTGCGCGCAATTGTTCAATATCTACCGGCTGAGCAGATGAAACTCGACCTATGATGTATCCGGCACAGATTAGCAGTGCTGCAGCGGCTGCAAATTTAATAATTGGGCTTTTAATCTTGTAACTTCTGGTTACCGTGCCCCACGTAAAACCAAGTCGTGCTCGATTTATGGCACGCTCGGTCGCTTCGTGGGTCGGCTGAATCTGCGAGAGCTCTTCCAGACGACGGCGGATTTCATTTTCATCAATCTTAGACATTTTGTATTTCCTTTCTGCCACTTCCAAGCAGGTCTCGAAGGCGATTTATAGCCTTATGGCACAAGGCCCGGACCTGATGGGTGGTTTTATTCATCTGTTCGGCAATATCTTCGTACGGTTGCTGCTGGATGTAACGCATTACGATGGCCTGACGAGGTGCTTTATTCAGTTGTCTGATTGCATCAAGCATTTCCTGTGATTCCTCAGAGTTTATCAGGTTGCTTAAGGGCGATTTCTCATTCGAGGCTATTTCAGGAACATTATTCAGCGAAAGACATATCCGCTTTTGTTTTCTCCGCCAATCAAAAGCCAGATTAATAGCAACCCTGTGGGCATAAGCATTCCAGTTTCCAATCTTCCGTAATTCCTTGTGATTACTAAGCTTAATGAATAATTCTTGCATCAGTTCCTCAGCGACGTCTTCGCGCAGCGTCAGCTTGGTCAAAAGCGCATACAAACTTGCACCCGACTTATCCAACAATTCAAAGAGTTTTTCTTGCCGGTTTTCCAATAAACCTCCTTCTGCTCTTTACTGGTAACCTCATCTATTATAGACGAAGAAGGCAGCCTCGGCGCAACCTCTTTTTCGTGCGCATAAAAAAAGCCGATCCCGACTTATCGGGACTGGCCTTGATATTTATGTTGTTGCGCTTGTTACTTCGGCTGGAGCGCTTCAAGCTCAGCTAACTCTTCCGCGGTAACATCCGAGGTCGTTAAATCTCCAAAGATTATACGATAAACTCCATCTGAAACTTTCCATCGTAAAAGTACAGCTTCGGGATTTTCAGCCGTCACACTATCTCCGTAATATACTGCTTCTTTTTCCGCTGCAGCCAACTGGACATAGAAAGTTCCTGCTTGAAGGATATCCACTAATGCGCTTGTATATTCATCTTGCTTTACGGCAATTTTAATACCATATTTTTTCGTAAGGGCTTCAGTGATTTCCTTCATTAATGTTAATAAAGCCAGGTTACTTGGATATCGTCCATCAGTAAGCTCGGCGAACAGACGAAGGCCATTGATCGCCGTGCCTTCATTTGTTTCAGCTAAACTCAACTCCTGGCTAGTATAATCGGCAGGTATATCGGGTACAAACAGGGCCGGGTCAAGTTCAACATTCCATTGAAAATCATCCATGACCATACTCATTTCCATTTGTCCCCCAGAGACAATACCTTCAATTTCAATACGAACGGGAAAATCAGTTCCTATTTCAACCCATAATCGAGCTGTTGCGTCTTCAAACATTCCGCCCATTACTCCTGGGCCTGTACATTCAATCCCTTCGACATCAATTCTGTTAATTTTATCTCGGCCAAGCGGTTTATACTCTGTCGACATCATATGCCTGACCATTACACGAGGATCATCCTTTTCGGCTATTTGTTTTAATTCATCCGGCGATTTGTCGGTGAATCTCATAAACTTCTTTTGTTCCGGCATCACACTAACATAGATATTTTCTTTTGGATTCAAATACATTATAAAACTGAGTTGGTCATTGATATAATTTTCCGCTCGCGTTCCATACTCTGAAGAATAATAAGCTATTGCTTCGTTTTTTGGAGTTTGTCCCTGTGGCATGCCCTGCATTTTAACGTTAGTTGTTAAACGATAAACAACGCTTTCGACACTTTCAATTTTTTCGACCAAAGCTCCCCACGCTACACCTGAAGTACTGAATTGAAAATTTATTATTAACGCCGCAATAATTATCACCGCCGCTGCAGCGGCTAATTTTGTAAATCTGCTTTTCATAATATAATCTCCTAAAACAATGTGCCTGGGCTGTTTTGGCTGCGCTAAAGTTTTACTAAAATCTTTGGAGATATTCTCTGCGATTTTGTGCACATCAGCCGGCACATCGTTATTGCCGATATTTTTTAGGATTTCTTCGATTCTCTCACTTTTCATAGTTTTGTTCCTGTTATGTTAAAGCCGCTAATCTGCTTTTTAGAGTAGCCAGGGCCTTTGATACATGCGACCTAACCGAGGCTTCGGTGCAGGATAGCTTCCCGGCGATAGTCTGGTAATCCTGTTGTTCGAGGTATCGCATCACAATGGCCTTAGCCTGCTTGGCTGGCAGCCGGCAGATTTCACGTCTGACCAATATGTCTAACTCGTCTCTGTCGGGTTTCTCGTCAGGGCTTTTATCAAAGCCAATGTGATTATGACTCAATTCTCCATTTTGGCCGATCCTGTTTCGCCAGGCTTTTGAATTAGCCGACAGGGCAATTCGATAGATATAAGCGTGAGCCTTTTTCCCGTTTAGTTTGCCGACATGCTGCCACATTCCCAACAGGGCGTATTGCATCGCCTCGGTAAACAGTTCGCGGTCGCCCGTCAGCTTCCATAGAATCGATGTCAGCAGTCCAATGTACTTGGCTCTAACCTGTTCAAAAACCTCTGCACGTGTAGAAGTCATTTGCTATGTTCCAAGGCACCTTGTTGACTTAAAAAACTTGATAAGCTTGAACACATTCAGCTTCCACATAATATTAACCGGTGAATACACATTTTGTGTAAAAATTTTGCGAATAAAAAAAGGCCACCGATATTTCGGTAGCCATTTTTCCAAAAGATTTAGCCCCCAGTTTTACTGGGGGTTGTTCATTGTGTGGAACTTTTTGCCAGTCAGTCGCTCGTAGGCCTCAATGTATTTTTGGCTGGTCTTTGCCACGATGTCTTCGGGTAATTCTACGCCAGGGCCTGACTTGTCAAAGTTTATGCTCTCAAGGTAATTGCGTACAAACTGCTTATCGAAGCTCTCCTGGTCTCTGCCTGATTCGTATTTATCCGCTGGCCAAAACCGCGAAGAGTCCGGCGTTAAAACCTCATCAATCAGAATAATCCTGCCCCCGCGGCTTTCTGCGAAAGCAGAAGCGGGGGTAACACCCCACTCAAACTT
>CAZQKO010000006.1:11041-34754 GCA_964593945.1 uncultured Pirellulales bacterium | reverse complement strand
ATGGAATCCCTATAGTTAGAAGGCCGGAGCTGGCGAGAACGATATATTTCACCGTGCAGCCCGGTAATCCGATTCCGGAGATCCTATATATAGCTGTAGCAGAGGTATTGGCTATGATTTATCGACTGCGGCATAGAAAAACCTAAAACGCAAAGTTAGTACACCTAAGAGCCGAAAGTAGCGGCGTAAAGCACGCTAACGGCGGCCATTTGCTGCTGCATCATAGCCAACGTTTTTTCAAGACGGGCAAATTTCAAGACAAGTCTTGTTTCCACCTTTGTAAGCCGGGCTTCTTCGTTTTCGATTCTCCTCTCCATTGCTGTTATCCTGTCATCAAGGATGCCTTCACTGGTATCAAGCCGGCCGTCAGCTTCAAGTACCTGGTCAAGTAAATCTTCGAGAGCACCGGCGACGCCCTGCTTAACTCGGACAACAATGGGGTTTTCATCGGTACCATAAGTGCCTGTAGTACTTAAATCAACAGTAAGATGGAGGGCGTTCTCTGGATATAAAGGCCCGCCGTCATCATCAAAAGTGCTGTCCCCTGTTATAAGATTGCCGCTCCTGGGGGCGTTACGGTATGTGGACTCGGTAGAGAGCTTAATCCAGGCCTCGGTGATAACATTTTGCTCTAATTCCGCATTATACTCCACCTTTACCTTAACATGGTAAGTACCAGCGGTTGTGTATTTGTCGCTTGCACTATAAAACTGGACAACAGTACTGCTGCTGTTTCCGCTCATGGTCGCTCCAAGTAACTCAAGGACATCCATAAAATCTTCATTTATGGCATCATTGAAATCCTCCTGGTTAAATTCCATCATTCCGGCACCATATATGCTAATACCTATATCGGAAGCCTGAACAAAGCTATCTATCGTATCGACAAAACCGTCAACTATTCCAATAAAGGGATCACGAGCCTGGGTTTTAACAAACGAAACCGCTATATCATTGCTTAATATGCCCATCTTTTTAGTTTCAGCATCGTATTCGGTTTTTTCTTTAAGTACGGTTATCAAACCATTGTATGCGCTAACCATGGTTTGTACCCGGGAAGCAATTGCCGCGGTGTTTCTGGTAATAGTTATTTCAATCGGTTCAGTTACCTCTGTAACATCGTGAAGATTCAACGTTATCCCGGTTAGGACGTCGGTAATACTGTTGCTGTTTCTGTCAATCCAGGAAGTGATGCCTTTTGTTGTTTCTGTGACAGAAAGAACTGCCGAGGGACTACCAGTAAGTGCGCTGTCATCAGCTAAAATCATACTGACATCACCTAAGGTATCGCTGAACGTAAATGTTACATCACCATCATCTATACCATTAGTCAGTGCGGACACTGTTATATCACCAGGTTCAACACTTGATAATGCATCAATCGCCGCTTGAATAGCGGTCTGGCCGTCCGTATATGCAATTTCTCCAGTAGTTTGCCCATCGTAAGTTAAATGGTAATGGCCGCCACTGGGATTGCCATCGCAAGTCAGCGTTTGTACTTCGGAAACCGGTGTAGCTGTCGGATAGCCATCCACCTTGATCTGTGAGTTCTGTGCCACCTGAGTTCTGATAAAAGATGTTGAGACAAGAGACGCAAGGCTTTCTGAGTAGGCAGTACCGCCTTCTATTGAAACATCCATAGTAGGTAAGCCAAGAGTGGTCGATCCGGTACCGTTATCATATGGTAAAAAAATAATTTCTAAACCGCTGGTACCACTCAGATGGTCAGTCAGCCATATCTGGCCATTTTCAAGCCTTGCTGTGGCCACTTCGTCAAATTGTTCATTAATCGCATCGATAATATGACCTACCGTTGTATTTGCTGTAATAGAAAGTTCTTTATCCGACAGATCGGTACCGGAATGATTCTTGCCGGTGATCGTGATTTTTTCATCTCCTACCAGTGTTCCGCTGAATTGGTCAAGTTCTGTGATCTTAGTACTCAATCCGGCATTGACGCTGTCATCAGTAAAGGTGTGATAAGATTCGCCTGTGTCAGGCTTCCATACCTCTGTAGAGCTCGTATTAATAGATATATGGTAATCTTCGCCCGTTTCCTGGCCACTCAGCATCAGGTGGTATTTGCCACCCTGATTCAGCAGGCTGGCGGTAACGCCGGGATTGTCCTCGTCATTGTTTATCAAATTGACAAAGTCTTCCAGCGTAGTTTCATTCTTGACAGCCGTTATCATTCTCTCCTTATTGTTATACGAATAGATAAAAACGCCACCAGTATCATCTGTTAATACATAATCGGTCTTATAATTAAAGGTGAAAGTGTCCTGTATCCACGTTTCTGTCGTTGCCAATTGATTGACTTCGATTGAATGAGAGCCGGGATTAGCCTCCGATGATGCAGTGAGGGTTAGCATATCGGTGTCACTGGAGCTTGTGCTGAAAATTTCCATGTCATCTGCATCGGAAAGGGCACTCGCGGCTGATTCCAGGGCGCTGATTTTGCTTCGCAATTCATCCAGTGCGGTGTTTTGTTTCTCGTAGTCGGTTTTCTTTACCTGGTATGTGGCAAGTCTTCGGCTGTTGATTATCATAAGCTGTTTAATGAGCGCAGCGGTATCAATACCTGTTGCTAAACCTGGAAATCTTAACTCGCCCATGCTTTAATCCCTTATCCTTGTCTTGTAGTCCTTCTTAGTTATTATCGAACAAAAAGCTCGAACTTAAATATCAAGTTTGAATTAGCCGTTGTTACGATATGCCTTGAGTGTTTTTCGGACGTTGCCAACCTGCCTCAGTTGCCTGCCGACAGAATCTTTCCCTGCTGCAAGTATCAGTTGCAGTTTTTTGTATAATTTCACCATATGTTTGCGCTGGCCGTCAAACTCAGGTTGGTCAAACGTTTTTGTTTTGACGATTTTCTCAACGACAGAATCGGCCTGCTCAGCCAATGCCTCAACACGACGCAAATTGCTTCTGCGGGCCATTTCTATTTGCTTTTCTAATAGATCCTGAAGTTTATCTATAAGATGTGTCTTTTCATCATAAATCATATCAATACGATTATTTGTTATCGGTTCTAAACTCCTGTTAGTTTTGTCTTCGCTAAATTGTGCTCAACTTCTTCAAGAAGGTCAGCAGCATCGTGATTAGACGGATCCGAAGCCAGAATATCCAACAGGATTCTTTGGGACTGCTCAAATCGACCATCCTTCATATAGAGCGCTGCCAAGGAGAACGAAACAGCTGCGTCACCTGGGTGTATATCCAGATACGTCTTTAAATAATAGATAATCTTTGCAAATGAGCCCATCTGACAGGAAGTTTGAAACAGACCTAAAAGGGCAGCTATGTTGTCACTGTCGAGCTCAAGGCATTTCATATATTGTTCAAAAGCCTGCGGGTAATCCTGCCTTTGATGAGAGACCATGGCTAAACCGGCATACGCTTTAGCACAATTAGGGTCCAGCCGACAAGCGACTCGAAAAGCAATCTCAGCGTCATCCAGCAGATTTTTTTGTAAGGCTACGACTCCAAGTCCCACATACGGGCCTGGCTCATCTGGTCCCAGTGACGCCGCTTTTTCATAATAATGCTGAGCCTGGTCATAATTACCAATGGAGCTATAGCAATCACCCAACTCCTGCAAAACCTCATAGTGCTGAGTATAGCTGCCCTCTTCAACGCTATCTTCTTTTGCTTTGTCCATAGTGGTTATTTTCCTATTAAATCTTGTAGAGCTATCTTATTACCTTGAGTAGTTGTTAACCTCAGTACTAATCTGTTCTCCACCATCTCTGATTATGAAAATCTCAAGATTGTCATAATCCTGACGTACAGCACTGGCAAGTGCCACAGGTAGAAATCTGCGTCTGTTGTATGTCGGTATGAGTATGCTGACCAGAGGCCCAGCTTTTTTCTCATTTCCTTCGACCCGGCTCAGGACGGGCCTGTTTATTATCGCAGAACGGTCTTGCATCTCTATGTCAATGAGAGGTCATTCAATCCGGTTATTCCCGCATTAATGAAGTCTTTGTTGGGCAAATCTTGACTGTCGTCAGACAAGTTTTGTGGTTGAACACAAATCTGTGAAGGAATCAGATTCCGCTGTGAATCCGCTTCTGCTTCTAACTCTTTGAAAACATTATTGGTTTTGCTTAACTGGTTTCTCTGTGAATAGTTATTTTCAACAAATTTGCGATACTTTTCTGGCTCATACGAATCAGATAGAATCTTCTGGCAGAATTCTTCGGAGATATTAAACAAGAATTCAGGTGGAAATATTTGGTCGGCGCCAGGAAAGTTATGGATAACAGGCTTTAGCCCACAGGCCATACCTTCCAATACTCCCATACCTTGACTCTCTATCATGCTGGTTGAAATAATATAGTGCTTATCTGCAAACCAACGGTTTATATCATCCTGCCAGCCATCAAAGGATACCACACCGTCAAGCCCAAGCGCTCCAATCATATGATGCATGTACTGCTCAAGAACCTTGTCTTCGCAAAGATCACCAAAAAATAAGCGGTATTCAGGATCGATATAATGCAATTTTTGTATACACTGCAGAAGGAAAGCCGGGTTCTTAACCATCCTCAAATTGCCCAGAAAGGCGAGATTTTTGCCACGACTCCGCAAGTTAAATCGCAGTTTCTCGATGTTGACACCATTGGGAATGATTATTATCCTGGTCTTGCTCTCTATGTCAGGGACCTTACTTAATAGTGCATCTCTGACGAAGCTGTTGCCGACCGTGATCAGAACGTCTATGTTTTCCCAATTAACTTGGCAGGACCAGGGCAGATAGGTTTCATAGCAATGAAGCCTGATGACGTTTTTGCAAACCTTTGGCAGCTTTGAGCCGATCACCGCCAGGTTCGTGCACCATTCGAACCAGGAGATATCACTCCACCTCATTAGTTCATACAGCTCTTGCTCTGTCCGCCCTTGGAAAAACCGCACTTGGTAATGCTGCCTTGTGAATTTAATGATATCATCAAGAAAAGTCGTGCCGTCTCTGCCGCAGAAGAAAGCTATCTTTGCCCTTTTGGAACGAATTACGTCGAGCATCGGTTTGAGTATCTCTTGATCAGGCCAAAGCTGCAGTGAGCGAAGCAGAACTTCGATAGCATCAGCTTTATTATCCTGGTTCAAGAATACGTTTGCAGTTCTGTTGAGCAAGTCGACATTCAATATGCCCATTCGTTCCATGTTGTCAAAAAGCTGCATGGCTTTGTTAGCCCTGCCTTCAGCAAGATAAGCTTCTACTAAATTCCACACTATTTCCGCGCAGTCACCTCGCAAGTTCCTTGCTTTTTCTAAGTGATCAATAGCTTCATCTGAGCGGCCCAGGCAGTGCAGGATTGCTCCCACATCATTCAGTGCCTGCGCATCCTCAGGCTGTCTCCGAAGGTGCTCTTTGATATAGGAGAGAGCTTCTTTATAGCTACCAGATTCAGCTAATTCCAGTCCTTTCTGGTAACAATCAGGATTTGTTTCTATTGTCATATTGTGTTACTCCTGATTCTAAAAACAATAGTCATCCAATAGTTGAAGCTTGATAAAATTAGTGCAAATTCTGTGCCATTACTCAATATCAGTATTTATTTATCATTTTGTAGGCCTAACTCTAAAATGTGCATAAATATCAGACATATGTGTTGCCTAAATAGCCTTCTTTACGTTCTTATATTTTTGTGCTTGGTGGTCATCATATATAATCCAACAGCGACATAGACATAAGTTTTGCAGCTACCGATAACGACATTTGATATAAAACTTCACGCCGGGAAAGATCTATGGCTACTTGGGCGATGTCCGCTTCTGTCAGACGAGTTAATTCATCTTCGGTGTTATATTTTAAATCTGTAAGGCTGTCTTTGAGATTGTCTAAGAATCCAATTTTTGAACCCACAGAAACCTCTGTTTGAACCAGCAGATTGCTTATCTCTTCCAGGGAATTTGTCGAATTAGTAAGGAGCTCTTTCACTTGAGCGTCGGTAAGTCCCTTTTCGTTTTTCAGTATATCTCGAAGGCTGATAAGGGTACTGAATATATCATAAGTTCCGGATATGCTTACCATCCCTACTCCAGTGCTATTTATTTCTGTACTATCAACGTATAATACCTTTCCTGTTCTTGAATCTGTTACGGCCTGGTTGGTATCTGTGCCGTCGGTATGAAAAGTGCTCAGGCCGCCATCAATGGAGAGATCATAATTGCCTGCCGAGCCGGTTACTGTCAGCCAGGTATCACCGGTGACACTGGGTGTCCCTGTGCCGGCTTTGGCGCCGGTATCGCCCAGAAAAACCGGATTTCCACGATTGCTGGAACGAAAGATATTCTCACCCACATAAAAGGCTGATGATTCTAATCCGGGAGCCACCTCTATATTTCGATTCTCAGCACTACCTTGGTAGGTTACACTAATAATTTTTCCATTAGAGCGTTCCACAACGTAAGGTGCAGACTTCGTATTGCTTCCTCCAAACAGATATTGACCGGAATGTTTGATATTAGCCAATACAACTACCTGTTCGAGTATATCATCGACTTCTTCTGCAGCCCTCTGTTGGCCTTGCTCTCCATAGATATCGCTACTAATTTGCGTTAGACGTATTTTCGTTTCGGCATACTCTGATATCAAGTTCTCAATAATGGTTGAGGTAGTCTCCAGCGTCTGGATAACCTCCGATAAATTGTTTATATAATTTTCCAGCGATGTCTGTTGGGAGTTTAGGCCTAATACCTGGTATGCTGAGGATGGATCATCAGAGGCACGATTTATCCGAGCTCCGGTAGCTGTTTGTTCCTGTAAGCGAGCCATCGCTTCGCTGTGTGCATACAAAGCAAAGTTAATTTTATTATAAATATTACTAAGCGTTCCACTCATTTGAATCCCTGCAATTCAGTTTCCGCCCAAGGCGGATTTATATTATTTCCATCATGGTCATTATGGACGATTGAACCATATTTAGATATTTGGCCATTGCTTGAAACATCTGCTCGAAAATCAACATTTGAGCAGCTTCGTCGTTGATGTTGACGCCGCTTATTTCGCTCTGGCTGCTGGCAAGGTTCTGAATCATAATCTCGAGGTTGTCCTCTCGCATTTGCCTTACAGAAATTTGTTGGCCCATGTTTGCAATCAGCCGGTTATAAAACTCTCCGGGCGTCATATTGTTCAAACCACTGATAGCCTGGTTCTTCAAATCTGCCAGCCGCAGAACATTAGTATTGTCGGTCAAATCAGCTCCCAGGGCCGTTGCTGTCCGACCCGGCGAATTGGTTATTTCCGAGCAAACTGCCATATCCGTTGCGCTGCTGCCGGAAAAGAAGGTATTGATTCCAACAGCAGCCAACACTCCGGAAGTGTCGGTATTAGCAAAGGCTTTAATTTTAAAGCTATCATTTTCATTCAAATCACCGGTGCTGACAGATATTTTGATTCCATTGCCTATATCGAGCTTATCGCCTGCTGCATAGCCGGCGCCGACGTTCAGCGTTGTAACAACCTCGCTGGCGCCATTTCTCACTTCGATCTGTATATCGCCGTTGCCTACCGAGCCATTGCCTACTACAGTTATTACAGTGAACGTGAAGGTCTGATTTTCTGTGCCGTTATAAATGCCGGATACGGATATGGCTGGTGGCGACGCTGCGGTCAAATTAATTGTTGTAGGATCAGGCTCAGGCAAAACAGCCGGCAGAAAATCAAATTTGTAGTTGGTTTGAGCCTGGATGCTCAGCTTCGAAGAAACCACCGAAGCATCTAAGCCTGTAATGGCCGAGATTGCTGTAGCTATAGTGCTTAGCGAATCAGCCGAGGCATCAATATCGATGTCATGTCGTGTTATTTCGCCGGTATTGGTATCTGTAACCCTTATATATATTTTGCCATCAGTCACCGGTGGTTCGATATCAGCAAGATTTTCACTTGTCATTTTCCAGCCGGTCAACTCAGTAAATGAGCCTTGTGATCCTACGCCCTGAACATGGTATTGATTCACCATTTGTATTATAGTCTTTGCCAAATCGTCCAAGTCATCGTGAAATCCGTAGATAAGCTCATTTTTCAAGGACAATAATCCACCAAGCCGTCCACCTTGTATGTTGGTGTTGTAATTGATTGAGCCTATGGGTGAAATGCCCAGGTTCTGGTTCTCATTTAAACCCACCTCTAATTCAGTGGCTAAGGCCCCGGACACTACGGGTATTCCAGCAATGATAACATCAACCACACCGTGCTCTCGGTTGTGTGTCTCTACACGAATCAACTCGGCCAACTCTGCTATTCGCTGGTCTCTTTGGTCACGCAAACTATTGGCCTGTCCTTCAACTATTTCAATTCCTTCTATTTTATTGTTGAGTTCGGCAATCTGGTTTATCAGCGTATTAATTTGCTCAATAGTATTTTCAGCTTCTAATATAATCCGGTTTTCCAACCTGTTCAGGAATTCTCCTAATGTTTTAAAGTTGTCGGCCAAATTCTGGCCAACAGTTACAGCCTGGTTTTGCCAAACGATCTCTGAAGGGTGAGCACTAAGATCCTGCAATGCGTTGAAAAATTCGTCTATTGCCTTACTCAAACTACTGCCGGCGGAAAGCTCTCCGAATGCGTTTTCGGCGGTTTTTAGCGTAGTAAGCTCCTGCGAAATCTGTTGCAATGACGACCGCTGACAGTAGATTTCCTGCTCTAAAAGACTGTCAATTAACCTTGTTGCGCCGGTGACATCGACACCGCCTCCTATCAGAATCGAACCAGCCTGTGTTGTGTATGCTGGATTTAAATTTATTCTCTGACGGTGATAGCCATCGGTAGCGGCATTGGCAATATTATTACCAATGACGTCAAAAGCCTTCTGCGACGCGTCAAAGCCACTAATTGCTATGGAGTAATTTTGCATTTCGTAGCTCCATTTTATGCTGCGGTTTTATCGCTTGTTTAAATGGCATCAGACATCCTCAAAGCTTCATATTCATAAAAGTCGTTTCGGTTAGCCTTCTGGTTGTACCATTGGGACTGTAGAAAACCGTTCTTTTGCCTCCAAGATCGAAAAGAGCTTTCAGAAGCTGCCTTATAAATCTTGCACAGTCCGACAAAAGCAACGTTGTGCTTAAATGTTCTTTTCTGAGTTCTTGTATCAATCCCTTTAGCTTTATCTTCCTGTTTTCTATTCGGACTTTTTTTTCTTCTGGTAGCGCAGCCTCCAGCGCCGACAGGGTCACTTGCTCGACGCTACAGCCGAGAGTATTAGCCAAATCTTTTCGTAAGGACAGACGTTGCGATTCGGTGGCTGCATAACTATCCGCCTCAGTCTGGATAGTTTGCAGTAATTTGCTCAATGCCGCATAATCCCGCTTGATAACCAGACCGCGCAGTTCATTTAACCAGGATAAGCTTTCCTGTATATGCTGTATGTCTTTATCTAAAACCGTCAGCAGCTCATCGACCCCATTAGAGACTTTTTCCTGGAGACCTGAGTCTTCCAATCGGGGATTTCTAACAGGGTCAACTTTATCCTGCATTTCAATTGTTGTAGCTTTCATATACTCTCATTCAGAGGCTCTATCGTCGCACTTGTCCCGTTAGAGACTTTTTCCTGGAGACCTGAGTTTTCTAATCGGGGGTCTTTAACGGGGCTTGTCTGACGATGGTCAGGATTTGTATGCTCTCCTTGTGTTAGAAACTCATATACATCTTTCCACAAACCTAAGCCGCCTTTGTTGGCAATATCGCAGGCCAGATGCAGCCAGAATATTCCCTGAACCTGTTTGGAAGTCCCGTCTTTATCAAAGCCCCAGTCTCCGATGGTGTTTTTCATTTCCTCAAGCAGCTTATTGATCAAAATCGACTCAAAGTCTTTGGCGATTTGCTTCTTTTTTTCTTCTGATAAATCGTCGATTTTGCTTGGATCACACGTTGTGATTTTTGGGCATGACTGACTGATGTCCCAGTTAACCAATGGGCTTGGCTGTGATACCGGATTGGTTAATATCAATTCACTGCTGTCCATTAAATTACTCCTATCCCGTTAGTGGCAAACATCGAGAGACATTTAGTCTCTTTATGGGCAAGGCCTCCAACGAGACCTACATTATTATCAGCTTGGCCTGAAGAGCGCCAGCTTTTTTCAGGGCATTAAATATTGCTATCAGGTCTCTTGGTGTTGCTCCTATCGAATTAAGAGCCTTGGCAAGCTCTGAAATAGTGACTGACCTGGAAACAGTAATCAAATGTGCGTTCTTCTCCTCGACGTCCACCATAGATTCAGGAATGACTTGTGTAGTGCCGGCATCGGAAAAAGACGCGGTAGGCTGAGAAACTGTTGCGGTTTCCTTAACCTTTACTACCAGGCTGCCCTGTGAAATTGCCACTGCTGAGATACCAACATTTTCTCCCACTACAATGGTGCCGGTACGCTCATTGATAACTACTACCGCAGCTACATCAGTAGTCACTTGAGGCTTTGTAATATCATCGATAAAACCGAGTATGCCCGCTTGGTTAATTTCATTGGGAATATTAACCTTGATTGTGCCGGCATCGATGGCTAGCGCACTATTTGAGTGGATTTGATTAATAGCTTTGCCGATTTGCTCGGCGGTGGAAAAATCACTGTTTCTAAGATTGAGCGTGATAAACCTCTGGCCGCCAATGTATTCGACATACGTTGCTAATTCTTCCTTTTCCACAATGGCGCCGTTTGGTATTCGCCCGACCGTCTGGTGGTTCTTGGTGATGGTTGCCTTGTCCCCTGTTGCTGTCCAGCCTCCGGTCGAAACACCACCTTGCGCTACTGCGTAAACTTGGCCATCAAGGCCTTCAAGTGGTGTCGGTAAAAGCATTCCACCTTGGAGGCTCTTGGCATCACCTATAGTAGAAACGTCGGCATCTATGAGTGAGCCTTCGCGATCGAAGGGCCCCAGCTCTGCTGTAACTATAACCACGGCGATATTACCACCGGTCAGATCGGAAGGACTAAGAATTATGCCGGCGTCCCTCAAAATATTGGTCAGTATTTGCCGCGACGGCAATGTGTTATCACCGGTGTCGGCCAGGCCTATGACCAATCCTATGCCGGTTAGTGGATTACTGCGAATTCCCTTAATGTCAACAATGTCCTTGATTCGCTCGCACTGCCCGACAGATGCAAGACTCAAGACGCAAGACACAAGACCCAAGAAGCCAAAACCAATTTTGTGCCTTTGTGTCCTTATTCTATTTATTGGTTTCATAAGCTATAACCTTTTAAATTCTAATTTTAAAACGGCCACAGAATATCGAACACGCGTCCAAGCCAGCCTGGCTTAGTGTATGTGGCCGAGACGCCGCCGTTTTTGCTGACAATACGAAAGTTTGCCACCTGTTCACTTTTGACCGTGTTATCAAATGCAATATCACTGGGTCTGACTATGCCGCTTACCTCGATAGTTTGTATGTCACCTCCAATGTTACGGTTACGGGTCCCCATTACGACGAGATTCTGATTCGGCAGGACATCTATAACCACTACGGTGACATTGTCAGTGAAGCTGCGCTCATCTTTATAATCGGCTTTACTGGTAAGCTCATTATTAGTCTCAGCGCTCATGGTAAAGCCGGGTATGCTCGGCAGGATATGGTCTATATTCAGGTTTCCATTAAAGGTACTTGAGCGATCGGTTTCCTTTTTTAAATCTCTTTTCGCCTTGTTGTCCACCTTGCTATCTTCGGTTATTTTAATGGTAAGGATGTCACCTATATTACGGGCGATGTCATCGGCATATAGCTCTTTCATATTCTTATCTCTCCTGGCCCAGATGGAGTCGGCCCGAGAGTCCGCCATCGGCAGAGCAGACCATATCGTGACAAGCAAGATGAGCATTAATATTTTTTTGTTGTTCATTGTATTATCCTTAAGAACGGCGCTATTAAAAGATCGGTACAACAGTTCCATCTCCTTCGATCCTTGCTGCAATTATTCGCTGCGAGTCTATATTTCGGACTTTTATACATTCACCTGTATGACCCTGTTGCATAGCTTTCCCCAGTGCCGTGACAAGAAGTCCCGGCATGTCAATTCTTATGACAACTATTTCGTTGCGCTTGATGGAAACTGCCGGCTTGGCGGGTATTACCATGTCCGGCTGAATCACCGTATTTGCCGGCAGAGCGCGCCTGGCGATGAGCCCATACGGTGAACTCCAGTTTGCAGGCTCAGGGTAATCTGACACGATTTTTCCTATCTTGACGTTTTCAGGACTGATGACCGCACCTGCAGGAATCTCAGCCAGTGTCACTGCGGTGCGACAATTAAATTTTAGGCGGAACGTCACTTCACCGGACCCTATCTCATTGCTGTCGGCCAATACAGAGATCCGGACTTTGGCTTGATTTCGTGCACCGCTTTCAACCATTCGCGGGTTTAATATCACATTCTTATCCAAAACTGGTAGAAGCACATCTTTGGGTATCCGTAGCGGCTCGGCCTGGCAAGCAGAACCGGCGGATAAGTTTTTCTTTAGAAATGAATAGGCCAATTTGACAAATTCACTGCTTTTAATGATTTTGTGCTGTTTTTTTACTGTTATTTCTTCTGCACCGGTCAATGTCACTATTGATGGTGGGATCCCATTACAAGCTAATCTGCTTAGTAGAGTTGACCTGTCGATGACAATTTCCTGACCCGGCATTGAAAACCGCCCCAATGTAATTTCGTTTACCATGGCTACAAGAGATTCATCACCTCGGACTATGCTGACTTGACCTAATTTCAGGTAATTGTCTTGGATTGTGATTTTTCTGGGCAGATAAATCCGTACACCGGCATCTTTCTGCGCACCGTTATCTTGGCTGTTCACTGACTTAGACTCGACCGAACCCATTGAAGTGTGGCAAAACAGTGCACAAGTTATGAGTGCACAGGTTATTAACATCCCTGTGCCCTTGTGCATTTGTGTTATTATGCTCTTTCCTTTGCTTATCATAATTTCTTACCTGATAATACTGTCTGCGGTTCGGAGCATATCATCTCCCGCTTTTATTGCACGAGAGTTAATTTCGTATGCGCGCTGGGCGGTGATAAGATTAACCAGCTCGGTTATCATCTGGACGTTGGACTTTTCCAAAAACGCAGACTGGATAGCTCCGAATCCGTTTTCACCGGCTATACCAGTTGTTGGTGAGCCGCTTGCCTCGGTTTGTGCCAGCAGATTATCTCCTTCGCTGGATAGTCCTGACGGATTGGGAAATCGTACTAATTGAATAGTGCCGACAACCGATGAAGTCCCCGCAGAATCAGTGACATTGACTCCTCCATCCTTTCCGATATCGATGGAAGTAGCATCCGTTGGTACAGTAATGGCCGGCTCTATCGTGTAGCCCGTGCCTGTTACCAGTTGTCCGTTGGCGTTTATTTGCAGTGCTCCATCACGGGTATACCTGGTGTCACCGTTTGGCAGTGTTACCTGCAGAAGGCCGTCGCCGCCAATAGCGATATCGAGTTTACGGCCTGTGTTTTGGAATTCGCCTGTAGTGAAGACCTTGACAGTAGAAGCAGCACGGACTCCATTGCCCACTTCCAAACCACCGGGAGATTTTATACCCGAAGCTACTTCTGTGCCGGATTCTCTCATCTTGATATAAAGCAAATCCTGAAAGTCGATTTGGCTGCGTTTGAAGCCTGTGGTATTTATGTTAGCGAGGTTATTTGCGATAACGTCCACCATCATCTGCTGGGCGGTCATGCCTGTCGCGGCAGTGGAAAATGCTCTCAGCATAATATTGTCTCCTTATTTCATACCTTTTGTAGGTGGGGTAAGCCCCACCATTACATTAACTACTGGCCTTAGCTCATTGCTACGCCTATAATGCTGCTGGATGTATCACCCTGGCTTGAAACAATCTTCATATTTGTTTCATACAGCCGGCATACCATTATCATATCAACAAGCTCATCGATTAACTTGACATTGGAGGCTTCCTGATAACCCTGTTTTACAACTATATTTTCTACTGTAGTTGGCTGTATATCCTCCGAAATTTTGTAGCAGTTCGCACCGGCTGGTGTGAGTTTGTTTTCGTTATCTTTGAAATCAACAATTTTTAACTTGCCTATAGCTGTGTTCCTTGCGCTGATGGTTCCGTCGGTTGATACATTTAGCTCTGAAGGCCCAATGTCGCTCGGTATTGTGATAGGGCCAGCCTGGCCTGCCACGATGTACCCGCTGGAATTCACGATTTGGCCGTTTTGGCTTATGTGGAATATCCCGTTGCGACTGTATAGCGGCCCATTGGGTGTCTCCATCGCAAAGAAACCTTTGCCGTACAATGCAAAATCCAGCGGACGACCCGTTTCGACAATATTGCCCTGTGAAAAATCAAGTGTTGAACTCAAAGGCGAGCTGGAAGAATTCGTTTTTGTCCCTGCCTGTTGTGCCCCGGCTTGACCGAGCCCGTTGAAGTCAAGAGATTTTGAAATTTTGTTACATATACGTTTGTACCCGGTAGTGCTTACGTTAGCTAAATTGTGTGTAATTATGTCAAACTCACGCATTAATGCGTTAGTGCTGTTTGTTATTTGGGCAAAGGTCTCTGACATTTTAGGCTCCTTTTACAACGGCTCGACTACGCGACTTTGCTGGTCTTGTAGAAGTTTTTTTTGACGTCTGCCTGCTCGACGGCTTCTTTTTCCGTGTCCTGCGGGGGCTGTCAGGATTTGCCGAACTTTGGGCTGTATCCGGTTCGTTTTCTGTCCGCTTGCTAACGGGTCTTGTAGTCAGCCTTCGGCTGGTTCTTGCCGAAGCTGAGTTGGTTGCGCGAACTAATTCATTTACGTCTGAGTCACTAAGCCCTATCAGCTCAACTGCTATTGATAGACCATTTTCTATAGGCCTTGTGCGTTTGACCTCACAGATATCCTGTATTATTCTTGATGTTGTCATTTTGCCGGCCTTTTGCGAAGTGGAATTACTGTCCTCTTCTTCATCCAGATTAAATACTATTATCAATCTATCACCTAACTTTACGTCCAATGGGACGTCTAAACGCAGACCAACACCGGCAAGTTCGGTAACAACCGCGGATATAAATTCCGGAGGCCCCCATGGATCTATTGTATCTCTTTCCGGCCTTGGTTTCACACTATAGGCCGATTCTCCATTATCGCTGTTTGATCCGCTGTGAGGGACTTTTGCAAATGGAAAACGTGCAACGAAAGCTGGTTTCTTTACCGGCACACGCACGAAACGCCGAAGGTTAATAAACCGTACATTATTACTGTGATTCAGAACTAATATGTCACCGTCACAGCGTACAACGGAGCTGTCGAACTCACAAACTGAAGCTTTAAAATTAAAACGTGCGCGCCAATATTCACCCGCACCGATGTTTACAGGTTCATTTAATTTGAGGGTAAGTTCTATGTCATCGTTTTTTATCACCTTACAATCGATCCCCGCTGATTTGTGAGTTTCGCAAGGTGTTATATGTAGCTCTTTACCTATGGGGATTTGTCTGCTGTTTAGCTTTTTTGATTTTGCTGTTAAATTAATTGAGCTGTGAGACAGGAAGCCGAGCTTTTCGCGCAGGAAAGCCAAAACGGTCTTTAAATATTCATTTTCTTCGCCCTTTTGGTGTGCGGACTTCGCTGAGCTCATTTGAGCAGTGACGCTTTCTTCCACAAGTTTGGTAGCTCCGCGGTCAAAAGCATCTTCCATACTGAAGATGGCATCGCTTTGTTTGAGCCCGCTTTTGAGAGCAATCTGCAGTAGAGTTTGGCGTTCATGCTCGCTCAGACCTGCTCTTTCAGCGCAGTCAATAAATCCGTCATAGGAGGACTCGGCAATCTTTCGTTCTTCTATCATTCTTTTATGGCTAATCCATAAGAACAACGCGACCAATATGATCAAGGCAACGGCCCCAATTAGAATAAGCCAGTGCTTAGCTGTTAAGTTAGTTTCAAATCCCCTTAGGGCCTGCCACCGTTGAACGGGAGTTAGAAGCAAAAAAACCGAATTTAGCCTGTCGATGATTATTGCATCTATTAGCATCAAAGACTTCCTAAACATCGATACTGGATTCTGGATGCTCGATGCTCGTCGAGAATCGAGTATCAAGAATCCAGTTACCTAATGAGATTGCTTAGCTCTTTTAAGATGTCGTTTGCTACTCTGATTGTTCTGGCGTTGGCCTGAAAGCCGTTTTGGGCTTGAATCAAATTAACAAATTCTGTCGCTATATCAGCGTTGGACTTTTCCAATGCTCCTCCATGGATGGAGCCGGCTCCACCAGTCATGGCCTGTGTAGCGACTGCTCCACCTGAATTAGCCGAGGCATTGAAATATCCTCCGCCGGTACTCTCAAGACCCGACGGATTCTGGAACAGAGCTATCTGTAGAGTAGCGATGTTTTTCTTGATGCCATTGGAAAACGCACCAATAAGAATCCCCCCATTATTGACAGAGATGGTGGAAAGTCTGCCGGCTTCATAGCCGTCTTGTTCTCTTGCTACTGCAGTAGAGTTTCCCTTGAACTGCGTCAGGCCGTCCATTTGGCTTGCAGTACCCATCCATATATCGATAGTTTGAGGATTCACGGTATCATGATCAAAGGTTATTACGAACTGTGAAACATCTGAACCGCCTAAGCCGTTGTAGGATCCATCGCCTGCATTAAAAGTTATATCTTCAATCCGCCTGTCTCCTGGGCTTATTTGATAAATACCACCTGTAATTGAGGTCAATACCATGTCCCATTTGTTGGCCGTATCTGTTCTAACAAATGCAGCGGTTAAAACATGCTTACCACCCTGAGAGTCAAAAATTGTAATACTGAGGTTTTTGACTTCCTCTCCACCTGAAGCAAGTATTTCAAAATAGCCCGGCATGGTCAGTGAGCCATCGTCGGAGTACGACAATACAATGTCTGATTTGCTGTAACCACTGGCATCATCAGTTATACGGATTTTGCCGTTGACTAAAGACGCTGTAGCACCGTCAAGAACATTAGTATTCAAATGAGTAATGAGGTCTCCCAGCGTTGAGCCTGGAACAACGTCAAAGTCCAGGTCACCACTAAGATCAGTACCATCAGGATTATATCCGGAAATGGTAATCGTTCCTGACTGGCCAACACCCAATTGTCCGTCTGTTTCTGAGCCGCCGCTAAACTGGTCGAGCTGGTCAATCTCTATGGTGGCTGTTGCCACCGTTCCGCCGTTGGTAGTATATGCTACGTTCGAGGAGATTATTTGTGTCTGCGGTCCGTCAGTAAAGGTTGCGTTGGCACTTAAATTTCCGGCCACCTTTATTTGTGTCGTACTATTTGCCGGCATCGCGGCATCATAAGGGATGTGTACATTACTATCACCAGGTGTCTGGAAACCTTCATTTTCTCCTTCTAAGCCGATACGTTGCACAAGATAACCGGTAGCAGGGTCCACCATATTTGAATCTGCATCAACAGCGAATATTCCTGAACGGGTATAAATGTTTTGTTGGCCGTTACTAAGTACAAAGTAGCCTTCTCCTTCCATTGCCAGGTCAAGAGGATTGCCGGTATTTACGATATTGCCCTGCGCCATGTTGGGTATTATACCGCCTATACCGACGCCACTACCCATCTGCTGAGGGTTGGTGCCGCCTACTGTAGCTGTAGGCTGTGACGCCTTTTTTATCGTTTCGCTCAAAAGCTCCGAAAAGGTTATTCTGCCTGCCTTAAAGGCGGTGGTGTTGACGTTGGCTATGTTGTTGCCAGCGATATCGAGCATCTTTTGATGGGCCTGCAGACCTGTAACTCCTGCTGATAATGCAAAACTCATTTTTGCGTCTCCCTATTTTGCAAATAATAATCTGATTTCAGTTTTTTACCGATTGTACATTTTCCAAACCGATTATATTGTCTTCCACCGCCAACCAGATTTCTCCATCGGTGTCGTGATAAACCTGCTCAACGATACCTTCCTGAGTATCAACAGTACCTGTTTCTGTTTCTACGGCGAATGAAACCTCCTTGTCTAACAACGAATCGCCATAATTTCGCTCAACGGAAGTAAGTATTCTTTCAAAGCTTTGGTTCATTGTTTCAAGCTGCTGCAATTGTGAAAACTGTGTTAGTTGAGAAGCCATCTCGTTGTTGTCCAATGGTTCAAGTGGATTCTGATTCTGCAGTTGTGTTATCAGAAGTTTCATATAATCCATTTGGATGTCACTTGCTGTGGCTGTTGTGGATGATATAGACATAATTTTAACCTTCTTAAAATAACGAAACTAAACAACTTTCTGTTTGCGCTGGGACAAGTTTTAATACTACATAAAGTTGCGCTGACCCAAACGCAGAATCGGAAAGAGCAATTGCTGTGCCACGTCAAAATGGCGTTGTTTCCTATTTCACATAAATCCTTGAAGATGCTAAACTTACCAGAATATAAAAATGATTAAGTATAAAGAACAGCTAAACAAGACATTGTTCAAAAGGATAAATTTTCCAGTTCTTAAGAAATTTTTGCCGGTTCTCTTAATGATGATACGAAAAGTTATGTTTAATCATTTTCAATCAACCAGGTGACATCAGAACGTCCCATAAAATAGTTATTATTTAAAACTGATACGTCCAATAAAATTGTCACTTAATGTCGATAGACCTCTTATACAAAAAATTATTTTGATATTATTGGCCCGTCCCATAAAAAATTAAAGTTGCTTTGTATTATCTGACGATTTACCAGTATATGTATTTGAGGGTAGAGCTTGTCCAGTATTTTGGATGTTGTTGTGTTAATATAAATTGGGGGATAAGGCTAATGATTCCATAACAAGATGTGTTTACTCCGCAGAATTGTTGTAGTAGGCAAGAATACTGAAGTTCAAAAGTTAGCTCGGCAGGTTGGCCGCGATATCTTTGTGGCCGACGACTTTGCTGAAGCTTTTGATATTGTTAAAACGGTTAGCCCGGATTTAATTGTCGTTGACGATAGATTTAATCCGAATCACATCAAAGAATTCATCGGTACGACCGATAATAATTCAATTAATGTCCCTGTAGTAGTAGTTGGTAGTGGGGAAAACGATCCTGACATGTCCCTTGGGTTTATACAAGTTGGGGCTTATGACTATTTGCAGGGAAAGCAACCCCGACAAGTCGGGGAGAAGCTCAGGCAAATTGCCCATCAAATAAAAAATAAATTTGAGATTAACGCAGCCGAGAAGAACATAAGCAATTTTTTTGTTGACGAGTACGCCGCATCCGTAGGTATAGCCGGTTGCAGCAAAGCACTTGTTAAGACACTTAAGATGATTAAACTTGTTGCAGCCAGCCGATGTAATCCGGTTTTAATAATAGGTGAAACAGGCACGGGCAAGGAGCTGGTGGCTAAAGCAATACATACCTTACGACACCCGGACGAGCAGTTTGTAGCTGTAAATTGTGCAGCACTAACCGCTAACCTTCTGGAAAGTGAGTTATTTGGCCACGTCAAGGGTTCCTTTACCGGAGCCGACCGCGATAAAATTGGATTATTGGAATTTGCTGGTTCAGGTACGATTTTCCTTGACGAGATAAGTGAAATGCCGCTGGACTTACAGGCCAAGCTGCTTCGTGTCCTTCAGGAAAGAACCTTCCGAAAGGTCGGCGGTATTAAAAATATCACCTGCAATGCTACGATTATAGCCTCAAGTAACCGCAATCTGCATAAAGAAACGAAAGTTAATCGCTTTCGATGCGACCTTTACTATCGTCTGAATGTCTGTCCTGTAGTTATTGCTCCCTTGAAATCTCCTGATAGAAGAGAAGACATACCACTTTTGGCTGAATACTTCCTTAGGGCATCAGCTATTTGTCCGGAAAAAAGTAAGCAAATAACTTCGTTGACAAAACTTGCTCTTGAAGCTCTTGCCGAGCACGATTGGCCCGGTAACGTCCGAGAGCTTCACAATGTTATTGACAGAGCAATTCTTTTTGAAACAACAGATAAAATCGGCCTTAGCAGCATTATATTAGACCCAACAGAGTGCGAATTTACAACGTTCGCTGAAGCCGAACAAGTTTCTGAAGGCCCGCCCGATCCGCCGAAGGCGGGATCGATTCCACAATGGCGGACTTTTTCACCGCAGCGAACGAATATCAAAGATTTTTCTCTGGCAAAAGCCGAACGTGAGCTGGTTGCTCGAGCCTTAGCTGAAACAGGCTGGCAAAAGACTCAGGCTGCCGCTTTACTTGGCATAACCAGAACAACCCTCTATGCAAAGGTCAAGCAGTATAATATCAAGAGAGATTCACAAGCTAACGCAAGCGGACAAATTGTGGATGACTTGCGAGATTATGAACTTGAATCACGTACACCTCAGACAGTGATGGTTACTTAAAGCTGCATTCCTATACTGGCATATCCCGATTTTCTCCAAATGACACCTTTCGGCGGATTCTCGATGAGTATCGACGCCTCCCACCGAGACTCGACTGAGCTCGTCGAAGTCTGGTCAGGGCCAGTATCGATGACTTCGATTTTTCGATGTCAGAAAAGCTATCGGCACGTATAGAATCCTGACATTTCTTTTATAAACAAAGCATCCAAAGCGGAGTAAAAAGGCCACATTTTCAGTTAAAAACCAGCAATAACACCCACATCGCTGTCTGTTCACGTCTCTGGCACCGTTATTGCTACATTTTAGTTCAGGTTCTTATGAACTGCTGGGTGGTCCCGCACCAATTGAGCCTGAGCTTTTAACTTTATTCCCAGAGGCAGGAGTGAATTTTTCGATGGACGACCCCGCACCAATTGAACCTTGGACCAGAACCTAAACCTAAAAAAAGCTGAGTCTTTCGTCATAGGACAATTGGTGCGGAGATATTTGACTTCTTTGATGATGAAATAAAAAATAATGGCTTCAAAAAAGCAAGATACTAAACGAAAACAAAATTGTGCCAAATCAGTTCCGGACCGTGATCAGCGCACAGAACCTGCCCTGAGCTTGTCGAAGGGGCAGGCTAATGGGCAGCCTCAACAACAATCCGTTCTCCACAGCAGCGCTGCCGCGAAGGATGAAGTGGCAGAAAGAGAGCAAAGTCCTATATCACAGCCACTAATTCAGGATAAGCGTCTTTCAATCATTCAGAAAATTCTCGTTATTAGCATCATTTTGATTGCAGCAATGTTGCTATATGTGGTTTTTGGATCACGATCAAGGACTAAATCCGGTCACGGAGCAGAAAGTACCAGCCAAATATCAACGTCCAAGGAGCAAACTTGTGGTGAGCTTGTCGAACCCATCCCCGTTGCTACTCAGCGATCCACCGCAACGGACCGCCAACCATCTCGTTCTGAACCTGCCGGTGGTGAGATTGAGGGTTCCACAGAGATAGTGCAGCCATACAAGCAAATAATCCCGACAAGTCGGGACGCTGTTTCATCGGCACCTGTAGAGAGCCTCCTCTTTGAGCCTGAGGCTCAAAGCCGAAGGCAGGTCGAACGAGAGGCCTCATCTTTGTCTTTAAGAACTGCTGAAACACTCTATAAGCAGGGAGATTTCATAAAAGCTTACGATGTTTTTGACCAGCTACGTCGGAATCTCACTGCCGATCCGGAAGATGATCCATTGAGGGATTTTCTTCAGCTTAAAATGGCTTTTTGCCTTAATAAAGCTGGAGATGTTGAATCCGCCAAAGCCAGAACCGAGACGGATTTGTTCAGAGCGGTTTTACAGAGTCGTTTTCCCATTATAAGAATTATTATTAATTACCATCAGTGCATAGATTTAATACAGAAAAAGCAATATTTAAAGGCCCAAACCAAAGCTTACCAGACAATCGCCTTAATTGATGCGGTTGATTGGTCTGCTCTGGACGAGAAGAGCGATGATCTTGACCAGCCGCGGCGGAATTATGCTTCGCAATTGGCAAGAGATTGCCATTTCCTGGTTGTTGAATGTTTGACTAAAGAAGTCCTTTCGCTGTGCGATGCGGACAAAGACCTTCCATCTAAGTTGTGGAGCCATAACTTGGAATTTGATCCTATCGTTAACCTTTCTTATGCACAGCTGCAGCGATTTCTGAGTTCCGGCTCAAAGCAATTAAATAAAGCGGTACTTGCTCCGCATATTCAATCTATCGGCACATCTTCAAAGGTACAAGGTCAGGACTTTGTACCCCGCTGGGAAATTTCCTGCTGTAGCGCATCGATTGGGGAGCTATTAGCAAGATTTGCTGCAAACGCTGACTTTGATATTAGCTGGACCTGCGATTCCACTGAAGGCCTACGCAATAGACCTGTGAAATTGTATATGTCTGCGGTAACAGCACAGCAGTTTGTCACGGTGGCAGCCGGCTGTGCGGGTCTTTTGGCTCGTTTCGATAATGAAGGAATCGTGGAGATTTTCAATCCGTTTGACTATGCCTCACTATCGGAGCACATAGCTCTGCTCAGCAGGCAGGCTGTTTCTCTGTGGCAGAGGTATATGCTTACATTCGATGACGATGAACGCATAGCTAATGCTCATTTTGCACAAGGACTTTTACAGGAACAGCAAGGCCACATTAACGAAGCCATTGCTGAGTACAAATTGATGGTCAATCGTTACCACCGGTCATCTCTTGCGCCGTTTGCTTTGTTGAACTCCAGCAGGCTCAAAGTTGGCTTGCACGACTATTTTGGTGCACGAGAGGATTTGAAGCAAATCGTTGAACAATATCCTCATAGCGGGCTTTACGACCAGGCTTGCTTATATCTGGCTGAGACATCGATGAAAGCCGGGCTTTTGCAGGAAGCTGCCCAGCTCTATCGCAAAGTTTACAATATGAGTCTCTCTCTGGAATCACAAAGGGCTTCTATCCTTGGAGCTGGTAAATGCTTCTATGAGGATAAAGATTATGAAAACGCGGCTAAATGGCTGACTCGATATATCAACTCCTTCGATTCGGCTCAGGATAGTTTTGCTGAAAATCGTACAAATCGAGATTTTTGTTCAGCCTGTTTCCTGTTAGGCAAGGCTAACCTGGCTCTTGGAAAATACGAGCAAGCCTGCCGGGCTTTTCAGTACACACTGGCGGGGCAGCTCCCAATGCAGCAGTATTTAGAAACCGTCTTGGCATTAGTTAAAACACACATCCAGGCTTCGGCGAGCTCAACCGAGCCACAGAGACATTTAGTCGAAGCGCTTAAGTTATTAGAAAGTACCCGCTCCCGCCAATTCTCGCAGGAAGAATCTATCGAAATATTACTGCTCAGGGCGAGTGTTCTCCGTTCGATGGGCCTGTTTGATGAGGCTGTAACAATACTTGGTGACACAGCACAATATTTGCCTGACTCACAGTTAAAGACCAAAGTTTTTTTTGAGCAGTCCAAATGCTTGATTGCCAAAGGCGATCTGGAGTCTGCACGTAAAAGCTTAACTGAAATCCTTGTTTTTGTTGAACCTGGTCCTTTGGCATACGAAGTCATGTATGAATTGGCAGATCTTTGCCTGGAACTCAATGAGAATAGCCAAGTAATCTCTATAAGCCTGCAGATTTTGAACTCTGAAGTGGAAGATACGCTAAAGCAAAAAACATCGGAACTGCTGGCCACAGTTTATACTCGCCAGAAAGACTATGACAAGGCGGCTTTGGCTCTTCTGGGACAATGGGAAAAAGGTAATAACACAGAAACGAAAGGTGATCCCGATTTATCGGGACCGTGAAGATATTATTTCGCAAGACCAAATTAAACAGGACGTTCAACTTGGTGAAGGTTAAAGAACATGTAGGGTGTGCTCCGCACACCATCAAAGTAATGGTGGGCAC
>CAZQKO010000006.1:6645-10941 GCA_964593945.1 uncultured Pirellulales bacterium | reverse complement strand
ACAGCCCAGCCTACAAAACGAATTTCTTATTGTCTTTTAGTATTTTTGGTCAGCTTCGTAGCACTCTGCAGTGGAGCCGGCAGCGATGCTTCATCTAAGCAACGAGCTGCAACCGTTTCCTCGGTGCCTCAGTCAGTAGAACATTTACAGGATGCAAATACGCCCGAAACACAGACAGCCGAAGATTCATCACAGGGTGGTTTGTATGTTGCTGCGAAAACAAGTAGTGAGATTACACAACAACTACAACATAACGGCACCATTGCTCCTGAAAGCAGACAGAGTGTAAAAAATAGGCAGGAGCTTCAACGACTGATTGAACAAGTTCGCTCTATCAAATTTGAACCGAAGAGTCGGATCCCTGGACTAGCCGAAACTATTAAGTCGGTTCTAACCAACCCTCAAGGAGAACCGAGTGAGGTTTCGTCTATTACACAGACAACGAAGCAAATTGTAAAAAAAGGAGAGTCGGAACTTAGTCTTAGTCTGGACAGCCAACCTATCTCCAGCCAGGCTGCGACGGACAAGCTGTCTTATCAGCCGGTATCTGCTCAAACGTTACAGATGTTGGAAAATCTTGAGCAGTCTGCTGTCGAGCGGCTACACAATCCCATGCAGTTAGCAGAGATTTTGTTTCTCAGCGGCCATCTAAAACAAGCAGCTACGTTTTACCAGCAGGCGCTTAACCGCATCGATCCTAACGATGTTATGTCGGCTCAGGATAAAGCCTGGATACTGTTTCAAATAGGCAATTGTCTGCGGGAAAACCGAGGCGACCAGCCCGAAGGGCTGGACCGGAGCAAATCCCGCCAAGCGCTGGATGGGGCTGAACCGAAGAAGATGTACAGACGACTGATTGAAGAATGTCCAAACTGTCCTTGGGCCGATTTGGCTATGAGCAGGGAGAATTTGATTGACTGGTTTTTGAATGATGAGCCGGAGAAACTGATCGAGGAAAATAAGTTTTAGAACTTTGATAATGGATAATTAGTGCGTTGAGTCTCACTCCAAGGAATCCAAATATGGGAAAAGGCAGGTATCAGCGGCAGAACGACACAGCAAGCCCCGTTAGAAATTCTAATGCTATCGGGTACAAGTTATCCGAACGACATGGGATTTCTAACGGGGCAAGCGTTTTGATAATCGATAATGATCCTAAGACGATTCGATTTATGCTTGAGATTTTAGCTTGCAAGGGAATTCATGCCAATCTTGTAGATGATAAGAAAGCCGCTGTTGACTTTCTCGATAAAAACGGTTGCGACCTTGTATTCATTAGCGAGAAGTTAGGTTCATTACAAAGTTGTTTCGAGTTGATTAGCAAGCTCAGGTCAAATTCACCGGAACTGCCGATAATTATGATAGTTGAACCTGACGCACAGCAACTGGGCATCGAGGATTTGCACTTGTTGGCACAGGCTGTGGTTACAGCCATCCGCGTTGGCTGTTGTAATTTTTTAATCAAACCGCTTGAGCGTGAAAGAATCGAGGTCCAGTTGGATACCTTTCTGCCCAACCATAGTGTCTCAACAATAACATCGGCTCAGGAGGGGTGCCGCTATCTTTATCAGATTATAGGCAAGAGTCCAAAACTCATACAATCAGTTAATTTGGCTGAAAAAATAGCTCCTACATCAGCACCGGTTTTGATAAGCGGTGAAAGTGGAACGGGCAAGGAGCTTATTTCCTTTCTTATACATCACAAAAGCAAAAGGGTGCAGGGACCATACATTAGAGTAAACTGTGTGGCATTAAGTGATTCACTCCTTGAAAGCGAGCTGTTTGGCCATGAAAAAGGTGCATTCACCGGCGCCTACACCCAGCGCAGGGGCAGATTTGAAATGGCGCACGGCGGGACTTTGCTTTTAGATGAGATCACGGAGACACCTCTGAAATTTCAGGCTAAGCTACTGCGGATACTTGAGCAGCAGGAGTTCGAGCGTGTCGGTGGAAATGAAAACATCAGAGTCAATGTACGAATAATAAGCACGACTAATAAAGATTTACTGGAGGAAGTCCGGCTCGGCCGATTCCGTCAGGACCTTTACTATCGGCTGAGCGGGATTAGATTGGTAGTTCCACCTCTGAGGCAGCGTCTTGAAGACTTACCTGAGCTTGTTTGGCATTTTGTCAATCTTTATGTTCGTGATACACAACGTCGCATTACAAATCTCGACCCGGTTATGATGGACATTTTCGCTAAATATCACTGGCCTGGCAACGTCCGGCAATTGCGAAATGTTGTGCTGACGTCACTGATATTGGGAGTTGGACCGACCCTTTCATTAGCTGATGTCTCCTGGCTTTTTGATGAGCTTCAGCCATTGCCGCAACAAGATTCGTCCTGCGTCCCCTCGACTTTGCTCGGGGCAGGCATACAGGATGCGATGTTGGGCAGCCTCAAAGGCTGCCCTGAGCGAAGCCGAAGGGGCGAAGCCTTTGGGGATGGCCATCGCCAAGCTACGCTTGACGCTGCCGCCCATCAAGGGCTTGGCGGCATACCTTTAGTGCAGATAGAGCAGCGGGCGATTCTGGATACACTTAGACAGACAGCAGGCAACCAGACTAAAGCCGCAAAGGTATTGGGCATCAGCGACAGAACATTGCGTGAAAAAATACGTCGTTACCGAGAACAAGAATGCTTGCAGACGGTTGGTTAGTCCCTGCCGCGGCGGGTAAGAGTAATTTTAGAGGAATAAAGACAAATGGCAGATGAAGAGAAAAAAGAGAAGCAAGATGAGCCGGAGCAAAAAGGCTCCGATAAAAAGACATCAACTAAAAGCTATTTTATGTGGATAGTATTGGCTGTTGTGGTAGTTTTTTGTGCCGGAGCCGGTTTTGGGCTTGGTCGATTATTTGGCCGGTCCGACACAGGTGGTATTGAGGAAACATCTCAATCCCGAAACATCGGGACTCAGACGCAGCCCATTAAAGCCGGGGTTTCACAGGAAGATTCGAAAGGTACCTGGTACTATAATTTTGAGCCTGTGGTGGCAAACCTAAACGAGCCAGGTGCGACACGCTATATTCGAGCGGCATTGACACTACAGATAAGTACCGCGTTGGATTCCAAAACGGGCACCACTTTTCTTGAGGAAAAGAAACCCATTTTAAGAAACTGGCTTACTATCTATCTTGCAGGTCAAACTATCGAAGAAACACGTGGCGACAAGAACCTTCGGCGCATTCAATCGGAAATACTGGACGCTTTTAACGAAAAGCTCTTTCCTGATTCTAAGCCTCTAATCAAAAGCATTTTCTTTAAGGACTTTGCTATACAATGAGTAATACATTTGCTAATGGCTTAAGTAGAGAAAAGATTCGACAGCTTCTTGCCATCATCGGTTCTCAGCCGGTGCACGAAGAAGCGCAGGGGGAAGTCACCGAGTATGATTGGCATCAGCCTCACTACTTTAGCTGCGGCCAGCTCGACATGCTCAATAATTTCGCAACGAAAATAGCCGACATAATAGGCGAAAAATTCGCTGTACTTTATCATAATGATTTTAATGTCACCGTTACTTCGGTTACACAGTATTTTGCCGGCAAGCTTTTTGAACAACTCTTAAGCGGCGGACAAATAAATTATTATTTGGCCTTTGGTTCCAGCCGTGAGAATTTGTTTGGATTCGTTAGTGTCCCTGAGCAAACCGCAGCCGCCTTGGTGACCGAATTGCTTGGCGAAGCCGAGCCTAAATCTGCAAAAGATGCAAAAAAATCCGATTCGCAGGAGAGCCAGGGTAAACCTCTATCACAGCTTGAAGAATCTCTTTTGTTCGACATCGCTTCGCTTATTGTGGAGTCACTTGCAATCTCTCTGCGTTCCTACAAAAGCGGGGCGACGGTTTGTAATGTGCTGCCGGGTGAGGCTGTTGTCAAAGGCCGGATGCCCGTCGAACTACAAGAAATAGAAGAAGTGTGCAGGATTGTTTACAGTATTGAAAAGACAGTCTCAGCCGACAAAAAGCAAAGCTCCGAAGTTAGCTTTATAGTACCATGCAGCAAGCTGGTCCATCATTGGCCGGTCGTTAGGAGCACTACAGAAACCGGCAGTAAGCCCTCAGCCGATGACATTTCAAAAGCGATACTTAACCATCTTAAGGAGATGCCGGTCACTGTTACGGCTCAATTAGGTACTACAATGTTTACCTTCGAGCAAGTAATGCGTCTTAATCCTTGTGACATATTGTTACTTGATAAAGCGATTGATGAACCGATTGAATTGATTCTTGAAGAACGAACTGTTTTTCGAGGACAGCTGGCAAAATCGTCCGGTCAGCACGCTGCAGTGATTAC
>CAZQKO010000006.1:1365-6545 GCA_964593945.1 uncultured Pirellulales bacterium | reverse complement strand
AGGATGGTGACTCGTTCTTCGCAAAGTAGAAAAGGAGAATAACATGGCAAAGGCATCTGCAACAGCAGAAAAGGAACAAAAGGAGCAAGCTCCTTCAGAAGAAGCAGCACAAGCCGACTCCCAAGGGCAGGTAACCGCCCAGCAGGTTGAATTAACCGAGGCGGCTTCCGATCAGGCCGGAGGTGGTAAATCAACAGGTTCATCAGGGAAACTGGATATCGTACTGGATATGTATGTACCTGTTACCGTTACTATTGGCCAAACACAGATACCAGTTCGCCGACTTTTGCAGCTTGGTCCCGGCTCGGTATTGAAACTTGATAAACCTATTGATACGCCAGCCGACTTGTTTCTGAAAAATACCAGGTTCGGTACAGGTGATGTAGTAGTAGTGGATGGTAAATTCGCCATAAGAATAAAACAAATTATTGGAACCGGTAATGGTGACACAGCAGAGAAATAGAAGACAGATGACAGAAGGCAGAAGATAGAAGTTCTGTCCTCTGAACTGAGGATTTGTAATGGCAAAAGCCGGAAAATCGAATAAAAACTCTGCATCGCGGTCAGCCGTAGTTCGCGGCGATCCGCCTCGGCGGACCTCTGCGGAAATAGGGGACCACCTTGGTACACCTTTAGCTTCCTGCAGCAACATAATCCTGGTTGTGGGACTTGTGACGGTTCTTGCCACACTTATAATTCCGCTTCCAACACTTATAATGGACATGCTTTTAGCATGCAGTATCTCGTTGGCGATGGCTGTGTTAATCATTACCTTATCAACGAAAGAGGCGCTTGAGCTGTCCACCTTTCCCTCGCTGCTTCTTTTTGTGACACTGTTTCGCCTCTCTCTTAATGTAGCATCAACCAGGCTGATACTTTTGCAGGCTGATGCCGGGAAAATCATCCAGACCTTCGGCGGTTTCGTTGCCGGTGGCAGTTTTGTTGTAGGTCTTGTAATGTTCTTAATCCTTGTTGTTATTCAGTTCATTGTGATAACCAAGGGTGCCGAGCGGATAAGTGAAGTATCTGCCCGGTTTACGCTCGATGCCATGCCCGGCAAACAAATGGCCATAGATGCAGACCTGAACGCCGGAATTATTACGGAGACTCAGGCTAATGAACGCCGAGGAAAAATCGTAAAAGAAAGTGAGTTCTATGGCGCAATGGATGGCGCCAGCAAATTCATTCGAGGCGATGCAAAAGCGGGACTGATAATTACCGCTGTCAACATCATCGGTGGTATAGTTATGGGTTATTCCCATGGTATGACAGTGGCCAATGCAATAAGAACCTATTCTATTCTTTCTATCGGCGATGGACTGGTCAGCCAGATACCTTCAGTGATAATCTCTGTTAGCTCAGGCTTTTTGGTAACTAAAATTTCGTCGAATCGTAGTGTCGGCCAGGACCTCTCAAGGCAGTTTCTTAAAACGAGCAGTCCTCTGATGACAGCGGCTTTCGTTATTGCTTTGATGGCATTGGTGCCGGGATTGCCTAAGGTACCTTTTTTATTACTGGCCTTCGGAACTGCTCTGATTGGACGAATGGCAGCTCAATTTGAGAAGGACCGTCAGAAACTCGCCACACCCACCCACAAAAAGACTGAAAAAGAGCCGGTTGAATCTGTCTTGAACGGACTGGATGTTGATAGAGTTTCTGTGCATGTCGGAGTCCGGCTGATTAGTATGGTTGACCCTCGCAAGAGCAATACAATTTTCGAGCGCATTGGGGCGCTGCGCAGAAGCTTTGCCCAGCAGCTCGGTATTATTGTCCCGCTTGTACGTTTGAGGGACGATATCAATCTCGAACCACGGGCATACGAGATAAGACTTTCAGAAATTCCGATAGCAAGAGGTCGGCTGGAACCTGATATGTATCTGGCGATGGATCCCGGCACTGTTCAAAATAAGGTAGAGGGTATTAAAACGACTGAACCTGTCTATGGTCTGTCTGCTTTATGGATTGCATCAGAGAACAAGGAAAAAGCTGAACTAAACGGATATACCGTAATCGATCCTGAATCAGTCTTTATAACACATTTATCCGAAACATTGAAAAGA
This sequence comes from uncultured Pirellulales bacterium, assembly GCA_964593945.1. Classification (GTDB taxonomy): domain Bacteria; phylum Planctomycetota; class Phycisphaerae; order Sedimentisphaerales; family Anaerobacaceae; genus CAZRMQ01. The sequence goes on along the minus strand of CAZQKO010000006.1, from coordinate 4,485 downwards.
CATGCTGATGAATTGTTGACGCGCGAGGATGTGCAGCTTCTTATTGATCGATTACGTCATAATCAGCCGTCTTTGGTCGGAGAATTAGTTGGTACCGACGGCCAAATTTCGATTGGATTGCTTCAGCTTGTGCTTAGAAATCTCCTGAAAGATGGAATTCCAATTCGAGAATTAACCACCATACTTGAATCATTGTCGGAGTACGCCTCAAAAACTAAAAACGTAGCAGCTTTGACCGAGCTGGTTCGAAAATCTTTAAGCAGAACTATTACCGAGCTGTATAAAGACGAAACCGGTGCAATTTTAGCTATAACTTTTGATCCTGTATGTGAGCATCAAATCGTATCAATGCTACGAGAGGAAGCAGGCCAGATAAACTTGGCTTTATCGACAGAGGCGGTAATGCAGTTAAGCAGACACATCGCACAAACGTGGAAAACAACAATGGATAAAGGCAAAGACAAGGTAGTACTAATTTGTGATTCGAGATTGCGCTCACCATTGGCAGGAATGTTATCACGAACAGTATCGTTGTTACCGGTAATAGCTTATGACGAAATTGTGCTCGGAACCAACGTAGAACCAGTAGAAACCATAACCATTCGGCAGACTGGAGATAAAGCAGCTGAAGAGGATGAACAAATGGCCCTGGCAGCTCTAAGCCCTTCGGCAAGCTCAGGGCAGGCCTAAATATTTTGATTATAAAATACGGAAGATAAATTATGCCTTTACACGTTAGATCAATTGCAGTCAGTATTGCGGTAGTATGTTTTTTCGGCTTGGGTTTTATTTGTTGGATTAGTGGTCTTTCGCCGTTTATCTGTTGTAAAAGGGCGCTGATAGGCGCAGCGATAACTTACACAGCAACCGCCTTAGGCGTAAAGGCGATTAACGTTATCTTAACCACTGCAATGATTACAAGCCGGGTGAATCGCCATTCCAGTAAAGCGCAGTTGAAACAGAAGGATAAGGCAAATGACATTAAAGGCTGAAGAGGTTCCTGTGGATTGCCGTGATGCGGAGTCTAAGCAAATCCGCGAGAAGGGGGGCGAGGATGACGCGGGATCCGCTGCAAAGCGGATTGCGCTGCGCACATACTCAGGCCAGAAGAGACCCGATGCTGGCCAGCCTTGGCAAGACGACGAGCAAATAGTCCAGTTTCTGCCTATGGTTCATAAGATAGCTCACCGCGTCGCGGCCTATCTTAAGCCACCTTTATCGTTTGAGGATTTAGTCTCTGCAGGCACAGTTGGATTGATTAGGGCTGCCCGTGATTTTGACACATCCCACCAGGCTGAGTTTAAGACTTATGCCTATATCAGAATAAAGGGAGCCATTCTTGACGAGCTAAGAAGCTTGTCATTGCTACCTGCAAATGTTAACAAACAGGTTCGAAATGCCCGCCAGCTTTGTCAAAAAATCACTGAGCAAACAGGTACTGCGCCCACCGATGACGAGTTAGCTGAAAAACTTGGAATAACGGTTGAAGAAGTTTATGAGCTATTTGAAAATGCCCGTGTCCAGCATTTTATCTCAATCGATGGCTTGATGGAAGAATGCGCCGCACCGGGCGACTTTTTAGTAACCCGTAACGGACGGGGCACAGCCACTCCTGATGAGCAACTGGAGCAAGCTGAGCTTATAGATAAATTGAGTGAATCCATACAACAATTGGGCAAGCGACGACGGCAGATTATTTTGCTTTATTATCAGCAACATCTGACGATGAAGCAAATTGCGGATTTATTCAAGATTACCGAATCACGTGTCAGTCAATTGCACGCAAGTGCTCTGTTCAGTTTATCCGTGAAATTGAGGTACTGGAAGGATGACGGATAATGATTACAATATAATAAAGCCGGTAGATAGTTTACAAAATATCGTAGGTTTAGCTCCAATAAAGGACCGTGAAGAAAGGAAACGCCGGCAGCAAGGACAAGATTCAGCCGCTGCGGAACCCCGCCCGGCTGGACAGGAAACCTCCGATGGCGAACTGAATGAGTCTATGGATTCAGGGAACGGCATAGGTGAATTCACCGACAACGAAGAGAACCAGCATTCTATTGATTACTGCGCCTGATCCCGCACCAATTGAAGCCAAAGCTATGCTACCGGCCTTGTCCAAAACCGCTCCTTTCTCCGAAGGACAATTGGTGCGGTGTTGGACAAAATAGGGAAAGGTTAAATAACAAATGGACAAAGTAATAGGACGGGTTCTAAGAAGTGATAAGGTTAAGCTGGAGGGCCAGGTCCAACTAAAAACGAAGCAACCGCAGTCTACGGTACAGCCGAGTTCGCAGAAGTCGGCCAAACAACCCATCACGGCGGTAATTGTAGAAAACCATCCCGAATTTGCTGTGATAGAGGTAGCATGCTGCTGTGGTGAAAGAATATTCTTGAGGTGTGAATACGCTGGCCAGGAAAGTCAAAAAATCAAAGATTAATCCCGATATATCGGGATTAATATTAAATTTGGGGAAAGATAATTGGAGAAAGAATTATGCAAGTTAACAGGAAAATCATAATCTTATTGATTTTATCACTGCTTATGTTTTTGATGCCGGGCTGCGTGGAACCTAAAGGACAGGTGGGGGTAGTTACCCAATCCGAATCTGCAGTTCGACCGAGTTCCGAGCCACAAATCCGCCAGTCGCAGATTGCGAAGAGATTTCAGGAACCTGCTGCCCAAGGCCAAAGCGCCGTAGAATCCGCTGTGCAATTGTCGGAAAAGTACGCCGAAATCTATGAAGAGGCGGTTGCCCTGCGAGAGAAAAATCAGAATCTCATTGATGAGAACAGTCAGCTCAAAGAACGGATCGGTGTGCTTGAAGCTGATTTGAAGAAGACGCAAAAAGAGCTAACCGAGGCAAATGACCTTCTGATTGAAATGAGGATTGAGTTGAATAACTGGAAGATGGATGTTATCGGTTTTCGGGATGAGATTCGCCAGGCTGAATCGGCTCAACTGGAGGCGCTGCTTAAAATACTTAAGATTCTCGGCGGGGAGGTTACGGTCGAATCAACCTCCGGTGAAGATAAAGGCTCAACCGCGGTATCATCGGTGGAGTCTGCCCAGCAAAAGTCAGAGAATACTTCAAATCGGGGTGAGCCAAATGAATA
>CAZQKO010000006.1:0-1265 GCA_964593945.1 uncultured Pirellulales bacterium | reverse complement strand
TCGTATTTAAGTCCGTATAAGGATCTTACTGCTATAGGAAGAGTGGCTATTGTCGAGTTAGACAACGATTCCGCTTATCCCAAAATTTCTGCTGATGTAACGGAAGCACTTTTTCTTGCTTTGCAGAAAAAGCAGCTATTTGGCTTGACAATGGTCCACCAGGATGATTCTGCCTGGCGAAGTTTGGAGATTGAGCCGGACACAGTGTATACCCTTGAGCAGTTATTTGTGATACGTGATGTACTAAAATGCGATGCGCTATTGGTAGGAACTGTTACCCAATATGAACCCTATCCTCATATGACCGTTGGTCTTCGCTTAAGGCTTTTGGACCTGAGCAATGGCCAGTTGCTGTGGGCTGTAGAGCAGGTTTGGGATAGTGCCGATAAAACGATGCAGCGCACGATAAAAAAATATTATCAAAGTCAAATGTTTTCAGGTGAAGAGTCCTTGCGTGAACAGATGACAATTATAAGCCCCCTGAAGTTTATCGGATTTATAGCATACGAGGTCGCGGAAACTTTGCAGCCTAAATGATAAATGTGAATATATCGGCTCTTTTAGATGGATACTTTAAAGTAAAAAGAGAAAAATTTTGCAAAACCATTAAAGTTTTATAAAAAACTTGCGAAAATGATTATAGAATGAGGGTTTTGAAGGAATAGTAATGCTATGATAGAAAAGATTGATACAAGTCAAATTCAAGACATCGTAGGCAAATTGTCGCCGAAACAGCCCGATTCGCCCAAGGCGCCGGTAGATAATAGTGCGGATGCTTCACTACAAGCCGATTATGCTTCTTTAATTAGCCGAGCAACACAGATTCCCGAGGCCGACACTAAGATTGTCCGAAAGGCACAAGAATTGCTACAATCCGGCCAGCTTGAAAGTCCGGAAAACATTCGAGAAGCAGCAGAGAATATCATAAAACACGGTATTTAAAAATCTCTAAAGCAGAGAATCTTAAATCGCCGGGCTAACAACCGATGTCCGATACCAGGCTGAAATAGAATTCATAAACTCGGCGGGAAATTTTGTACACTTGGTACTGTCCATGTACTCATCCTTCACATATCTGCTTACCCGTTCAGGCCGCATAATAAAATTGTAATGGAACTATCGAATATGGAGTTAGAAGCTTCAATGGGGACCAGATTTAGAAAGCTCTGGAAGCATTACTTCCTGCAAAGCGTACTGGCTACTACTATTCTCTCTATTCTCGTCGTCATCTTGGGTAGAGAAAAAATGGTCTTGATCAGCACGAT
>CAZQKO010000005.1:31421-37233 GCA_964593945.1 uncultured Pirellulales bacterium | reverse complement strand
ATCGAGGTATTTTTGGGCCTTGTCTCGCTCTTTCCGTAGTAATTGCTCCGCCTTTTTGCGGTCGGTTATATCCGTTAAAATCGCTTGTACGCCAATAACTTCTCCTGCCCGTACTATTGGATTATCTCTGTACTCTACGGTGGCGATTCCTTTGGGAGTAATTACGTCCATCTCACCTTTGACTGGATCTCCTCCAATCAAAGTATTAAAATCACTAACCGACCTAGCCTTGTCATACTCAGGAATGAAGTCAAATAGCCTTTTCCCGATCAACTCCTCTCTTTTGAAGCCGTATTCTTCAACCAGCTTATTTACTTCGGTAATCCTTCTATCCAGATCAACGGTTATTATCGCCTCTCGTGCATTCTCAAAAATATCTTTATATTTCTGTTCACTCTCCCGCAATGCCTCCTCAGCCTTTTTGCGTTCGGTGATGTCTTCTATTATCTCAATGAAGCCCGTCACTGCGCCATCCAGCCCAAAGCTTGGAAAGGCCTGGAGGCGGACTGGAATATGGCTGCCGTCATCACGGATACCTTCGGTCTCAATCTCCGCCGGTTGGCCGGTTTCCATTGCTTGTTTCCCTGGGCAATGAGAACATACTGACTCCCGTTTTTCGAATTCCCGAAAACATTCCTGATCGATAAACTTGTTGACAGGCTTGCGGAAAAATTTGCATATTGCATTGTTTACCATAAGTATTTTGTGGTTGCGATCTATCAGTGCGATCGCGATGTAAGCGTTTTCCATTATGGAGCGAGTCAAGTCCTTCAGTCTATCTGGTGTCTTTATGTTCTCGGCTGTATCATGGCTAACGGGCTCCAATTTCGCTTTACGTGAGCGCGGCTTTCCTGTTTGTTCAATTGGTTTTTGGTTTCTTTCCCCTGAACTCCGCATCCCTTATCTCCTGTGCATTAACTACCCCCGATTTTTATTTGTTTGATTTAAGTTGAATTAGTCTTTTTTCCGCGTTCTCTATCTCAACTGAGGCGATATGTCTATCCAGAAATTATATTATGTCGTTTTACAGACGCTTGTCAAATCTTATTTAACGGTAGGAATCGGAAAATTTATTACTTAGCCCCCATTTTTGCAAAGACCCTGATTTTACTTGTTTACGGCAAATTAAACTATCGTAAACAGCTTTGAGATAACAACTTAATCCTACATTGCGGTTGTCGGAATGATACACAGCATTCTAAGAACCGAATCGCCGGTATTTTTGAACTGATGTTGTTTATTGCCAGGCACAAATATCACGTATTCAGCGGAAAATGGGTGCTGCTGGCCTTGGTAAACAAAAATACCCTGGCCTTCAATGATAAAAACCTCGTGTTCATGAGGATGAGTGTGTAAGGGTGTAAATCCGCCGGGCTGCACTTCAAACAGTCTCATTGCAAAATTCTCTGCCCCATCGGCTTTGGAAATAAGCCATCTTATTGTTACGTCTTTCGCGCCATCGGTCTTGACCGGCGATTTACTGATATTACTGCTTTTTTCTATTTTCATTGCTTTTCCCTTTAGCTCTCCGTAAGGAGTCCCTAGGACTGCCACAGGTATAGCCGGAGGATTTCAGCCAAGTTTCCTGGCCAGAATTTCGGAAACTACCTTCGGATTGGCTCTGCCTTTTGTTTTTTGCATCACTTGGCCGAGCAGAAAGCCCTGAGCCTTTTTGCTTTTTTTGCCGCCGCTGGTGACGTCATTAACTGCCTGGGGATTTTCCGCAAGCACCTTGTCAACTATGGCCTCAAGCTCACCTGCATCGCTTTTCTGAATCAGGTTGAGCTTCTCAGCCAATACGTCCGGTCTGCTGCCGGTCTTCGCCATCTCCTGCATAATCGTGTTTGCTGCGGTTGCGCTTACGGTACCGGCATTAGTCATCTTCGCCAGTTCAGCTACGTTTTCGGTTGTTAGGCCCAGCTCCGTAAGGCTGCATCCAGCCTCATTGGCCAATTTCAGTCCGACTTGTGTGAGCAGGTTGCAAACTCGTTTAGGCTCGCCACCCGCAGCAACTGTTGCTTCGAAAAATTCTGCTGTCGAGCGCTCGGCAGTTAAAACGCCAGCATCATAATCACCTAATTCATACTCCTGGACATAACGCATCTGCTTTGCGAGCGGCAGCTCACACAACCAAGCCTTGATGCTCTCAAGCCACTCTTCTGTCAGCTCAACCGGCACAAGGTCTGGATCAGGGAAATATCTATAATCGTGTGCTTCCTCCTTTTCCCTTTGCAGCACGGTCACTTCATTGACGTCATCCCATCCACGCGTGGATTTAGTTCCTGGTTCCATAATTTTGCCGGTTTCCAAGAACTCGTCTAACTGCCTTGTTATTTCGTAATCAACGCTTCTTTCCAGCGCACGGAAGCTGTTGAGGTTTTTAATTTCGACTATGGGTGTTTTGTGCTCGATACCATCTTTGGTGACCACCAGATTGACATTCGGCTCAAAACGCATGTGACCCTTCTGCATATCCGCTTCGGAGACACCTAAGTATCTTACCATGCGCTGCAGTTCTACTGCCAATGCCCGCACTTCATCGGCACTATTCATATCCGGCTCAGTAACAATCTCCAAAAGTGGCGTGCCTGTTCTGTTCAAATCTACCTGCGAAAAATTGCCGGCTGTGTGCAAATTTTTACCGGCATCCTCCTCCAGATGTGCTCTGATTATTCTAATCTTTTTGGACTGTCCGGACTCAAGCAGGATTTCTATGTAACCATTCGAGCTGAGCGGTAAATCGTACTGGCTTATCTGATAATTCTTCGGCAAATCAGGATAATAATAGCTTTTTCTATCCCACTTAGTAAAAGTTGCTATTTTACAATTAAGGGCAAGACCCACCAGAATTGCATATTCTATTGCTTGCTTATTCATTACAGGCAGCACACCCGGCATACCAAGACAGACCGGGCAAACTCTGCTATTAGGTGCTTGGCCAAACTCCACCGCGCAACTGCAGAACATCTTGCTTTTGGTGCAGAGCTGAACGTGTGTCTCCAAACCGACAATAACTTTATACTGCAATTGAGTCATCTTTTATCCGTATAAATCCTAAATACGAAATAAAGATTTGGTAATTGGTTAAATGGTAACTGGTCCCTTAGGGACTGGTTAAATAATAAGTTCAATTACCGATTACCAGTTACCAATTTCCAATCACCAAATAATTGGTGGCTTTCGCTTGTGCCAATCTGTCTGGACCTCGAACATTCTCGCAATCCGCAATAATTTATCTTCGGCGAAAGCAGGGGCGAGTATTTGCAACCCGATTGGCAATCCTTTATCATCAAAACCCCCAGGGACACTGATACCTGGAATACCAGCTAAATTAACAGCTATGGTATAAATGTCGGAAAGATACATTGTCAGCGGATCGTTAATCTTCTCGCCGATTTTGAAAGCCGATGTAGGCGAGACCGGCATCATAATGCAGTTACACCTTTGAAAAGCCTTATCGAAGTCACCTCGTATTAAGTTCCTGACCTTAAGCGCCTTCAAATAATACGCATCGTAATAGCCGCTCGAAAGGGCATAAGTTCCAAGCATTATCCGCCTTTTAACCTCTTTGCCGAACGCTTCCGCACGTGACTTGGAATAGACTTCGATATAATCTTTTGGATTTTCTGTTCGATAGCCGTAATGTACACCGTCATATCGAGCTAAATTACTTGATGCCTCAGCGGTGGCTATTACATAATACGCAGCAATTGCATAATCCAGATGTGGCATATCAATTTCTATAATTTCGGCTCCGAGATTTCGGTAAACCTCTATTGCTTCATTTAGAGCCTTTTGTACCTGCTCGTCGGCGCCGGTAATAAACTGGGGTACAACTGCTATTTTAAGGTTCTCTATAGGTTCATCAAGTTTCTCAAGATAGTCACAGACGGGTGCAATCTTTTCATCAACGCTTGTGCTATCAGCCGGGTCATGACCTGCTATGATATTCATCATCAGTGCCGAATCTGTTACCGTGCGTGTTATTGGCCCGATCTGGTCGAGACTTGAGCCGTAGGCGACAAGCCCGAAACGTGAAACTCTGCCGTATGTCGGCTTTAGTCCCACAACCGAGCAGAAGCTGGCCGGTTGGCGGATTGAGCCGCCCGTGTCGGAACCAAGTGCAGCAAAACATAGTCTGGCTGCGACGGCAGAAGTGGAACCTCCGCTGCTGCCACCCGGCACACGGGTAGTGTCCCAGGGATTGACGGTCTGCTTTAGGCCGGAATTTTCGGTGCTTGAACCCATAGCAAATTCATCCAGGTTAGTTTTGCCTACGATGACCGCATCAACAGCAAGCAATTTCTCTACAACCGTCGCATTATAAGGAGCATGAAAATTTTCCAATATCTTTGAAGCGCAGGTAGTAGCACCAAAAATAGTGCACATATTGTCTTTAATGGCTATCGGCACACCGGCCAAAGGCCCTACCGGCTTACCGCTGGTAATTTTCTCGTCTACTTCGAGGGCCTTAGCCAATGCCTGCTTTTTGAATGTGCTGATATAGGCCCCGATAACCGGCTCAATTTGCCCTATCCGCTTAAAAGTTGCTTCGGTCGCCTCGACGCTGCTTATCTGACGGGCGGCGATTTTGTCACGCAATTCTTTTGCACTAAGCTCTTCCATTAGTATTAAATCGTATTAGTTTGTCTTCTTATTTTTGTGGTGTTTGAGAAACCAATCATAAAGCTCCGGATTATCGTATGTAGCGGTCCAGGAATCATGTGCTGCATCGGGATAAACCGTCAATTTAGCATTCCCTCCACGAACATTTATTGCATTGACCATTTCTTCGGATTTTACAGGTGGAACCACATTATCTTTCGCACCGTGAAAGGCCCACACAGGTACATTTTTGAACTTATCTGCCATATAACGTTCTCCACCGCCACAGATAGGGGCGATAGCAGCAAAACGTTCGGGGTAAGCAGCAGCCAAAGTCCATGTCCCATATCCGCCCATGCTTAGGCCGGTCAGATAAATCCTTTCCGTATCTACGTTGTATCGGCTTACGATGTCGTCTAAAAGGTTTATTAATATCTCACCTTTTTCAGTCCACCATTGGCCTTGTAGACATTGTGGAGAAACGACGATAAAGGGAAAGCCTTTTTTGTTTTCTACAATTTTGGGTGGGCCATGCTTTTTAACTAAATTCAAATCATTGCCGCGTTCACCTGCACCATGTAGAAATAGGATCATTGGCCATCGCTGCTGTTGTTTTTTCTCGTAATCTTCGGGCAGAAACAACAAATATTGACAGTTCAAAGTCTTGATTACTACCTTTTCAAATACCTGTGGATGCTGGCCGGTCGGCGGAGTCAGCTGAGGTGTCATCTTGGTTTGCTCTATCTGAGCATTACTAATAGCAAATAAGATGGCTATCGACACAAAAAGTACCGAGGAACTTGTTTTCATAGGTAATCACCTCCTGATCTTCTGCCGCTCGTGCTGCGTAGCGAAGTAGCCTACTTCGCTACTTCGCAGAGTAGCAGCTTTTATGCACCGGAACTGTCATCGAGTATTTTCGGCACCTTGAAAAACTCCCCATCTCGCTGTGGCGCATTTGCCAAAGTTTTTTCTGTTCCAAGCGACTCTTTAACACAATCCTGACGAAAAACATTGCTTATCGGCAGACAATGAGCCAGAGGCTCGACGCCTGTGGTATCCAGCTCGTTCATTTTTTCTACGTAGTCGAGGATAGCACTGAGCTGACCTGTAAATTCCTCGACCTCCGCCTCGGTCAATTCCAGACGAGATAGCTTGGCGACCTTTCTTACCTGCTCCTGGTCAATCTTTTTCCTCATTTTTTCAG
>CAZQKO010000005.1:8924-31321 GCA_964593945.1 uncultured Pirellulales bacterium | reverse complement strand
ACCTTTTGTATATTGGGCTTGAACTTTCTCTTTGTAATGCCGGTAACTTTTCTTCCGACACCGCCAAGATACTTTGCCTTCCCACGCCGGGCAATACTTCTGCCAGCCACCGTTCGCTTACCGGTGAAATAACACACTCTGGACATTAAATACGCTCCTGTTCAGGTTAATTCTTAACATTCAGTAATAACGTTGTATTTTCACGCAAGTAAAAACGTAAATATATAGATTCGTATTAAAATTGCAAGTATAAACCATATTTCCGTACAAAAAGCGTTTTTTATATAAAAAAAGCACTTTTTCTTTTAGCAAAAGCTCAGCGTGCTGTCGCTTCTTTGCCTAACGGTCGATATAGCTTATAATGTTTAAAATGATAAACCCATCGCCGTACTCGTCTCGGCGTAGGCTCGCCGAGCCGAAGCGGGACCGGTGACGGCTAAACTTGAGCCTTTAGTAGTCGATTTTATCACAAGGCAGTATATGAACATTTTGGGAATATCGGCTTTTTATCACGATAGTGCGGCGGCACTTGTCCGCGACGGGGAAATTATCGCTGCAGCTCAGGAGGAACGATTCACCCGAAAAAAACATGACAGCAGATTCCCATCGAACGCGGTTGATTATTGCCTCCAGGCCGGTGAAATCACAGTTGACAAGCTTGATTACATTGTCTTTTATGAAAAGCCGCTTCTTAAGTTTGAAAGGCTGCTCGAGACTTATATTGCTTATGCACCGCGCGGTTTCAGACAATTTTTGATGAGTATGCCCTTATGGCTGCGTCATAAGCTGCATCTACCCAGGGAGATGGATAAGGCCTTAAATAATGATTACAAAGGACGCTACGTCTTTACCGAGCACCATGAATCTCATGCTGGCAGCGCTTTTTTCCCCTCTCCTTTTGATGAAGCCGCGATCCTCACTTTAGATGGAGTCGGAGAATGGGCGACAGGCAGCTTCGGCATCGGCAGAAGCAACAAAATCGAGCTGACACATGTGCTGCAGTTTCCTCATTCGCTCGGGCTACTTTACTCAGCTTTTACATATTTTACCGGCTTTCGCGTCAACTCCGGTGAGTATAAGATGATGGGCCTGGCACCGTACGGCGAGCCGAAATACTATGACCTTATATTAGAAAAGCTGATCGACCTGAAACAAGACGGCTCGTTCCATTTGAACATGTCTTATTTTCCATATTGTCATAAGACCGTAATGACAGATTCAAAATTTGAAAAGCTGTTCGGCGGCCCGCCACGCAGGCCCGAATCGCCTTTGACCCAACGGGAAATGGATATTGCCGCATCCATCCAGGCAGTCACTGAAGAGATAATGCTCCGCGCTACTAAGCATGTTCATTACTTAACCGGGCTGAAAAACCTCGTGTTAGCCGGTGGTGTAGCCCTGAATTGTGTTGGTAATGGCCGTATCCTGCGGGAAGGGCCATTCGAGAATATCTGGATTCAGCCGGCAGCAGGTGACGCCGGCGGCGCATTAGGGGCGGCGCTATTCGTATGGTATCAACTACTGAACAATGAACGGAAAGTCGATGGCCAGGATAAACAGCAGGCTTCTCTATTAGGACCTGCTTACAGCAGCGAGCAAATCCGCCAATTCCTGGATTCAGTTAATGCTAAATATCATACCTATGACGACCAGGAGAAGTTAATTGAGAATGTATCAGAGCTAATCAGCCAGGAAAAAGTCATCGGCTGGTTCCAGGGACGCATGGAATTCGGCCCCCGTGCTCTTGGAAGCCGAAGCATTATCGGCGACGCGCGAAGTGAAAAAATGCAGTCGATAATGAACCGCAAGATAAAATTCCGCGAGTCCTTCCGTCCCTTTGCCCCATGCGTTCTGAGAGAGAATGTGCAAGATTATTTTTATATGTCGGACAGCAAAGAAAGCCCCTATATGCTGCTGGTAGCTTACGTTCAAAACGATAAACGCTTGCCATTGAATACGCCGTTAGAGACACTTAAAGGTTTAGATAAACTTAAAGTAAAACGAAGCTGTGTACCCGCTATTACGCACGTAGATTATTCGGCACGCGTTCAGACTGTTGATGCCGAACGTCATCAGAAGCTGCACCGTCTGATGAGTAGGTTCAAGGAAATAACCGGCTGTCCGGTGATAATCAACACAAGTTTTAACATTCGTGGTGAACCTATTGTATGTTCTCCGGAGCACGCATATAGATGTTTTATGGCTACGAATATGGATGTTTTGGTTATGGAAAACCATTTACTTTATAAACAAGAACAACCACAGGCGACTCAGCACGAAGTGGATGAATATATGGCCCAATTCAATCTGGATTGATTCGCTTTGGGAAAGGACAAAAAACTAAAATGTCATTAGTCGAGATTAAATGGCAACCTAATCGCAAAGAGCTTCGCAATTTTGGCGTTATCGCCTTGATTGCATCTGTTATTATTTCGTTATTGCTTTGCTGGCTTAGAGGTCTTGGGATTCAGTGGATTATAATTATTTGTAGTATTGGTTTTATTATATTTCTGAGCAGTATAATTTCTGCCGGGTTGACCAGGATAATTTATGTTGGTTTAATTCTGGTAACGCTGCCGATTGGTTGGATGGTGAGCTTTATATTACTGGCGATATTTTATTTTCTTATCCTTATGCCGATCGGGCTTATTTTTCGTGTGATGGGTCGTGACTTGCTGTGCCGCAAATTTGATTCAACTGCTGAAAGTTATTGGCTCCCCCGACACCCACCGGACGGCAACGAACGATATTTTCATCAATTTTAATGAAACTGGAGACTACGAATGGCTAAAAAGCCCCGAAAGAAAAAATCCAGTGACTTCGAGAAAGCTGCCCAGGAAAAGCGTCCGTCCTTGCTTTCTGAGTTCTGGTTTTTTCTCAGACACAACAAAAAGTGGTGGCTGCTGCCAATACTGATTGTACTGCTGCTTTTGAGTTTACTGATACTGCTGGGCGGTACGGCGATAGCACCGTTTATATATCCACTTTTTTAAGGTGAAAAACTCCCAAATACATTTGGTGGCTAAACATTTAGCACCGCAATCCTTCAACCCGGCTCAGGGCGGATTTATTGCGGGCTTTGAGAGGAATCTTTCAACATAGCTTCCAGTACTTTACGTGCCTCGAGGGAATTAGGATCTAACTCAAGGGTAATATAAAGCTCTTTGACTGCTGCGTCTCTATGCCCCTGCTTATGTAAAAGAAGACCAAGACTGAAATGCAGAAGGGAACTGTCTGGTATAAACACCAGGCCCTTGCGACATATTTCGGCTGCTTCGTTAATCTTACCCTGCTGATAAAGTACCTCGGCTAAACTGTTGTATGCGACGACGGAATCTGGCCAGAATCTTGTTGCTTTAGAATAGTGTTTTTCGGCCTTTTTGATTTTGTTCTGCTTCTGGTAGGCCCATCCGAGATTATAATGTGCGTCGCCACAGGTGGGCTTTATTCGTATTGCAGTTCGATAGTGAGCGATAGCAGCTTCAAGGTTGCCTGTCGCTCTAAATACTGAGCCCAATGTGTTGTACATCACGTAGGAATGTGGTATGGATCTCTGTACCAACCGAAACTGTTCGGCTGCGGTCTTGTAGTCTTTCAAATCTTCGGCCAGAAGCCTGCCGTATTTCCATCTCAGGTACAAATCCTGCGGGGCGTTTTGAATTGCCTGGTGATACTGGACAGCCGTCTTTTCGAGCGCCTCTGGAGTGATATTAGCCTTGAGGTTCTTGTGCTTTTGCTCCATTATTCTGACTCGCTCTCTGTGATATAGTTGATTAGTAAACGGCGGTTTCCTAATAAATCTTTTGAGAACCTCATCAGAAATCACGTATTGGTCCCACTCTGTATAAGCCAAACGTTGGGCACACTCGTCCTGCGTTAAGAGTAAAGAGTTATCGGCTCGATGAACTGTCACCCGCTGTGGAAGCAGCTCTTCTACCTTCTCAAGTATGGTCTTAGCCAGCAGATAGTTTCCTTTGAAATTCAAATGCACATGCTCATAGAACAGTTCACAACCGGCAGTTCCATGGGGGCTGTTCCTTTCGAATGTCTTAACAGCATCCGCCAGGTAGACATCTTTGCCAGTCCAGGAATCCGCCACACGGCGAATGATTTCATTGATTTGTCGGTCGGCTCTGAACCGCAATGTATCCAGCTCACGTGCTTGTATGTACCTTTGCTTTGCAGCATCATGGTTTCCCAGGGCCCAATAGCAACGGCCTAAGCGAAACTGAAGGTCTGCATAAGAGCCATCTATCTCAGTAGCCGCCAGATAGCATTCCACCGCCTCGGCATATCTGCCTGCAGATTCATACTCCACTGCTTGGGCGTATAAATTATCCCACTTTGCCTTGTCTTGCTCGGTTAAACCCGGCTGATGCAACGACGCAAACGGCGGATTGTCTTTAAGATTACTGCCCACAGTAGAGACAATTATCTTCGCTCCAGAGCTGCGGCCAATCTGCACAATATCTTCCAGATTCCTTTGGAAATGACGATAGACTGTCTTCAAATGCTGATCATCAGCACGTATCTGCTTCTCGAGGAACATCTCTAATCCCCGCCAGGCCGTTGGTCTACCTCTTTGGACAGCTACCCATTCGGTAAGACTCGTTAGCAGTTGTCCCAACCTCGTAGCCCTAACAGCAATGCCCATGCGGATAACAGACAAACTCGGCGAAAGTGGCGCAAAGACTGTACCTGCTCCGTATGGGCCGGTTACTTCATTGTTACCGAGGTATACAATGAACAGATCAGCCTCGTGCTGCGCACAATCTTTTGCTATTTCTACGACTACATGAGAATTTATCGCTGCTGTCGCGGCTGTGATAACTTCAAAATTTATCCCCGGATACTCATCCTGCAACATTATCTGCAGGACACGCCCAAAGCAAAAGGCTCCGTCAGGCTCACCTTGAGCTGCGGATGCGCCTAAGACAAAGATTCGATAAGCATCTTCTGATTTATCCGCAGAAATTCTAAATGGACTAAATTCTCGGGCAATTTCTTTCGGAAAAAATCGCCAGCAGAACTTGACGTTGTCACAATAAAACACCCTGCCGTTCTCCTCCCACCTGATCATCGCACCAGCAGGAGAGCCGTAACCGGCTATGCGCAGCCCCAGCTCCAGCAGCAACAATAGCAAAGCTGGAATAACGGTAAGAGAAATAAGGCGAAACAGCCAGAGACGCCAGCCGGTTATTCGCTTCTGTGGTAATTCTCTGATATCTTCGCGTTTGTCTCGATCCTTAGAAGTTGTGGACACAATCGTTTTGCCCGCTGACCAGTGCTTTCTGGTTTTGTGCCGTTTGATGTTACTTTTAGAATACCTTTTAGATTCTTTTCTCTGCCTGGCACACATTTGGGATACTTTCAATCATGTTCTTTCAGGATAGCCCTTAGTGCTCTACGTGTCTTGACTGAATTAGGGTCTATCTGTAAAGCGGCCCGAAGCTCCTTTATAGCCTCGTCTCTGCGTCCTTGCTTTTCCAGCATAAGGCCCAGATTGTAATGCAGATTTAAATTTTCCGGCACAAATATCAAGCCGTTGTGATACGTTTCCACTGCCTCTCTAACTTTGCCCTGCTGGAACAGCACTACTGCCAAATTATTATAAGCCTGGGCAAAGTCCGGCTTGAATCGAATCGTTTTAGAATAATGTTCAATAGATTTTTCGTACTCTCCCTGAAGTTGGTACGCCAATCCTAAATTATAATACGCATCGGCATAGATGGGTTTGATTCGTATTGCCTCCAAATTATGGGCGATAGCTGCATCTAAGTTTCCCTGTTTGCCGGAGAAAAGACCTAATTTGGCATACGCCTCATAACGATGCGGCACGAAATTCAGAACAAAACGGTACTGCTCAGCAGCAGCGTTATAGTTACCTAACTCTTCCATTAATTCGCCGTATTTCCAATGCAACCACCAGTCCGATTGATTTTGTTCAATCGCCCAGCGATATTGAGCTTCAACTTCATTAAAAACCTCCGGAGAAAGACAATCTTTAAGAGCTTTGAGTTTTTGCTCCATTTGACCGACCCGTTGTTTATGGTATAGCTGGTTAGTAAACGGTGCTTGCTTTATATAGCCATTTAGAACTTCGTTGGCAATCTTATATCGGTCCCAATCTGTGCATGCTAAGTATTGCTCACATTCCCTCTCGGTAGGCAATTGTTGTTCTGCCTTGTAACGGTTTATCCGCTCCGGAAGTATCTCTTCGGCCTGCTCGAAAATTGCTCTGGCCAGAAGATAAGTGCCGGTGAAATTCATGTGTACATGCTCATAAAAGAGCTCCTCACCAGGAGTTTCGTATGGGCTGTTCTTTTCAAAAACCTTGACGGCGTCCACAAAATAGATGCCTTCTGTTGTTTTTTTGTCGGCTATTTCACAAATAATCCGATTTATCCGTGTGTCGGCTCGAAACCTAAGTGTATCTAAGTCACGCGCTCGGACAAATCTCTTTTTGGCCTTATCATATTCGCCCATTGCCCAGAAACAACGGCCAAGACGAAACTGTAGGTCTGCGTAGCGGTCATCAATTTCAGCGGCTTCTAAGTACCGTTTCACTGCCTCGGCATAATCACCGTTTGATTCGTATCCCGTCCCATGTTGGTAAATCTCTTCCCAGTTTTTCAGATCTGTCTTGTTTAATTCCATCCTATGCAGTGAAGCAAAGGGCGGTGAGTCTTTCAGGTTACTGCCTACAGTACAAAAGATTATCCCGGTGTTGCTTTTACGGGCAAAGTGGCTGATATCTTCAAGGTTTCTTCGGAAATGTTGGTAAACGATTTCCAAGTGTGGGTCATCGGCTGGTATTTGCTTTTCGAGAAACATCTCCAGCCCGCGCCAAATCTTCGGAATGTCCTTTTTAGTACTTACCACCCCCAACAAATTTGTTAGTACCTGCCCTATCTTCGTGGCTTTAAGGGCCATGTCGAAACGAATGAAAGATAACTTGGCCGAAAGTGGCGCGAAAATGGTGCCTGCCCCGTATGGGCCGACCACTTCGTTGTTGCCTAAGTATACAATAAATAAGTCGCCGCTGTGATGGGCACAATCTTTTGCGATCTCTAAAACCACATGGGAATTGATAGCCGGCATCGCGGTGGTAATAATCTCGAATTTTGCCTGTGGGTATCGTTGACGGAGCATAACCTGTAGAATTCGTCCGAAACAAAAAGCTCCGTCCGGCGTACCTGCCGCGGCGGAAGCGCCCATCACAAAGACACGATATGTGTTATTTGATTTATCCGCAGGAAAAGCAAACGGGCTGGCTTCTCGGGCGATGTTAGGAGGAAAGAACCGCCAGGCAAATTTGGTATTATAACAGTAAGACGCCGTGGTGTTTACTTTGCATTTGATGGTTGTGGTTGTAGGAAATCCGTAGCCGACCACGCGTAAGGTAATCTCAAACAGTAAGAAAAGAAAAGCTGGGATAATAGTAAGAGCAATAATGCGAAACAGCCAAAGCCGGCCCGCCGTACACCTGCCCGACGACCCGTCCGCCGGAAGCCTCTGGAGGGCGGGACTCTCTGGGTAGGCGGCCCGGCGGCTGCTTACCTGCCCCCGCGCCTTCTTGTCGAAGACTAGAGCGGGGGGGCGGCGGGTCGACCCGCCTGCCCATAGTATCTTGAGAAAGGTAAGTATTTTGCGAAGGATGGTACGTCGGGCAGGTTTACGCGATTCATCTTTAATCCCGACTTTTCGGGACTTGGCGTTTCTTCTCTTAGGAGGCGTCTGCCGTGAGGTATCCTGTGGATTACGTTTCATTTTTTTGCTTTCTTTTGGTGAGCCTGTCGAACCATTATTTAAATCCTGCCCGACGTACACTTTGGGTAGGCGGGCTTTTTCAGGTACGCGATTTCTGTTTTGGTCAGTGTCCTGAATTTTCCTATACCAAGACCCCGTGCGGTTAGATTGCCGATGCGCGTTCTCTTAAGCGATTTCACGGCTCCAGACACTTTAGCTAACATTCTACGGACCTGGCGGTTAAGGCCTTGTCGAATTGTAATTTCAATCAATGATTCTTTGCGGCTGCGATTTAATATTTTTACAGATGCCCTGGCGGTTTTACCTCCTGCCCGCCGAACTCTCTGCGCCGTAAGGTGTCCCCTAAGGGAGGCAGGTGGGTCAGCCAGCCAAATACCTTTCTTTATCTTTTCCACCGCCTCACTGCTGATTTGCCCTTTGACTCTGGCTACGTATGTTTTAGGCACTTCATATCTTGGATGCGTTAACTTATTTGCCAGCTCGTTGTCATTAGTAAGGACAATTATTCCTGTTGTATCAGCGTCGAGTCTGCCTACACAGAAGATGCGTTCACGGGCGGGGATAAAATCTATTGCTTTTTTCCTGCCCAGGGGGTCCGAGCTGGTACAAATAACGCCTTTGGGCTTATTAAAAAGGAAATACACTTTTTTTACCTGTGGCAGAGATGCCGTCTGAATCTTTTTGCCGTTTACAGTTATGATATCTTCCTGTGTATCGACAAAAACCGGCAGCTCATTTACTATTCTTTTATTTACCTCAACTGTTCCGCTGAGTATAAGCTGCTCACACTTTCTGCGAGAGCCGATGCCGGCCGCAGCCAAAACCTTTTGTAATCTTTGCTTAGTCATTTCATATTCAATTTTTGATTTGTGCGAAAAAGTCCTCGCGACAACCTTGTACTGAGCTTGCCGAACGTATTGATGGTTATGACACAGCCTGTTTAGCAGGGGATAAATTTGTCATTCTCCGTAAGCACCGTAAGGCGTCCCTTGCGGGAGAGTCCCTAGGACTGCGTAGTATCCGTTCTCCGTCCCTAAGGGACTGCGAAGGATGAATATATTACTAAGGACGAATTCATCCTTCGTAGTACTACGGAGAATGGACCTCCCCTTAGGGGTGATGCAGGCCCTCAATTCAATATTATGCGCAATTTTTAACTTTAATTGATATGTCTGCTGAACACGGCTTAGTAAAACTGCACTATCTTTCTTCTGCGGTTCGACAGGCTCACCGCCCTTAGCGTAGTCGAAGAGCTGTCAGTTATTGTCTGTCCAGCCCGTCCTGAGCCGGGTCGAAGGACATGTTTTGGAGTATAAACGTAAAGCTTCTAGTGCCAATCCGTCGAAGAGGGCTGAACCTGGTTATGCTTCCGGCTCTGATCCACCTTTGGAAGATTGATCTTCAGACTCCTGCCCGCCGGATTCTCTGGGCAGGCGGGTTGGCTCTGACTCTATTTTTCCTTCTGATTCAGTTATCGCCTGCCCTGAGCTTGTCGAAGGGGTAGGCTCAACTCTCTGTAAGGAGTCCCTATGACTGCCTTGCTCGGATGCGCCGTTACCTGTGGCAGAGCCAGGCGAGGTGTGGTTTACGTAAACGTCCTCTAAGCCGGTTCCGTCAACTGCCTTGCGCATAAGTGAATAGATTATAGTATTGGCGGAAAAATAAAAACTAACAAGGAAGGCGACTACTAATACGACGACAGCTAATAGTAATAGATATACCAGAAAGGCCGCGAATGATTCCAATCCGGTAAGTGCTGCCCAATTTGGCCGAACAACCAGTTTCGTAAATGTTGGAGCATCCTGCCAAATCGCTGTAAGCTTGCTATTGTCACCCAAGATGCCTAATTGCAAAAACCAGCGGGTAATCCAAAGCAGCAAAAAGGCAAAAAATCGAACAAAAATGTAACAAATCGCTCCATAGACCGCGGCTACGGCGGTATAAAATGCCATTCTCCATGGTTTTGCAAAGATATAACTGAAAGAACGGCTTATCGCGTCAAAACAATCTGAATCGTCGTACGCCACTGCTGGAAACATCAGGTTAAATCCCGCAACCGCACCGATTAAGACAACTGTAATCAACCCGCTGGCAATCAGAGCTAATACCATAAAAATAACCATTATAGCCTTGCCTATCCCCAGGGGAATGTTACCTACCAGTCCTAAAAGAAATATGAAGAAACCGATGAAGATAATTATCCCTAACGGTGCCAAAGGTGCTGTGAAGAAACTGGTGAATTTTTTTGTGCTAAAGCGAAGTGCCTCGGTCAAACCTGGTTTTTCTCCTTGCGCAAACTGTAGCGCCGCAATTCGGCAGATAGCACCGCTGGCCAAGGAAATAACAATAAGCTTTATCGCAAAAAAGATAAGACAATAAATGTAATGCTCTTTAAAAGTCTGCCCAACTGTTGTGAAAAAACTGGTGATATTTTGGGCTACACCAAGTATGTTTAACGCGAATAATGATTCTAACGCACCATGAAATCCCACCGAGGCGGAATTCCAGAGTATGGAAAATACGGCGGCTTCGTCTTGTGAGCCTGAACCAGCCGTGAAGATAACGTCCATTAGGCAACCGGCTAGGTATATAACCGTCACTGCCAGGAAAGCTATCATCAATTTACTTGGTTGAATGGCCATTCGGAAAGTTTGGAACACCTTTGGGAAAAGCAAACTGTTAAGAAGATTTGATGGTTCTTTTTCATTCACCATTTTGCTTCCTTTCAGAAAGATTACTTTTTCGCTGATTTAAGGGATAATGGATTTTAGTATTTATAGCTTATTATCAATCGGTTTCAAGAGTTTTTATAATATTTTATTCTCAAATGTTGTATTTAACGCTCATCGGAAGTACTTTGTAAAGAGCTATCCAGAGGCTTGATAGGCTCTTGTAATTGAGGTTCGGAAATTATCTTATACTCGGCATTCAGCCAAATACCCAAATCTACCAGTTTGCATCGTCGGGAGCAAAAAGGAAAGAATGTTGCTGTTTCGAATTGTGCCTGCGGTGGTGCTATAACAATTTTATTACAGATTGGACATCTCCGTTTCATGCTGAAATATTACTATCGCTTTGAGCGTAAAACAAGATGCAATTAATATGCTCTAATTTGCATATATTTACTGTTTCCCCCAGTTATTCTTCCTCTCGGGCAATACCTTGCTCTAACATTCGAGCGTATTCAACGCGATATCTGGCCCAGGGCTGAGCTTCAAGTCGAGCTTTTAGTATCGGTTTGCCTGTACCCTCGCACACACCGTAAGTCCCATTCTCTATTCGCTGCAGTGCATCATCGATCTCATGCAATAGCTTCCTTTCGCTATCCATCAATCCCAAAACAAATTCCTGCTCATAGTTATCGGTTCCGAGATCAGCCATGTGTATCGGCATGCTTGAGAGATCTCCGCTTGCATCCAGCCGGGATTTTTTCAAGGCTTCATCCTCGATTTCATTTACGTTTTTAAGGATTTCCCTGCGCTTCTCCAAAAGCAGTTGCTTAAAGTATTCAATAGTTGCAGCAGCCAAGCGAGAAGTTTTTGTCCGGCTTGAGCTTGTTTTTCGTTTAGACACCTTTTTACGTTTTTGTGCCACTTTTTTGTTTACCTAACCTACTGGTATATACACTAAATACAGTATTATAACATTTAATGATAGATAATGTACAACACTTCTTTTTTCATCCAAAATAATTACATTTTACCGACCAAGTTTGATAATTATGTCCAAAATCGTACAGTTGAACTTGTCTTTTATCGTAAGTTATTGAAACATAAGTAGTTAATCACAAGAATTAAGGGATTATTTGGGCTGATTACTATTTGGTTTACCGCTGATTTGGGAGATGTCTTTTGCAAATTTACCCAAAGGCAGGTAGAATTTTTCCTGTCCGACTTTGCCTACAAAAGTCCTAATGCCGAAGGCTCTTTCTATTTGTTCCGGGGAGAATACATCCTTGGTACTGCCGATATAGTAATTGCGTTCCGTTTGGATGCTGCTTGACTGCTTGCTAAGAAGCAAAGTCTCATCACAATATTGTGCCGCCAGATTAATATCGTGAGTTATAGCTACGATTGTCTTGCCTTTTTCAAGTTGTGCCGCCTTAAGTAAATCGTGTATTTTAACCTGATGCTTCAGGTCGAGGAAGCTGGTCGGTTCGTCTAAGAGCAAAACAGGAGTGTCTTGAGCAAGCGCCCTTGCGATAAAAACTCGTTGCCGTTCGCCGCCGCTCAGATTTCTGAGCGGCCGCAGTGCAAACTGGGCTGTATCAGTTGCTTGGAGTGCTTCATCGACTATTCGTTTGTCAGCCTGGCTCTCAAATCCAAATTTATTAAAATAGGGAGTTCTTGCCATTAAAACCGTTTCGAATACTGAGAAACCGAATACTGGAGTTAATTCCTGCCGTACGACTGCCACTTTTTTGGCGAGGGCTTCGGTTTTGTATGATTCTATCGCTTTTGAGTCAATCCTTATGATGCCTGAGCTGGGTCTTAGCATTCCGCACATCAGGTTAAGAAGTGTGCTCTTACCTGCCCCGTTTGGCCCGGCTATCACCAAAAATGTTCCCGGTTTGACTTCAAAGCTAATATTTTTCAGAATCGTGCTTTTTGGAGTATAGCCAAAACTTAGATTCTCAATTTCTATAATACCACTCATCCCAACCAGCCTACTTTTTTGCTAAATTTAACCAGAAGAACTAAGAAAAAAGGTCCACCAACCATGGCAGTTACTACACCCACCGGTAGCTGCGCCGGTGCGATGATAACACGTGCCAGTGTATCAGCAGCCACCAAAAATATTGCACCGATAATGCTGCTTAATGGGAATAACTGGCGATGGTCCGGCCCGAACACCAACCGAACTGCGTGTGGTACAACCAGTCCTACAAAACCTATTAGTCCGCTCAAGCTGACCGCAACAGCGGTCATAAATGCTGCAACTGCAAAGGCAATTGTGTGGATTCTGGCCGTGTTCACGCCGATACTTTTGGCGTCTTCGGCGCTGAAGCTAATGACATTTAACTGTGGGCTTATGTTAAATAATATCAAAATCCCTGCCAAAATGCATCCGGCTCCCATCCACAGTACGAAAAAATCTTCTTCTATCATATTGCCCATCAGCCAAAATATAGTCGCATGTATTTCCCGGCTTTTAGCTACCGACGTAAGAAACATAATTACCGCTGAAAAGAAGGCATTTACCACGACTCCTGCAAGAAGCAGCCCGGTGACGTGGAATTTTCCTGTCAGTCGGCTGATAAACCATACCAGCCAGACGGTTCCAAGTGCCCCTGCAAATGCAAAAAGTGCTATCGGTGACCGTCCCCATAGCGTCCAGTTGATGCCACTAATAACAGCGATAACGGCTCCTAAGCCGGCTCCACTCGATATGCCAAGTATGTACGGATCGGCAAGAGGATTCCGTAAAAGAGCCTGAAAAACAAGACCCGAACTTGCTAAAGCTGCTCCGACAATGGCGGCAAGAATAATTCGGGGCACCCGTACCTTGACAAAAATCTCGTAGTCGGGATTTACAACAGCCTGTTTCGAAGCCCCACGAAATACTTCTTTCATTGAAATGCTTTCGGTGCCAATCAGTGAGCACACCAACATTACTAACACCAGCACTATTGCCGCTGAAACGATTTTTATGATTAACTTTCTTGGTGTCAATAGTTCCTTCATCGCTTTAGTTTGCAAAAAGCTCCGGCCTTAAGCACCGGGCGATAGTTTCGGTTCCTTCATATAATCGCGGCCCAAGCCGTGAGACAGTATCACCATCAATGACGTAGATTCGTTTGTTTGTCACAGCAGGGATGTTTTTAAATCTGAGCCAATATTCAAGCGCAGAGGATTGCTGTCCGGCCAAGTTTTTTGGGTTCATAGCCGGTTCAATTATTACGTCAGGATTACAGGCAATGACCTGCTCGGCCCCGATAGGTGGATATTGATGTAACGTTGGCCCTATGGCGTTTTCACCACCTGCCAGCTCAATCAACTCGTTAATAAATGTATCTCTACCTGCCACACGTAAAGGTTCTCTTTGAACTACCCAAAGTACCCTGATTTTAGCTTTCGTACCAACTAACGCTGAGAGCTTATCCAGCTTTTCCGAGATGTCACCCACAAGTTTATTGGCTTCAGATTGCTTGCCAGTATAAGTACCAATTATTCGAATTGCCTCAAAAAGCTCACTTACTTTTTCAATGTTCAGTGTCAGACTTTTATAGCCGATGCGTTTTAATCGCTCAGCAAGATTTCGTTGTTGGGTAAATCCAAGCGTAATTACGAGGTCCGGCTTAGCTGCTATCGCCGCTTCGATATTTGGCTGCCAGAAGGTACCTGCCTTTGGTTTTTTTGTTGCTTCCGGAGGATAATCGCTATCAAGCGTCACGCCGACAATTTTGTCGCCCAATCCAAGCGCAAAAAGTATCTCCGTCAGATTCGGAGCCATAGATATGATTCTGTCTACCTGATTCGGCAGGGGGGTGGCGCTATAGTTTTGGTCCTGTTGAAAGCCGAAGATTGCAAGTCCTGCAGCAGACCAAAATAGGATGATTAGAAACAGCAACAACCACTTGTTCATTAGGTTCTCTTAAACTGTTTTTCCAGGTCGCTTAATGAAAATTTTATAGTAGTAGGTCTGCCATGGGGACACCGGCCTGCGCATTCAATGTGCTGCCTGTCTGCGAGCAGTTGTATTATTTCACTGTCACTTAACCTTTGGCCAGCCTTTATGGCTGCCTTGCATGCAGCCATATTCAAGATTTCGTCAAGTAATCTGTCCGGGTCAAGGCCAACACCTTTATCGGTCAGCAAATCAATTAAATCACGGACAAAATCGATTGCCTCTGCTCTTGCCAGCAGGGTAGGAAACGCTTGTATAGCGTAAATCCGCGGACCAAACGGTACAAGCTCAATCCCTAATTTATCAATCAGTTCGGCATTCTTTTTGATCGCATCGGCTTCAGCATCTGTAATCTCGAGACTTTCAGGTATCAGTAGTCTCTGAGATTCGAGTTTGTTGTTTCGTATTCGGTTACTTAGTTTCTCATATAATATCCGTTCGTGAAGGGCGTGCTGGTCGATGATGATAAATCCATCATCAGTTTGTTCGACGATGTAGCTGTCATGTATTTGCAGGAATTTTGTTTCTAACGAGCCGATTTGTGCGGGTGAATAAGCCTGGGTTTCAGTTGTTTGTATGTCAGCAGTTTGTTGTCTGCTGTAGTAATCCATTATTGCCGAGCCGGTCTGCTGTTGCGTCTGGATAGGTTTGTGTCTTCTAAAAAATTCGGCCATCGCATCCGTAATTGTTTGGCTTCTATGGCTTGTTCCCAGTCTATGTTTTGCTTGGGCTGGAATCGGCAACTTCGCGCGTGTGTGAAATTCTGTTCCCAGGAGTTTTTCCCTAAGACAGCCAAGTATCTGGGAGTGAACGAGGTTGGCATTATAAAAGCGCACTTCGATTTTGGTGGGATGAACATTGACATCGTAGTCTTCATAAGGCATCTGAATAAACAGAAAGGCAATGGGGAACCTATCCGGCTCCAAAATTCCACGATAGGCTTCTTTAATCGCGTGCGAGATAAATTTGTCACGGATGAATCGCCCGTTTAGAAATACGTATTGAAATTTGTTGTTTGTTTTTGAGATATTCGGTGTGCCTAACAAAGCAAAAATATGTATTCCTTTTTCATCGCTTTCAGTTTCAATCAGGTTTTCAGATATCTCAGATGAGAACAATTCGGCTATGCGCCGGCGAAAACTCTCTTTGCCGGAAAGGCGATAAACCTCTCTGTTATTATGTATAAGCGTCATATCCAGATTTTTTTTTGCAAGCGCGATGCGTTTGAATTGCTCGGTGATATGTTCCATTTCAGTGTTAACAGTTCTTAAGAATTTGCGTCTCGCAGGCAGCTTATAGAAAAGGTCTCTGACCTGGATAGTTGTGCCGAAATCTGCGCTGGCCGGGCTGATACTGCTTTTACTTCCACAATCAATCTCAATGCAGTTGGCTCCGGCCGAATCTTTTGCTCGGCTAACTGCTTTGATTTGTGCCACCGAGGCGATACTTGCTAATGCCTCGCCTCTAAAGCCGAGCGTTGATATGCTGTGCAAATCTTTACTGGTTTTGATTTTGCTTGTAGTGTGTGGCTCAAATGCCTTGGCTAAGTCTTCAGCGTCCATTCCGTAGCCGTTGTCGCTGACCGACATTAACTTTCGGCCTCCGTCTTCGATGGAAACGGTTATTTTTGTTGCTCCGGCATCAATGCTGTTTTCCATCAATTCCTTGACCACGCTGGCAGGCCGTTCGATTACCTCACCTGCCGCAATCATATTTATCATATTCTGGTCAAGGACGACTATTTGTCCCATTGTTCTATCCCACCCCCAAAAAGTGAAATCGTATATCGAACTTCGATATTTAAAATTCCTTGTTCGATATTCATTATTCTAATAGGCTCTGGCCGGTCATTTCCTTCGGCTTCGGTATGCCCATCATATCTAAGAGAGTAGGTCCTATGTCGGCTAATCTTCCACCTTCTCGAAGCTTTTTATCTTTATAACGTTCATCGAATACAACCAAAGGCACATCACCAATGGTATGGGCCGTATGTGGGTCATCCGGGCCTTGGTCTATCATCTTTTCAAAGTTGCCGTGGTCTGCTGTGACTATTGCTGCTCCGCCCATGCTTTTGACTTTATTTAGGATTTTGCCGACGCATTCATCGACTGTCTCTGCTGCCTTAATCGCTGCAGAAAGTATGCCGGTATGGCCGACCATATCCGGGTTGGCAAAGTTGACCACCACTACATCATATTTATTTGAGTCAAGCCTTTCCATAACGACATCGGTAACCTCATATGCACTCATCTCAGGTTTTAAATCGTACGTTTTTACTCGTGGCGACGGCACAATTTGTCTGTCTTCGCCGCGAAACGGCTTTTCGGTGTAGTCATTAAAGAAAAAAGTGATGTGAGCGTATTTTTCTGTCTCCGCGCAGCGGAATTGCTTAAGTCCCAAAGAGCTCCAATATGCACCTAAAATGTTTTTCATTTTCGGAGGTTTCGGAAATGCAACCGGCGCAGGTATGGTTGCATCGTATTCCGTCATACAAACGTAATATATATTAGGTTTGCTTGTTCGTGGAAACTCTTTGAAGTCCGGTTCAACAAATGCCCGAGTAATTTCACGCGGCCTGTCACCTCGGAAATTGAAAAATATTACACCATCACTGTCACTGACAGTAGCTATCGGCTCATTATCACTATTTACAATGCAGGTTGGCTCGATAAATTCATCGGTGACACCTTTTTCGTAACTTTTGGCTATCGCTTCTATCGCACTGGCTGCTTTTAATCCCTTGCCGATTCGAATGCACTCGTAAGCCTTTTGCACGCGGTCCCATCGGCTGTCACGGTCCATCGCATAGAATCTTCCGGAAACACTTGCAATCTTTCCTACTCCTATTTCTTTAGCTTTTGCTTCTATTTG
Source organism: uncultured Pirellulales bacterium (assembly GCA_964593945.1). Classification (GTDB taxonomy): domain Bacteria; phylum Planctomycetota; class Phycisphaerae; order Sedimentisphaerales; family Anaerobacaceae; genus CAZRMQ01. The sequence continues at coordinate 14,053 of CAZQKO010000005.1, read as the reverse complement.
CTCTACATATCCTGCTCCGCTATCAGGGGGTGAATCTCGGCCATCGGTGAAGGCGTGGATAAAAACTTCTTCTACGTTGTTTCTTTTTGCCAGCTCCAGCAGCCCATACAAGTGGTCCAAAAGTGAGTGTACACCGATGTCACTGCATAGGCCCATGACATGTATTTTGCTATTATGGTTTTTTATAAATTTGACTAAATTCAGGAACTCCTTATTTTCGAAAAATGAACCATCCCGAACTGCTTTGCTTATTCTTACCGATTCCTGCGGAACGATTCTGCCGGCTCCGATATTTTGATGGCCGACCTCGCTATTACCCATTGTCCCATCAGGAAGGCCGACGTCTTCTCCGCTGGTATGGATAAGGCAATTTGGATATTCTGCCATCAGCATATCGTCTACAGGTGTGTTAGCGCGTTTGATAGTATTATACTCATCCTCCGCTGGATTAGGATTGTAGCCCCATCCGTCGCGAATAATCAGCACATAAGGTTTCTTTTCCAAAATCACTTTTTGTGTCGTCATAAGGTAAAAAACCTTTCAAGCAAAAACAACACAGACGAGGCGCTGCCTCGTCTAAACCTTATATCATAATCGAATTAAGGAGATATGATATAAAGTTGCGTTAGGTATGTCAAACATTTAGAAGGTGCGCGATGATGCTGTGCTGCTAAAAGTTTTTGACAGCTATAGTTACAATGGTATAATTTTTGGGCGATTAGACTGTATATAATTATTTGGGACAATAGTCACAATACTGCTTGTATGTCGAAAAGTATGCTTATGACTGGTAGAAAGAATAGGGCTGTTTTTGTTTTGTTAAACATAACAATTGTGAGCCTGTTTTTTTCTATTGGATGTCATAAGGAACAGCAGAAGGTTGATCTGTATGTTGACGCTGTGATGTTCAGTGAGCTCGACAAATATGAAATGGCCATCGAAAAGCTAAATGAGTTAGTAAAATCAGACAAGCGTTTCCCGGAGGCCTATTCCTTACTTGGTCGGATGTATGAAAAAAAACATGATTATGAAAAAAGCGCTGCTTCTTACAAGAAAGCAATAGAGCTTAATCCCTGGTCTTTCGAAGATTGTTTCAACCTGGGCAGAGTTTATCAGAGCACAAAAAAATTTGCACAGGCTGCTGATGCTTATAGTAGAGCCTGTGAGTTAAAACCAGATCACTTAGAGGTGCATATAAATGCTGCCAAGTGTTTCTATGAGCTTGGAGACTACGACAAGGCTTTAAGCTACGGACGGCGTGCCGAACAAATTGGGCCAAATGAAAGTGAAGTCCATGAAGTGCTCGCCGTTATTTATGAGCTGCAAAAAGACTATGGCCGGGCAATTGAATCGTACAAACAGGCGCTATCGATAGATGCTGACAATTCAAAGATTATAGCCTCGTTGGCAGGATTATATCTAACAACCGAACGGTACGACAGTGCAAAAGATTTGTTCATCTCGTTGATACAGATTAATCCTAAGGATGTCGTAGCCTATCGACACCTTGCTTATTGTTATCTGAGGCTTAATGATGCGGATAAAGCAATAGAGAATTACGGCAGGGCGATTGAAATCGACTATAATGACTGGGAAGCACATAAAGGATTGGGTGTTTCTTATATACTAAAGGCGCGCGGCACCGAAGACGAATTGCTGAAGCGAAAGGCAGTTGAGCATTGGCGCTTATCTTTGAACATTGAACCTAATCAACCCAGCAGAGAGACATTACTTGAATTGATAAAAAAACATACGAGGTAATAAGATTAACAGCTTGAACGGATTTTAAATATGACCCAATCAAGATCGGAAGCAAGCAATGATCGACTTGATTCAAAAACCGGCTCTTCAAATCGCCGTATTCCTGATTGGAAGGCACATCTGGTATTCTGGACCATAGCAGCAATTGGTTTTGTTTTGGATTTATGGACTAAAAGTGCTGTGTTCACCTGGCTGGAGCAAAAGCCAGGCAATAGTGTCTCTATTATAGATGGTTTTCTGCGATTGGTCACAACAGTCAATCCCGGCGCTGCATTTGGGATAATCGCAGGACGTGTTTATTTATTGGTGATTGTATCGATTATTGCGTTGGTAATAATCTTGGTATTTTTTTCCCTCGGCGGCTCTAAGCCAATATTGGTTCATATTGCGCTGGCGTTATTTGCTGCCGGTATTTGCGGGAATCTTTACGATAGAATATTTAATGACGGCTTAGTGCGTGACTTTATTGATGTTGTCTATTGGCCCGGCAGACATTGGCCGGCGTTTAATGTTGCGGACAGCTTGCTTTGCATTGGCATTGGATTGTTGATGCTCTCGACCTTTAAATCTCCTAAGCGTACTTGATAAATTGGGGTACTGTCTTATTCGGAAGTTTTCTCGAATACGTGCTCAGCTACATAAATAGGTGTATTTGACGCTGCTCCCAGGGCAATCGCATCGGAAGGGCGGCTGTCAATTTCAACGGTTCGTCCGTTCGAGGATAGATGTATCTGCGCGAAAAAAGTATGGTTACGCAAATCATTTATTACTATCCTATCTATTTTAGCGCCGAGATTTTCAATCACGCTATCTAATAAGTCGTGCGTCATCGGGCGGGGAGCCTTGATTCCCTTCAATCGACGATCAATGGCAAAAATTTCTACTATACCGATAACAATGGGGAAGCCACGCTCGCCGTGACGTTCTTTTAATACGATTATCTGCTGGTCTGATGTCTCATTAATGATTATGCGCGACAATTCGACTTCTACGTACATTTCTGCACCACCTTCCTTGTGTCAACAGCCTAATTCCGAAAGATGTTTTTTAACAGTTTCTAATTGTTCTGTCAGCTCAGAAAGCCTTTCTCTGGCCTGGGCTACCACTTCCGGTTTGGCTTTGGTTACAAAATTCTCGTTGGCCAATTTGGCCTCAACGGCTTTTTTGGCTTTTACTGCTTCCTGCTTTTCTTTTTCCAGCCGGGCTCGTTCCGCTTCGATGTCTATTATATCGTGCATATAAAATGACATTCCGTCAACTACCGAAACAGCAGCTTTTGCAGGTTTTGGAATGTCAACTCCAGGATTAAAATCTTTTAGGCCCGCCAAATGGCAAATAAGATCGGAATTGGCAGTTAAAGTGTCGAGAATCTCAGCTGATACATTTGCCGAAGCTGATACTTTTTCAGAGTTGGGTATGTTGTATTTATTTTTCATATCTCTGTAAGTTCGGACCGGCGTTTGAACGCTTGAAATTTGCTTTTCAATGTCTTCATTAATGAGGGTATCAAGCCCTTCAGGCCATTGTGCAACTACTAAGGCCTTGGATTCTTTTGCCTGGGCTAATCCCTTTAGTTCTCTGACGGGTACAATTTCGTTTAGCTTTTGGAATATCCCCTCGGTGATAAACGGCACAAATGGATGCAATAGACGCAAAATCTGGTCCAATACAAAAGCAAGGACATTCTGAGCAATTGGTTGTTGCTGCTCATCCTGCATTCTCGGCTTTATCCATTCCAAATACCAGTCACAAAAATCGTTCCAGAAGAATTTATAAAGCTGTGCTAAAGGTTCGCTGAATTTGTATTCATCTAAATATTTGCCGGTCTCACTGGCAGTTTTGGCCAGGCGAGATAGAATCCATTTGTCGGTAATGTCCATCCCGTCTCGAGCCGGGTCGAGAGATTTCTCAGGTTCAAATTCAGCAGGGTCAATTCCCTCCAGGTTCATCAAAGTGAAACGTGAGGCGTTCCAAAGCTTATTGCAGAAGTTTCGGCCGATATCGAACTTTGGTGAAGTATTTTCTAATCGTCCATCCGGCAGCTTCATTAGTGTTACCGGCATTCGGATGTCCTGCGTTTCTGTTGTCATGCTGGCTAATGTGAACCTCATCGCATCGGCCCCATGACTGTTAATAGCTACTAATGGATCAATGCCGTTGCCCAGGCTTTTGGACATTTTACGGCCTTCGCCATCCTGAATCATCGCATGAATATACACATCGCTAAATGGAATATCACCCACGCAGTATTGCCCCATCATTACCATACGTGAGACCCATAAGGTAATGATTTCGCGTGCCGTGCAGAGTACATCACCAGGGTAGAATTTTTCAAGTTCCGGTGTCTCATCCGGCCAACACATCGTACTAAAAGGCCAAAGAGCCGAGCTGAACCATGTATCTAATACATCAGAATCTCGGACACATCCCATACTTTCAAGTTCCTTCTCAACATTTGGATTTCCTTCTGGAATACAGATGTAAAAATATTTTTCGCCGTCTTCGGTGCGTACTTGAGTCAACACTTCTACATTTCCAAATGTTGTGGGTATTAAAAAAGGACCGCTGTCCGTAGTGTGTCCTTTTTGAGCCTTTTCTAACCTGTCGAAAAATTCTTTACTCCGTTTAAATAGCTCTTTTCCTTTGCAACGCCATATAGGTATTTGATGTCCCCACCAGAGCTGCCGGCTGATTGGCCAATCGCGAAGATTTTCGAGCCAGGATTGGTAAGTTTTCGCATAGCGTTCTGGGATAAATCGCAGCCGACCATCAAGTAGCGACTTTAGGGCCAAACCGGCAAGCGAATTCACCGGCACATCCGTACCCTCGATTAGCCCATTGCCAAATTTTTCAGCGAGATGCTCGATAGGTTTCTTAACGGCGATATACCATTGGTCAGAAAGATACGGCTCGATAGGAACATGGCTGCGGTAACTATGGCCGACTTCATGGGTATATTGGCGAACATCCTCAAGAAGATTTTCCTGGCGGAACCACTCGACGATAGCCTCACGTGCCTCAAAGCGGTCCATGCCAAGTAGAGCTTGTGCTTCCGGAGAATCAGCATCCGACCAGCCATATTTATCACTGATAGAACCATCTGGTGCCATTACGTTTACAATATCCAGTCTGTGCCTTTGGCCAATCTCCCAGTCATCGGGATCGTGAGCAGGTGTAACTTTCAAAAAGCCAGTAGAAAATCGTGCCTTTTCATCTTCACTATTAGGGTCAGGCAAAACAACATGCTCATCGGCAATGATTGGTATAATACGGCCTACGATGGGAAGTCGAACTTTTTTGCCTAATAAATATTTGGCACGAGGGTCTCTCGGATTCATAGCGACAGCAGTATCACCGAGCATCGTTTC
>CAZQKO010000005.1:0-8824 GCA_964593945.1 uncultured Pirellulales bacterium | reverse complement strand
TGGCACGAGGGTCTCTCGGATTCATAGCGACAGCAGTATCACCGAGCATCGTTTCCGGCCGAGTTGTAGCGACAGTAACGTACTCGATTTTCAATTTTTGATTTTTGATTTTCCACCGTAAGGTGTCCTGTGGAGATTTACAATCGGCAATCGGCAGTTGTAAATCGGAAATTTCCAATGGTTCAACCAGTGGATACCTCAAATACCAGAAGTGACCCTGTACGGTTTCATGCTCTACTTCGTCATCGGCCAACACTGTCTGCGTGGCTGGGTCCCAATTGACTAATCGTTTGCCGCGATAGATAAGCCCATCTTTAAAGAGCTTGAAGAACGTTGCTCGGACAGCCTTTGCGCAAACCTCATCCATCGTGAAGCGTGTTCTCTCCCAGTCACATGAGCAACCCATTGCTTTTAGTTGGCTGATGATTGTGGCCTCATATTCATCCTTCCAGGCCTGGATACGGGCGACAAATTCCTCACGCGCAAAATCTGTTCGCCGTTTTCCTTCTTCTGAGAGTATTCGCTTCTCAACGACCGTTTGAGTTGCAATACCGGCGTGATCGGTGCCTGGCATCCATAGTGTATTATATTGTTGCATCCGCCGAAGGCGGATTAAGATGTCCTGTAGTGTATTATTTAGTGCGTGGCCGAGGTGCAGTGGAGCTGTGACGTTAGGTGGTGGAATTACGATAGTATAAGCTTTTTGGCTGTTTGCAGAGTCAGCGTGGAAGTATCGGCCGGCGAACCAAATTTCCGTGGCCAGTTTTTCTGTTGCTTTAGGCTCATAGACTTTCGGGAGTTTTTCGTCCATGATTTTTCCAATATTAGGAAAATCTCCAAAAAAAATTCCGGCACATTTGAGCACCGGAATTTAATATTAATAAAAACAGGCAAGAAAGTAAAGTGAGCAATCTGGCTAAATTTTGCCTGTACTTATTAGGAATTTGCTGTGCGAATCTAATGTCCTAATCGAGGTTCATGGTCATTAAAAACTCCGCATTAGTCCGGGTTTTAGATAGCCTATTTTTTAAGAGTTCTACCGCCTCGACCGGATTCAATTCGCTCAGGACTCTTCGCAGCCGATATACAAGCTCCAGCTCTTTGGGATCGAGAAGTAACTCTTCCCTTCTTGTTCCGCTTCGGCTGATGTCTATAGACGGCCAGATCCTTTTATCAACCAGCCGTCGGTCGAGATGTAATTCCATATTTCCGGTTGCCTTAAATTCCTCGAAAATCACCTCATCCATTTTTGAGCCTGTATCAATTAGGCAGGTAGCAAAGATGCTTAATGAGCCACCTTCTTCGATGTTTCTGGCGGCACCGAAGAACTTCTTTGGCATCTGCATTGCGCTGGCGTCAACGCCACCGGTAAGGATTCTGCCGGAATGTGGGGTTTCGCTATTATAGGCACGGGCAAGCCGGGTTAGCGAGTCTAATAGAATCACAACGTCATAGCCATATTCAACCAGTCTTTTTGCTTTTTCTATAACGACCTCGGCAACTTGGCAGTGGCGTGCAGAGGGTTCATCGAAAGTGGAGCTGATAACCTCGACACCTGGACCAACTTTTCGCTCCATTTCTGTAACCTCTTCGGGCCTTTCATCTATCAGCAGCACTATAAGTTTTGCCTCAGGACTGTTTGTAGTTATGGCATTTGCTATTTTTTGCAAGAGAATGGTCTTACCTGTTCTCGGAGCCGCAACTAACAGACCTCGCTGACCTCTTCCTACTGGTGTTACCAAGTCAATTATTCTCATATTTAATTCGTTGGATGCGGTTTCGAGTATGAAGCGTCTCTCCGGATGTAACGGCGTCAAATCACTAAATACTATTTTGTCCGAAAGGAGGTCAGGATTTTCATAGTTGATTGCTTCAACCCGTAAAAGGGCGAAATATTTCTCCGAATCTTTTGGAGGCCTGATCTGTCCTGAAACAATATTACCGGTGCGCAAGCCAAATCGCCTGATTTGAGAAGGTGAAACATATATATCATCAGGCGAGGACAGGTAGTTATATTGTGGATTCCGCAGGAATCCGTAGCCGTCCGGCAGCACTTCCAGCACACCTTCGCCGTACATCAGGCCGTTCTGACGAATACGTTCTTTGAGAATCCTGAAAATCAGGTCCTGTTTCTTAAGAGCGCTGTATTCTGTTATGCCTTCTTTCTTGGCAATATCGTGCAGGTCAGCCACAGTTAGTTTTTGCAGGTCCGTCAAATACAGCTCGCCTTTCTTAATCCGCTCATATTTGGCATGGGTGGATTCTTCCTCTAATTTTCTCTTTTCTTCAGCTTCCTCAGCGGTCTCAATATAGGCGGTCTCTTTTGTCGTAAGCGTAACTTGATCGTTCTGCTCTTCCGCTTGTGGTTCGGTTTCTACAGCGACTTGCTTTTCTTCAGAAGCCTTTTTCTTTGAAGTTTTGCGTTTTTTAGCTGTGGCCTTGCCTGTTTTTGTAATAGTTTTTGCCATAATTACTCCTTTTGCACTTGCAAAGATTATTTATCGCCCTTGCAGGAGCAGGGTTATGATTTAGCTAAATAATCTTCTCGCAGGATTTAGTAGGATTTGGGCTTTGAATAAATAAAAGTAAAACCTAAATCTGGAAACTTACCAACATTTGTATCCGCAATCTGTAATAAATCGCAACTACCTATTTATTCACAATATAAGAGAAGACATCAAAGACTTGCCTGACCAGTGCCTGGAAGTCTGAATTGTTATCAATTGAATTATCGGCGATGGCAGCCTTGTTGTCCAGAGAAATTTGAAAATTTTCTCTAATTTTTATTTGATTTTCGTCAAGACCCCTCATTTTTTTGGCTCTTTCTATTCTGAGCTTTGGCTTGCAATCGACAAAAATCAGCCTATCGCATCGCTCTGCCCAACCAACCTCTGCTAATAAGGGCATATCCAGTACAATTGCCTTAATTCCACCTTGGCGGTTATATTGCTCTATAAACTCCTCAGTTCGTTCCAGAACGAAGGGATGGATTATTTTGTTAAGCGATGAGAGCTTATCAGCATCGGTAAATACGACCTCAGCTAATTTCCGATGATCGATTTTCCCTGCTGAATCCAGAATGGCCTGACCAAACAGGCCGGTTATTTTGTCTTTCACGACCGTTTTTTGGAGTAACTCGTGGACAATTTTATCTGCATCAATTACTTTGCAGCCAAGCTTGGCAAACTCGGCTGCAACTGTGCTTTTGCCTGAAGCAACACCACCCAGGATGCCTATTATTGGCTTTTTTATATTATTGCCCACAGCCAGGCATTTTATCTATTTCGGATGGCTTAGTCAAGTTAGTCGGTATTCTACTTTTTTGCGCGTTGTATGTCAAGGTTTGTTTTTTAGTTATCACCAGTTTAGGAGGCGCAATAACCCACAAAATCATTGATGTTGCCCTCACAACAAGGTATATTAGCATATAAACAGTAAAGTAGGTCCTACATGGAGGTTTTTATCGTGCGGATAATCATACTTATTTTAATCCTGTCAGTATTATGGGTGGGCAGTTTCAGCAACGTGAATGCAGAGCAGATCGATTCTTATGGGACTACCGCTGATGCCGACCTTTCAGCATACTATGGATTTAAGGAAATAGAGATAATCAAGCTGGACTGGGGCATCAAAGACCTAAGAATTGCTGATTTTAATGGCGACGGCCTTAATGATATTGCCGTGGTCAACAACAGAAAGGCTAAGATTGAGCTGCTCATTCAAAAAGGGGCTATCGGGCCGAGTGAAACAGAAGTAGCTGTTGACCCTAATGATATAGATGTGAATGTAATCAGTGCTCCTACACGTTTTGATAGGCATGATGTTCCGGTTTCGCAAAAAATCTATAGTTTCGCCTGCGGGGATTTGAATTCAGATGGGATGCTGGACTTGGCTTTCTACGGCGAGCCAAAAGGCTTATATATAATATTGCAGAAAGCAGAAGAGACGGAAACAGGCAGGTCAAAATCATTGAGTTGGCATACCAGAAAGAGAATAGCTATTGAGGATGGTCTTGTAACCTCCAATGCACTGGCCTGTGCCGACTTGAATAAGGATGGCGCCGATGACCTGGCATTGGCTGGTCAAGATGGTGTCTATGTTCTTTTACAAAAAGAGGATGCCCCCGACCCGATCGGGGGGGAGCCGGCCAAATTCGCTACTACGGCGCTGACATTGGGCGTCGAAGTGGGCGATTTGAACGGCGATAGTATAAACGACCTTATCCTTATAACAAATGACAACGAAAAGTTAGTACATGCGCTGTTTGGTCTTGAGACGGGACAGCTCGGGCCGCAAATCCGATTCTTTATCGAGAAACCTTTGGTATTTGAGCTTTATAATCTGGATGGAAAACCTGGTGATGAAATATTGATTGTTGATGCAGTAAGTAAGCGGCTGATTTGCTACAAGTTTGCCACAGAAGACCGGACAAATACCGATTGGCCGATCCTTTTTTATCCTCTTGCTTCAAGTGAAGGTAGTGCGAAGCGCGACTTGGTTGTTGGTGATTTTGATGGTGATGGCTTGAAAGATATTGTGGTAAGCGATCCTGGAGCTGCGGAGATTATCTTCTATAAACAAATAGCAGGACTTGGATTTGCAGAGCCGGTGAGATTTCCTGCTTTTGCAGATATTGTGGGTTTATCAGCCGCTGATATCGAGGAAGATGGAAAAACTGAGCTTGCTGTTTTGAGCGTTAAGGAAAAGGTAATCGGCATCAGTAAATTTGAAGATGATAGATTATCGTTTCCCAAAAATGTCGATTTAATTGGCGAGCCACTGGCGATGGAGCTTACTGATATTGATAGTACTGGCAGTATAGACTGTGTTTATATTTCCAGAGATGTTAATGATACGAGGTTTTTAAGGGTATTATATAACGTCGCGGCAATAAGCGAAAAAGCTGCACCGCAGAGAACTAAAGGCAAACTAATCGGCAGCGCACGTGTTGATGTGCCCAATGAAACTATGACCGCTTTGAAGCTTGACAAGCTCACTGCTAATCCAGATGGTTTAAAAGTGCTTGATGTTGATCAGGATGGTTTGAAAGACGTTCTGATATTCGTTAGCTATGAGCTTCCTATATTGGTTCGTCAGGTGCACAAGAATAAATTTGAAATAGTTGACTCGCCGAAAGCACAGGCCAGTTTAGTTAAGGACGCAAGTCTGCATTCGATAGCTGTTGCGAATATCGACGGAGAACCCGGTGAGGAATTATTGTTGGCACAAAAGAATTTTGCACGTAGCTTGGTTTTCGCCGATAGCAGAAACTGGAGTATTATTGACCAGTACAACGCTAAAAGCACGGAAAACCAAATATCTGCAGTTGCAGCTTTTGATATTGATGACGGCGGCTCAGGAGAAAGACCAGCTATATTATTGTTGGATGGTCAAAAGGGTCGGCTTCAGATTCTAAAAGCTGATGACGATAAAACTTATCGTTTTGAAACTGAATTGGATATCGGCAGATGGGATGTTACCGCTCATCTGAAGATATTGTTTGCACCGCTTATGGGCTGCGAAAGTAACTGTCTCCTGTTGTTCGATGGCAGAAAGTTCGTACTAATTGTACCGCCGATTAGTGGTGAAGCTCAATACAATTTAGAGCAGCAGCTCAGTTACGAGACAAAAATAAAAGATGGCATGTACGGTAACCTTGCAGCGGGGGATATTAATTCCGACGGCCAGGCCGATATTATTATGGTCGAATACAATCGCAATCATATCGAAATCCTTACGCTTGATTGCGATGCCGAGTTGATTCCTGCAATGCGTTTCAAGATTTTCGAGCAGAAAAGTTATCGTAATGCTCAAGGTCGCACTGAATTCGCCGTTGAGCCGCGGGAACTAAAAGTTGCTGACGTTACAGGTGACGGGAAAAAAGATTTAGTAACCATTATCCATGACCGTATAATTGTTTATCCCCAAGATTGAATCGGCTTCTTGTGACTCGCATAAAAAATGCTACGTAATGGCAGAAAGGTTTTTATTGCACTTAGTGGTGGAGTAGATAGTTCAACCTCCGCCGCTCTGCTGCTTGAAGCCGGCTTCAATTGTACCAGCGTGTTTATGATTACGAGTGACTACAGCCGCCGTGCACAGGCAGATGCTGAAGATGTAGCTCAAAGGCTGGGTATAAAACTTTATGTGCTCGATCTTCGCAAAGATTTTGAACGGATCCTTGATTATTTTTGCAGCGAGTACAAGAAAGGCCGAACGCCTAATCCTTGCGTTTTATGCAATAGATCGATGAAATTCGGGAGATTATGGGATTTCGCACACAGTAAAGGAGCCGAGTTGATCGCGACCGGCCATTATGCAAGAATCCTTAAACAAAATGGACAATTTGGCCTTTATGAGGCTGCTTATACAGCTAAAGACCAGTCTTATGCCTTGTCTATGATTGACAGTAGGATTTTACCGTATATCATTTTACCGATGGGTTGCAATTCAAAAGAGCAAACGCGGGAAATAGCCGTGAAGTTCGGCTTAGGTACTGCACAAAAGGCAGAATCTCAGGAGATATGCTTTATACCTGACCATGATTATGCAGCGTTGCTTGAGCAGCGATGTCCTGAACTTATTCGTAATGGCAGCATTATCGACAGCAATGGCAATATCTTAGGCCAGCATAATGGTATCCATCGGTTTACCATCGGACAGCGCCGAGGTTTGCAGGTTGCGATGGGTAAACCTTACTATGTGGTGAGTATTAATGCCCAAAGTAATACAGTCACACTTGGCCCAAAGGAAGAGCTTGTACATAAGCGGCTTTATGCGACGAATGTGAATTGGTTGATAGATAAACCAACATCAGCATTTCGCGCAAGAGTGAAAATACGATATAATGATAAAGGTGCTTCTGCGCTGGTTTGCCCGCGAGGTGATAGTGCGGCCGTTGAATTTGATGAGCCTAAGCCTGCTATAACCCCCGGCCAGCTTGCTGTTTTCTACGTTCAGGAAGGAAAGAATAATAGAGTTGTGGGCGCCGGCTGGATTGATAAGACATCTGGTTGAATTACATGACAGCAACATAGACAAAAACCTGAATATGAATAATTATGTATGGCTTTAGGTTATGCCGGTAGATAGTGACATTTTGGTTTTACTCCAGCAGAAAGTAGCCCAAAGGGCGAGAGAAATGCAGCGAGCAGTAATATTACAACCCGGGGCAATTGGTGATTGTATATTAACTTTGCCGTTGGCCAAATTTGTAAAAGACAGTCTACAATTAGGCGGTGTGGATATTCTGGGACACACTGAATATATTGGTATTTTGCCTGGCAGGGCATGTATTGACAGCATTCGCTCAATGGATTCAATGGATTTACATCGGCTGTTTGTTGAGCCAAAGACGTTTGACCTTGCAGACAGGGACCCTTTGATAAATGTTTTTGCAGACTATGCCTGGATTGTAACATTCTTGGGAGAGACAAATAGTAATTTTGAGCAAAACCTGATTTTCACTGCAAATTGCAGCCATAGCGCAGAAGTGATAATGTTATCGATGAAACCGCCCGAAGGTTTCAACCAACATTTAACGGAATTTTATACACAGCAGTTTATCACCCAGAGTGGATTTTCTTTGGAAAGTTCCTCGGCTTGGTTTTCTGATATTCTGATAAGAGCCACAGAAGCTGATAGAGACAGTGGCAAAGAACTATTAAAAGAAGTAAACGTCGACTTTTCTAAAAAGCTAATAGTGATCAACCCTGGCAGTGGTGGAACGAGCAAGTGTTGGTACTTAAATAATTTTTTAGCTATAGCCGAAGAAGTCAGATCGAAAGGTCTCGAAGTAGTCTTCCTGTTGGGACCGGCGGAGCAGCAGAGATTTAGTCAAATGAGAATCAAAGACATAAATAAAGTTGCCAAATGCTTGGCGGATTTGACTTTAACGCAGGTAATAGGGCTTTTGAGTTGTACTGATAGATTTGTAGGTAATGACAGTGGCATTACGCACTTGGCAGCGGGTATGGGCGTCAGGACGTTAGCGGTTTTCGGCCCGACTAATCCAGCGGTATATAAACCTGTCGGCCCGGCTGTAACAGTATTTGCGAACAGCAAGAAAACTTTTGCCGAAAAATCCTCAAAAGGCTTGCAGCAGAAGCTTCTGACGGCCTTGTTGTTAGATTAGATTCTGGTGTTGACCACATTAGCTATTTTATTATAATGGCCGAGGTTAGATATATCTTGATACCTCTCAATGTACAATAATTTTGCAGAAACGAGTAATAGCTATATAAGAATATCATAGAGGCTTACCTATGCCTACGAAAACTTTAGGTGAATTAGCTGCGTATATAAGTGGCCAGCTCTGTGGCGACCCGAATATTATTATCACGTCCGCCTCTACATTAGGACGGGCACGCGAAGGTGATATTAGCTTTTTGGTCAACCGCAAATATCAAAAGCAGCTCAGAACAACCAAGGCAAGTGCGGTAATTGTGGGAAAAGAAATTGCCGAAAGCTCGGTCCCTCTTATAATAGCCGATGACCCTTACTATGCCTTTATGCAGGTTATGGTGTTGCTGCATGGCCATCGCAAACATAAAAAGGTGGGGATAAGCCCGCGGGCTTCGATTTCGGATAGCGCAAAAATAGGCGTAGATTGTCATATTCATGATTTTGTGGTAGTTGCTGATGAGGCCAGGATAGGTGATGGTTGTGTGATTTATCCCAGCGTGTTTATCGGGCAGGGTGTGCAAATCGGCAATGACAACATAATATATTCTAATGTTACCGTTTATGATGGTTGCATAATAGGAAATCGCGTAATTATAAATGCGAATTCAACAATTGGTGAAGACGGCTTCGGCTATGCCAG
>CAZQKO010000004.1:0-37316 GCA_964593945.1 uncultured Pirellulales bacterium | reverse complement strand
TGAGTGGGATGCAAGTATCCTTTCAGCTAAGTTTCATAACACCCTTTGCATCGCCCTGCTGGCGATGGCTAAACAAACCAGAGAAAGTACGAAACTTGACACCGTTGCATTGAGTGGCGGCGTGTTTTGTAATCGGTATTTAACGAATCGGTTGATTCAGCAGTTAAGAGAAAACGGTTTTCGCGTATTATTTAATCGAGAGGTCCCGGCCAATGACGGCGGCCTATCCATCGGCCAGGCAGCAATAGCAGCATATCTTGCATCTTGTGATGTGTGAAGCATGATTTATATTCGGTTCACACTAAACTTCTTCCTGCCGCAATGGCAACGGAACACTCAAGTGCCAAGAAGTTAACCAACAAACCCAAAACGCATCATTTTAACCACTTTCAAACCAAAGATTGACCGGGAACGTAACAAACAATAGAATGTGTGCGAAATTTTATAACACTGTTTTAATATTGAATCGAGCGACCCATGCTTCGCCTTTGGCTACGCAGGGCAGGCGAGCGACGAGATACGAAAATGTGTTTGGCGATACCGGCAAGAATAGTTGAACTGGAGAAAGATAACGCGGTTGTTGATGCGATGGGCAACCGCTGGCGGGCTAAGACTACACTGCTGCCGGAAGCTAAGCTCGGTGATTTGATTCTGATACATGCCGGTTTTGCCATCTCACTGGTTGACGAAGAAGAAGCAAAAGAAACCTGGGAACTGCTTGCACAAATCAACAATTTTGAAGAAACGCCGAATAAAATCTCAGGATAAAAAAGAAAGCATAGAGGGATATCGGGACATCAGAAAATCAGGATACCAAGGAACGAGTATCCGGTTGCGGTTGCGCGGCTCGTATCGGTTGCGTTGAGCGTAAAGCGTCTTTAAAACGTAACCGAAAGACGATAGACGAAACGAATAGCGCAACCTGGTGCTTACTACCTGATAACCTGATTCCCGGATAACCTGAACCGCAAGGCACAAAGTTATGTCACGTGAGATGATAGCCATTCTGGATTTCGGCAGTCAATACTGCCAGTTGATAGCAAGGCGAGTTCGTGAGCACAACGTCTTTTCCCGTATTTACCCTGCCGGTATAAAGGCTGAAGAATTGTTAAAGCAGCCGGTCAAGGGCTTGATACTGTCCGGCGGGCCGGCAAGCGTTTATAGCAAAAACGCTCCGAAGTGTGATGAGAAAATCTTTGAATTGGATGTTCCGATTTTAGGTATATGCTATGGAATGCAGCTCGGCTGTAATATTTTGGGTGCGCCGGTCACCGCGGCCCAGAAGCACGAGTACGGCAGGACAAATCTGTCGATTCTCGAAAGAAGTGGTTTGTTTGCAAATATGCCGGACTCAACCTTAGTCTGGGCCAGTCACGGCGACCAGGTCGGCAAATTAGACAAAGATTTTATCAAACTGGCAGAGACAAAAACCTGCCCCTTTGCCGCGGTAAGGCATAAAAAGAAAAAATTCTTCGGCGTTCAATTTCATCCGGAAGTTACGCATACTCCTAAAGGCTCATTGATTCTGAGAAATTTTCTTTACGATATCTGCGGCTGCAGCGGCGACTGGAAAATGAGCGATTTTGTCAGCGAAACAGTGGAGGCTGTTCGTAAACGGGTCGGCAGCTCCAAAGTGATATGTGGTCTGAGCGGCGGTGTCGATTCATCGGTTGTGGCTTCATTGGTTCATAAGGCTATAGGAGATAACCTTATCTGTATCTTTGTTGACAACGGCTTGTTACGAAAAAACGAAGCCGAGAATGTTGTATCAACCTTTCGTGACCACTTTCATATAAACTTGCATGTGGTGGACTGGTCAAAACAATTTTTAACTGCTCTTGCCGGCGTGACAGACCCACAAAAGAAACGCAGGATAATCGGCGCAGAATTTATCAAAGCCTTCAAATCGGAGGCCGACAAGATTTCCGAAGCGAAGTTTCTTGCCCAGGGGACACTTTACCCCGACGTCATCGAATCAGGCTCAAAAGATGGTAACCCCGCAGCGAACATAAAACTACATCATAACGTAGGCGGCCTGCCGACTGAGCTGGATTTTGAGCTGATTGAGCCGTTGCGGGAGCTGTTTAAAGATGAGGTTCGCTTGGTCGGCGAATACCTCGGCCTGCCGGAGGACGTCGTCTGGCGACATCCCTTCCCCGGCCCAGGTTTGGCGGTCAGAATCATCGGCGAGGTCACCCGACAGCGGCTGGAAATTCTTCGGGCTGCTGATGAAATTTTAATAGATGAGATAAGATCAGCAGGCCTGTACCGAAAGGTATCTCAGGCGCTGGCCGTGCTTGTGCCTGTCTCAACGGTCGGCGTAATGGGCGATGAGCGAAGCTATGAAAACGTTATCGCCATTCGGGCGGTCGAAACTTCCGATTTTATGACTGCTGATTTTTCACAGATACCTCACGAAGTGCTTGGTATCATGTCAAGCAGGATCATAAATGAGGTTCGCGGCGTCAATCGGGTGGTTTATGACATATCAAGCAAGCCGCCGGCAACAATCGAATGGGAGTAGAGATATAACATGTTCAATTGGTGCGGGATTCCCTCACGGCACACACGTAAATTATATTTACCATATTTGTATTTGTATTTTCCCGGTCTTACGGTAAAATTATGACCGTCGCAGTGGTACAAATCCGCCTGGGGCGGATGCTTCACAGGGTTATGTAGGAGCTGGTAATGAGAATTCTTTGGTGTGTTCTCCTGGTTTTGTTTGTTACGGGACAAGTCGTTAATGCTGACAATAAGGACTCTAACGAGCCGAATAATCCAAATGACCCAAACGATCCAAAAGAGCTTTTACAGGTCAAATGGGATGCCATTGTTTTTGTCCTAAAGAAAAAAGACATCAAGCAGGAAGCGAAAGAAAAAGAAATCTATAAAATAATTAATCCTATCTTTGATTTTCAACTAATGTCCCAGCTCGCATTGGGTAGAACGCACTGGCCCAAATTGAGCCAGTCTGAACGCGAGAAATTCCTCCAGCTTTTTACCGAGCGGCTCAGGTTTTCATATATGAAAAAAGTCATGCTATACACGGATGAGCAGATTTTATTCAAAGACACGGTGGAGAACAAAAAAAGAAAGACCATCAATATTCCGATTGAGCTTGTTTCGAAAGATAAAAAGGCGAACATGCTGTATAAGCTTCGCAAGGTGGAAAAACGCTGGAAAATCTACGATGTGGAGATACAAGGCGTCAGTATTGTCTTAACATACCGGGCGCAATTTGACGATATTCTTAACAAAGGCACTGTTAAAGACCTTCTCTCACAACTTGAAAAGCCGCCGGAGTCTTGATTTGCAACCCGCTTAATCGGACTAGTATAATGAAGAAATATCGTTCTGTGACGCCAATATTTTTTGACCGTGTGCTCCTCCAACATCCCAGAACAGTCATTCTTTGTATGCTTGCAGTCGTTGCCTTTCTCGCCTTTGAAGCCAGGCGTTTCAGGCTGGACGCCTCCGCAGAGACACTGGTTCTACAGAACGACGAAGACTTGCGTTACGCGCGTTTGATAGACTCCCGCTATGGACAACATGACTTTCTGGTCATGACATATACTCCGAAAGATGACATGCTCTCAGATAAAACGCTGGCTAATTTAGCCCGGCTGCGAGATGAGCTGAAGTCTATTAAAAGCGTCTTATCGGTGATTTCCATCCTTGATGTTCCTCTGCTGGAAAGCCCGCCTCTCTCAATTAAGGAGCTTACCGCTGCACTTGCGACTCTCGAATCGCCGAAGGTTGACAGAAATCTGGCCAAGATCGAACTTCGTGACAGTCCCCTTTATCGTAACCTGCTGCTCAGCCCGGATTTGAAGACTACAGCCTTGCTGATCAATTTTGCCGACGATGATGTCTATCGTGATTTGCTGGAGCACCGCAATGAGTTGCGGCAGAAAAAAGCCGCCGGCTCATTGACAGCTGCAGAGCGTGCCGAGCTGAAGCGCGTCCTTGAGCAATTCCGACAACACAGGGACAAAATGAGGCGGCTGCGTCACCAGGATATCACAGCTATACGCTCGATAATGGACAAATATCGCCAGGATGCCGGGTTGTTTCTTGGGGGCGTCAGCATGATCGCAAACGACATGATAAGCTTCATTAAGAACGACCTGAAGATATTTGGTATCGGCGTTCTGCTCTTTTTGGTTCTTACTCTGGGCATTATCTTCAGACGAAAACGCTGGATATTACTGCCCATGCTATGCTGCGTGATTTCCGTGGTTTGCATGCTGGGTCTATTGGGATGGTTCGGCTGGGAGGTAACGGTCATATCCTCCAATTTCATCTCCTTACAGCTTATTATTACAATGTCAATTGCGATTCACTTGATTGTACGTTATCGGGAATTCGCCGCGGCGGAACCGCAGGAATCTAATCGTCAATTGATTCTCGACACGGTGCAGACTAAGCTGATACCCTGTTTATATGCGGTTTTAACCACGGTTGCCGGGTTCGCGTCTTTGTTGTTTTGTGACATTCTGCCGGTTATCACGTTCGGCTGGATGATGATTGCCGGCCTGTTTGTTTCTCTAATCATAACCTTTTTGCTTTTTCCCGCCATACTGGTGCTGATACCCAAAGAGACGCCGCCACGCAGCCGAGAGTGGCGATTCTCCATAACATCTATTACATCGAAATTTACCGAGGCTCACGGCGTGCTAATTGTGATTATTAGTGGCCTTATCTTTTTTTTCAGCTTTATCGGCGTATCGAAACTTGAGGTGGAAAACTGCTTTATCGATTATTTCAAGGATAATACCGAGATACACCAGGGTATGAAGGTAATCGACCAGCATCTGGGCGGTACTACTCCTCTGGATGTTATTATAGATTTTGGGGAGTCTAACGCACCGCCGCAGCAAGCTACAGGAGAGGAAAGCGACATATTCGACGAATTCGATGAATATGACGAGGCCGCAACAGACGAGAAATACTGGTTTACAGCCGAAAAGATATCCCGCATCAAAGCTGTGCACGCCTATCTCGAAAGTCTGCCGGAAACCGGCAAGGTATTGTCGTTGGCTACTATCGTAAGCATCGCAGAGAAGCTGAACAGCGGTAAACCTCTGGATAGTTTTGACCTCGCTCTGCTCTACAGTGAAACGCCGGAAGAATTCAAGTCTCTGTTGGTTAGGCCTTATGTCTCAGTAGAGCACAGTCAGGCACGCTTTTGGCTGCGTGTCAGGGACTCCGAGAAAACGCTGAAGCGCAACGAATTGCTAAAGGAGATCAAAGCAGACCTAACCGGCAATCTGAAGCCTGTGGTGGGCCTGTCGAATCCATTCGACGAAGAGCATGTTCATCTGACGGGCCTTTTGGTGCTTTACAATAACATGCTGCAAAGCCTGTTTGGCTCACAGATACTGACATTGGGCATCACCGTACTGCTGCTGATGGTGATGTTTTTAGTGCTGTTTAGGTCGGCCAGAATAGCTCTTATCGCTATGCTTCCGAACGTGCTGCCTATCGCGGTCGTGCTCGGCGTGATGGGCTGGCTAAATATTCCTCTCGATATGATGACCATAACCATCGCGGCCATCGGCCTGGGAATCTCGGTCGATGACACGATTCACTATATCCACAGGTTCAAACATGAATTTCAGAAAAACCGCAAGTACCTGCCTACGATGCATCGTTGTCACGGAAGCATCGGTCATGCTATGTATTATACATCGGTAACCATTATTATTGGTTTTTCCATTTTAGCTATGTCCAATTTTATTCCGACTGTTTATTTCGGGTTGCTGACCAGTTTAGCCATGTTTATTGCCCTTCTTGCCGCACTGACCCTTTTGCCGCAACTGATGATTTTAATTAAACCATTTGGTAAAGAGACTTGAGAGTTTGAAATGAGTACGATAATATAACATTAAAAGGATTAGACCTGACTCCGGCGTGTAAGTGTTTAGACAAAGGCAGTTCCAGCCCCAATCCGTCTAAAGTCCTTTGACCCGGCATCAGGACGGGCCGGATTGAGGCTGCCACCCAGCAAGATTGATAAACAAAGGGTGGCAGCCCCAAGTGAAGGACTCCAGCAATGCGGAGTTCGAGCTTGGGGATGGCTGGGTATTTCATATATAGCTAAACATTTATTCCGGCGGGTCTGTGGCAGATTCAAGGAAGAATGATATGAAATTACAAATGGATTCGATAGGCTCACCACAAGTCTTGGCTTTGGTCGTCTTGGTTATAGTGACTGCGGGCTGTGCGGTTTCCGACAAAACTCGAAATTCCAGCCTAACTCCCTCCTTCTTGCTTTCGCCTGCCCCCGCGTCTGCCGACGCGAGTCGGGACGGCGGGCAAGAAAGCAGGGGGGCTTCAGCGAACAAAGACAATATTGCTGATGCCAATGAAGAAGCAACCGAGCCAACGGCCGAGGACGATTTTGATCTGCTGGAAGAGGAGTTTGCCGAGGGGATGGTTGAAGTGGCGGACCCGCTGGAGGGTCTGAATCGAATAATGTTCGGCATAAATGACATACTCTACTTCTGGGTGGCCAAGCCCGTCACTCAGGTCTATAAAGGTGTGGTGCCTGAGCCGGTTCGAATTAGTGTCGACAATTTCTTTCATAATCTCACTACACCTATCCGCTTCGTCAACTGCCACCTCCAGGGGAAAGTTTATTCCGCTGATATAGAGCTAAAGCGGTTTCTTATCAACACGACATCCGGCATACTTGGTTTTGGCGACCCGGCTCGAGATAAAAAGGGACTGGAACCCGTCGAGGAAGACCTGGGCCAGACTCTGGCCGTGCATGGTTTTGGAAATGGTTTTTATATGGTTTTGCCGCTCCTGGGCCCTTCGACCCTGCGGGATTCGCTGGGCCTTGTGGGTGATCAGTTTCTCAATCCGGTGCGTTACGTGGAGCCCTGGGAGGTCTCTATCGGCATCTCTGGTGCCAGGGCCGTCAATGAAGACTCATTTCATATAGGGGAGTATGAAACCTTCAAATCTTCAGCAATTGACCCTTACGTGGCGATGCGCCAAGCCTATATTCAGTATCGAACCAAACAAATCAAGGAATAGATAAGGGTGGATTTCCAACAAAAAAGTGCTCGACACACATTTTTCGGGCGCTAAAAATAAAGTCCTATAAAAAGTTTTCTTGACAAACACGCTAAGATTTAGTTAATTATAATAAACGCAATGTAGATTCCTTATGCGGAGGAATGAACAATGCGCATACTTGTGAAGCAGAAGGATGGAGCCACAAGAGAATTTCAATTCACCGAGGGCCCTATCTCTATCGGCAGAGCTGTGAACAGCATGATTCTATTGCCGGATAGAGCAGTTTCGAAACAACACGCCATATTATCTGTCAGCGATGATGGGAAATGGGCCGTCGAAGATTTGGATTCAGCCAATAAAACGTATCTAAACAACGAAGCAATCCATAGGGCTGAGATTAAGCATGGCGATTGTCTTAGCATAACATGTTTCAGTATCGAGATTGATCTCGAAGAAACGCCCGAAATGGATGAGGCCGCCCAGCTGGAAGACACACTTAATCTGGAAGCATCACTGTCAATACCTGTTCACGAAACCGTGGTCAGAAAACCCGATGCCGGACATGCACCGGCTATGAGGCTGCCGGCCAAAAGATTAAATGATTTCCTGCAGGCTACCGAGGCCATCTGTGAAGCTAATAACCTCGAAGAGTTGCTGCTGACCTTGTTGGATATCACAACTAAGCAGTTTAGCGCCTTCCATACCTGGTGCGCGCTGAGAGAGCAGCCCAGCGGCCCCATGACCTATCATGCAGGCAAAAGACGGGACGGCCAGGTGGTGGAGCTAAGTGACATAAAACTTAACGAAAAAATTAATCAGGCGGTTAAAAGAGGCCAGTCCTTAGTTATGCCGCGAGTGGCGGCTGATGTAGAGGAAAAGGCGAGAATACGCTCGGCAATAATAGCAACAATTCGACGGACCGCCGGCTGTTACGGTGTGATATATGTTGATAACGCCATGGTGCATGAACATTACAGCCTCAGCGACTTGGACTACCTGATGCTGCTGGCTATGCACACAGCCGCGGTACTAAAAAGGTTCATAAATTCATAAGCAGCAATCTCTGCGTCCCAGCTAAGGGGCAGCGGCTATATCCTTTCGCTGATAAACAGATGGTTTTTCCCTTGTGAATTTTATTCCTCTGCCTGTCACAATCTGGTCCAGTTCTCTGACGAACTCAATGTATTGCAGTAGTGCCCAGGCACTGTTAGCCCACCTCATCTGGTAACCTCTCTGGTGGGCCTGTCTTTCCATGATAAGTCTCCTGCCCTTGTGAAACACGACATAATCAAGCGCCTGGGCTATCTGTTCGATAGAAGGCTCACCCGGATCGACCAATATACCTCTGACATATCGGCCGATTATTAAACCTGGTGGACACTTCTTATTCGAATGAATTAGCTCCCTGGCATACCGAAACTTGGTTGCAATTGCTACTCTGCCTGCGCCGAGTGTATCAGCCAATATGCCGCTCGATATCTGTTCCATATTAAGATAAGGCAGCACCATCACATTGGTCGCACCATAAAGTTTCAATAACGTAGGCTCATCCAAAAAAGCATTGAAGAAGACAACATTATATTTGTCAAAATCCACTGCTTTGAGGTCGCAGGTCTTACACCACTTCAAATTGCTGTCTTCAAGAGCCTGATTTATTGCAGTCTGACATTCCCGGTATGGTTGTCCGCCATCGGCCTTTATAAATTCCGGGTGAAACTGTCCTGCAATCAAATAGACTATGCTTTTTCTTTGACTGTCTGTGCACGACTCCTGTAAAAACCTGCCGTATGCTCTTATGCCGTATCGGATGCCCTTATCTGGAGACAGAAGTCCCAGTGTTGTGATAAGAAGGTGGTTTTCCGATCCATATTCGCGCTTTATAGCTAATCGGTCATATTGTGACGGATGCTGCATCCTGATACCGTGGTCGATATGCTTGAGTTTTACATGCTCGATTCCATAAGCCTTGGATTCAAGTATGTCAATAGCACTTTCTGTGGTGACAATTAGTCCGTCACTGTATTTGGCGAGCTCCTGAACCACCCATTTTTTATATGGGTCAGGCTCGCTCAGAACGGTATGTAAATAGACCAGCGTCGTCAATCCCCGCTCGCGAAAAAACTTCGCCATTTCAATAAAGTTGGTGCCCTGACCGTAGTTGCCGTCTTTGTCCGGGTCAAGTCCATATTCGTGCTGCAATATAACGACAGTAGGATTAGCGCTTTCGCTCGCCCGAGTTATTATATGAGTTCTGGTATCTATCCATGATTGAGGAGTGTGCTGGTCTATGACAAGGTCCACAGGGATGTCATATCGGCCATTATTATTATCTATAGCTGCGATTCTTATATAGCCGACCTCGGCTGTAAATTGTGCCAGCGCGGTGGATAAATCGCGTGTAAATGTCCCTATGCCGCACCTGCGCGGCGGGTAGGTGCTCACTATACGAATGTTATATGGCATCGCGAATCCTTGGTTTTCTGTTTATTTTTTATTTATCAATAACTTTACGGATTTATACGTCAGAAATCAAGGATTTTATGCGGGAGTCCTGTTGCCATGCAATTTGCTTTGTGTTTTACTATTGTCTTATGGAAAGCAATCTTTTCGATTTATCGGGCAAAACAGCCTTAATTACCGGGGGCAGCAGAGGTATCGGCTTAGCTGTGGCTAAAAGCTTAGCCCAGCACGGAGCAAACATTGCCGTTGTTGCTCGTAACGAAAAGCTGCTCAAACAGGCCCAAGAGCAAATTCAAGCCGATGGTAATAAGCGGGTCTGGACATTTCCATTTGACTTGGCCAACACAGAACAAATAGGAAAGTGCTTCGATGATATAATCTTCAAAGCAAAAAGCATTGATATTCTTGTCAATTGTGCGGGGATAACCCGCAGAGCACCGGCTGAGGATGTTAATCTGAATGACTGGGGCCAGGTCATAGATGTAAATCTGACCGCTGTTTTTGTAATTTCGCAGGCCTTTTGCCAACACCGAAAGCAAATGGGGGCAGGCGGCAAGATTATCAATATCGGCTCGTTGATGTGTCACGCAGCTCGGCCCACAAATACGGCTTATGCAAGCAGCAAGGGCGGCCTGCTGATGCTGACAAAGTCGCTGGCTGTGGAGTGGGCAAAATATAATATTAACGTAAATGCCATTGGGCCGGGCTATATCGCCACCGAGCTTACTGCTCCATTGCAGGCTGATCAGGATCTAAACAATTGGGTTCTTTCAAAAACTCCGCTGGGCAGATGGGGTCAGCCGAACGACCTTGTCGGAACGGCTGTTTTTCTGGCCTCGAGCGCCAGCGACTTTATCACCGGACAAATTATATACGTTGATGGTGGCTGGCTCGCCATGCTTTAGAGAAAACCACCAAATAAATTTGGGGGCTAAACATTTTATCTGTCAACCGTTAAACTACGATGGACGTCTGTACAGGTAGTGGAGAAGCAGCCTCAATGGAAAACATTGACAGAAGCTTAATCGACGCCCATCTTAAGGGTGATGCGACGGCTTTCGGCGGGATTGTTCGCCGATATGGAGATAGTGTCTTGGGATATTTGACGCGAATGGCCGGTAATCGAGAACGAGCAGAGGACCTTTTTCAGGAGACCTTTAAAAGGGTCCACGAAAAAGCCCATACCTTCCGGGGCGGCCAATTTAAATCCTGGCTGTTTAGAATCGCAACGCGTGTGACCATCGACAATGCGCGAAGACGCGGGCGATTAAAAATTGTATCACTGAATCAGAGATTGGACTGTAATAATCATAATAGCGACGAACCGGGTGCGATTGCGGTAGCGGATGATTCGCATAATCCTTCTCAGGAAGTTATGAAAACCGAACAAGATGAACAGGTACGTCATGCTATCCAGTCCCTGCCTGACAAGCAGCGGGCGACGCTCGTTCTGGCATATTATCAGCAGCTTAGCTACCCGGAAGTGGCTGAAGTAATGGGCTGCTCAGTTGGGACGGTAAAAACACAAATGTACAGGGCACTTAGAACACTGGCGAAAAGATTACCTGATATTAGCGAAGGTTGAAATGATACGCCATTTAACAGAACGAGAGCTTATTGAATACCAGTTCAAGCTGGTCTCGGACGACCGGCTGAAAGAAATTGCCGGCCATCTGCAAAGCTGCGCTCGGTGTCGCGAGGATTTAGAGCAGCTTAAGCGCAAATTCGCATCATTGGATTTGCTCCGTGAAGAAACAAAAGTTTCCGAAGATTTGATTGCACGCGTTATAGAACAAGCCAAGTCGCCTGTAAAAACAAAAATCCTGTTTAGAAAATCCACCTGGATTAGTGCGGTTGCAGCGGTGCTTTTGATAGGGTTCTTAGCGCTGGTCGCCCACCTAAATAAGCAGACAATGCCAGAATACCAAACTGATCGGCAGAGGTTTGCTAAAGAACCGAAGCCTACGACGGAGACTATAAAATCTGATGTTAAAACCGAGAGGTTATTAGCTGATCGATTCGATGAGAGTTCGTCCATCGTCTCTCGCCCATCGTCCCTCGTTTCTGTAGAGGAGCAGCCACCTTTTGCACCGGCAAGCGCTATAGAGTTGGTCGTCCTGCCCAGGCGGGAAAATGTACAGCTTACTATTTACAATTCTGCTGATTTGACACTGGTAAGGGAGCGGAGGAATCTGACATTAAAGCAAGGCTGGAACTGGTTACAGTTTATGTGGGCAAATACCTTAATTGATCCCACTTCGCTTAGCCTGGAGCCGTTAGAGCAGAAAGATAAAATCGACATACAACAGTTGGTGTTTCCAGCCCCCGTTCTTGCTTTCGCACCTGTGCCTGCGCTACCACAGGTGCAGGCAAGAAAGCACAGGGGGGAGCTTGGCCGATGGCTCATCCATTCGGAAATCAGCGGCCAGGTCCCGTTTGAGATAACGTATTTTACAAGCGGCCTATCCTGGCGGGCGTTTTATATGGGAACACTCTCGCAGGGTGAAAAGACGATGCACCTGCAAGGCTATGTGAGAGTAGCAAATAATAGCGGTGAAGACTATGAAAGCGCTCAAACCCGGCTTATTGTAGGCCAAGTGCATCTGCTCGATGAGATAGCCGAGCTGGCAAGACGCCAGTATCCTTACGACAGGCCGGATATAATAATCGAGGACAGAAAGAGCCACCGTGGAGATATGATTATGAATGGAAGAGTTGCCGGGTACGGAGGGAAAATAGCCGACATGGAACTCTATTCCGATGAACTAAGGCCCAAGGAAATCATAAAGGAGGGTTTGAGTGAGTATTTCCTTTATACTATTGAGGGAACCGAAACCATACCGGATAAATGGGGCAAGCGCCTGCTTTCGTTTGAATCCGGGGATATCAAGGTCAAAAGCCTGTATAAATACGACCAAGAGCGCTGGGGTGAGCAGACCATAAGATTCGTTTTATTTGTCAACGACGAAGAGCACAATCTGGGCGATACGCCGGTTCCGAATGGACAAGTGAAAATTTACAGCCAAGCCGATGAGCAGGGATATTTGTCGTATGTCGGAGGCGCGGAGATTAAGTATATACCAGTGAATGAGGAGATTGAGTTAAATCTCGGCCCGGCTCGATTGGTTGAGATTAAGCCTGCATTGATGAATTATAAGACAAATAATTATATGTTCGATCCGAATAGTAACATAATCGGCTGGGATGAAGAACAAACCTGGAATATTGAAATCACGAACACTCGAACGCTGCCTATAGAAGTTGAAATCACGCGTGGCTTCGACACCGCGTACTGGACGCTGCAGGCCGACATACCTTATGAAAAACACGATGCCACACACGGCCGTTTTAAGCTAAATCTTAAGCCACGAAGCAAGCGAACATTCACATACACGGTGAGAACTTATCACGGCGTGCGGCAGGAAACTTTGGCAGAATAAAAATAAATTTTAAGGAGACTAAGTTATGAATAGTAAAAGAATCAAACTAATAGCGATTATGCTGCTGTTTGTCGGTAGCGGCACCGCCGCAGCAAGAATCAAGTTAGTGGCGCTGCCGGAACGGGCGGCAACGGTGATTCGCTTGGATAACCCGCAGGCAACACTCATCGAAGAAGAACGAGTGCTGACTTTGCAGAAAGGCCTCAACAAGGTGGATTTTTCATGGAAAGGCGTCAGTATTGATGCAGACTCAATCAGGCTGGTTGCGCTTGACCATCCTGATAAGGTGACGCTCCTAAGTGTCAGCTACCCGCCCAACGAGGCAGCCCTTGTATGGGATATTAGTAGTGCCGACAACTTCGCTGAGAGAGTACGCATCAGCTATTTATTGAGCTTTATCGACCGGCTGATTACCTACACAGCCATAGCTGATAAGGCTGAAACGCAGCTTGACGTGAAGAGCTTTTTGGTGCTGCGGAATTTCTCAGGCGAGGACTTCGATAGAGCGCGAGTGCTTCTGGACTACGGCGAGGCCTTCGAGCAGGGCATCAATCATGAAGAAACCAAACAGATGCTTTTTCTAAAGACGGACAATGTGCCAATTACCAAAATCTGGACATTCGATGCAACCAAGCTGCCGTGGGACCCGGAGCAATTAGAAAACAGAAATGTCGGTATCCCTGTAAGCTATCGAATTGTCAATGACACCGAAAGCGGTCTGGGTGAATTTGCCCTATGGGGCGGAAAGGCCCGAATCTTTCAGGACGACGGCCACAATAGCACCATCTTTTTAGGCGAAGATGTCGCTAACCTGGTACCGGTCGGCGAAAAAATGGAGCTCTATATCGGCGACAGCAGAGACATCGTTGTGACGCAGCGAAAAATGACAGACACACAAATTAACATCCGTAGAAACAACAGAGACCGAATCGTTTTATTCGATACGGACGAGGAAATCGTCGCTAAGATCGAGAACTTCAAGGATAGTCCCGCTGTTCTTACTATGCTGCAGCACATTCCAGGCCAGTGGGATATGGAAAAGTGCAATATACAATACAAGAGAAAGGATGCCTATACCCTTGAGTTCGAAATCATGCTGCCTGCCCGAACTGAGAAAGGCCCTGCAGTAAAGGAGCTCAAGATGCACTACCATCGCCGTAATGTAAGACCGTGATGGTGCAGATTAACTAATCAGAGCCACGAGCGTAAGCGAGTGGGTACAGAATAAGGGGATTAATAAAATGAGACGCTTAATATCATTATTAATAATCGTTGCGATAAGTCCTGTGGCATTAGCTAAGGTTGATTTGGTAACACTTCCTTCGCGGGACACGGTTCAGCTTACAATTTATAATTCCGCGGATATGACCTTGGTACGGGAGAGCAGAGCGCTAACGCTAAAAGAAGGTAAAAACAGTTTGCAGTTTTCCTGGGTCAATACGCTCATCGACCCGACCAGTCTGGAGATGCTTCCTAAGGCCGATGCTGACAAAATCGACATTGCTGAATTAGTCTATCCGCCGAGAGTAAGGAACCTCGGGCTGTGGAATATTGAAAGCGGTGTAAGCGGCAAAGTGCCTGTGGAGATTACATATCTAACCAGCGGCCTATCCTGGCGGGCGTTCTATATGGGGACACTTACCGAAGATGAAAAGACAATGCGCCTGCAAGGCTATGTGCGAGTCACCAACAATAGCGGCGAAGACTATGAAAACGCCCAGACCCGCCTTATCGTCGGTAAGGTGCATATACTCGATGAGATAGCTGAGCTTGCCCGGCGACAGTATCCTTATGGTCGACCGGGTGAAGTAGTGCCACTTCCTTCAGTACCGACTCAAGCACCGGCCAGAGGGGCCAGAGTTGAGATGGAAAAGGTAGCGGCTTTATACGAAGATGCACTTGCCAGACCGAAAGAAATCAGGAAGGAAGGTCTGAGCGAGTATTTTCTCTATACGATTGAAGGTACTGAGACGATTCCGACAGGCTGGTCGAAAAGACTGCTCAGCTTCGATGTTGATGAAGTTCCGGTGGTAAATCTGTATAAATACGAAGAAGAAAGATACGGCCAGAACGTAGTTCGATTCCTTAGCTTCAAAAACGACGAAGAGCACAAGCTCGGCCAGACACCCATACCGGGCGGCTTATTGAAGGTTTATAGAACTGCCGGCGACCAGGGACACTTATCTTATACGGGACAGTCTTCGTTTAAGTATATCCCTGTAGATGAGGATGTGGAGCTTAACCTTGGACCGGTGGCCGACGTTGTCGTCGAGCCGACACTTATAGACTTTAAGGCGGACAACTACAGGTTCGATAATCGCGGCAACATCTCCGGCTGGGACGATATTTATACGTTCAGAATCGAAGCTCGAAACACCCGTGACATCGGTGTAAAAATTGAAATCCGGCGAAACTTCGATACGCCCTATTGGAATTTGGAAAAGAGCGGTGACTTCGACCAGTATGAGAAGGTTGATATGGACACGGTAAAGTTTACGCTTAACTTGCAGCCTCGCTCGGCAAAGACGTTCCAGTACACTATAAGAGCTTATCGCGGCACCAGACAGGAAAACTGGAGAGAATCCTCGCGGTAGGGACAATCTGCTAAATATTGTTGTTTGTAACCCCCCAGTAATACCAATTGTAATTAAATGTTGCGCTTTGCATAACGACCAGCAAGCCATCCCCAAGCTGCGCTTGAGGATACCACACGTTTTTCTAAATAGTATTGTGTGGCACCTATAAAGAGCTCTAAGTCAAGCTAAAAATATTCTGTCTGCTCAAAAAAGATTGTCCTTAGAGAGCAATTCTTTCGATTTTAACGATCCGAGTTCTTTCTTGAATCCGACCTTTAAGCGATATCAGGATTTACTCGGCATATATATCTGCAATACTTAACAAGGCAATCTGTTCGTTGCCAAGCACCTATATGGGACTGACTAAAAAGCCGTCCATGCAGATCATTGAGGCATAGCTAAAACGCCGGCCGGTCATTCAGCCTCTGGGAACTTCCCCTATGGGAGTTCAGCGCCACACTCGGACCTGGCCGGCAAAAAATACCTTAATGCCTTAAGCACATAATTACCAGAATTAAAGACCATTCTATCAACAAAGACTTTCATCGAATCGACTCATATTCTTCCACATGCCCCACATCACCGTCAGCAGCTTCCTGGCCACAGCATGGCGGGCATTACCCAGCGTTATTCCATCCTTGACTATCCTTTCATAATAATGCCTGAAGATATTATCTTTGTGACGGATTGCACTAATTGCTGCCCCCATAACAGCATTCTTCAAACGTTTATTCGATGACCAGTTCATCTTTAGTCGACCTGCTCTGGTGCCACTGACCTTTCTTACAAGACCCAGACCACAGTATTTCCATAGCTTGTTCTTCTTTTTGAACCGCCAGGGTGTGTCTAAATAAGCGAATATTGTTGTAGCATGAATCAGACCAACTCCGGGAAGCTTGCCCCAGTACCTAATGATTGGATGTATGCCAGCCAGCTTACTGAGTTGCTGCTTGGCCATCTTTGTCTGCTGTGCCGAGGCATCGTAACCTATCCACAATATCTGCAGTCGCTGAGCAACACTGTCTGTTGACAAAGAACACAACCACTCTTGCCGGTGCCGATCATCTCTTAAAACCCGCCTGGGAATCTTAATGCCGTACATCCTGGCCTGAGAGCGTATCTTATTTATACATGCGGTGGCCTGCTTGACCCTATCAAGGTAGAGCCCGACCCAGCGTTTCAATTCAACAATCTTGTCATCTGTGCTATGATAGACACTACGTAGATACTTTCCACGAAGCAAACAAGCTCCCTTAGGGACATCAATCTTATCATTTTTATCACCGTCAGAGGCTATGAGCTTGTTGCGCCTCGGATCACAAACGGTGATTGTATCTGCTTTATCGGTAAGATTTCTATACAACCATCCGGCCATTGGACCTTCTTCAAATGTCAGGTGTTTTTTTCCAGGCAGAGATTTCAGAACTTCTGAGATGGCTTGTATAGTGGTTGGCACAGAAAATCTTTGTGTAATTTTGTTTTTACTTTCGACAGCTAATTCTGTTTTATTGCAATGCACATCTGCTCCGATATAATACGTATTCATGACGCAATCCTTTCAAAATGATGGTTAACATTACATCTATTCTATCGAAAGAATTGCGTCTCTTTATATATTCAGCCTCAAAGCCGAAGCCTGCCTTCGCCGAAGCGCTACGCGCAGGCAGGGTTCTGGGGATGGTTTTCCCGCCGGCTAAACATGTACCCCAGTAAACTGGGGGGCTATTGAAACCTGTAAAATCAATGTTACAGAAGATTGTCTCGATTTGTCACTCCTGCGCAAGGTTGTCACCCCCGCGCAGGCGGGGGCAGGAGTCCAGAAAACGCCAATAAAATGGCTGTATTCCCGCTCCCCGCTTATGCGGGGACAAGTTTACCCCTGCGAAAGCAGGGGCGGGAATGACATCGTTACTCTATACTTCTCGTGTTTTATCATTATTTATACAGAGATCAATAGCCGTCACTGCGGCAGCGACGGGAAAAATGCCATCCCTCGTTCCTTTTTATTCCGTATCTTCTTTTTGTAGAAGCTCGATAATTTCGGCCTTTGTTGGCAGGGCCTCGATAGAGCCGAATTTCGTGCAGGCTAAAGCACCCGCCGCCGATGCGAACTTGGCTGCTTCTTTTATGTCGTCTCGCCACTGTGGACTTTCAGCCTTCACGGCACAATATGCAGCCAGCGCGCCGGCGAAGGCGTCGCCCCTTCCGGTCTGGTCAACAAGGTCAACCTCAAAAGCCGGTATATGATCGGCACTAAACCTATTAATGACCATACAGCCGCGTTTGCCCATAGTTATCACGGCTGAACCTGCACCACGCGCAACTAATTCGGAGCCAATGAGCTTGGCAGCATGAATGTCGGCAGATTGTTCGGCAATGTCGGCAGCTTCACCAAGATTCGGAATTAAAACGTCAGCAGAAAAATACTCGATCGGCAGGTTACCTTCCAGTTCAGCCATGGACGGATTCCGATCTATCGGCTTGGCAGGATTGAGAATCAGTTTTACCCCGTGTAGTTCCGCACAGCGAATGGCGGCTACGATCGCATCCTGGGGTAGTTGGCCGTGAATCAGGCATACGTCCGCATCGGAGATAATCTGCTCAGCGGTTTCAATGTCCTCCGGCTGCAATGCGCAGTTGGCGCCGGGGTAGACGCAGGTGGCGTTTTCACCCTTTGCGTCAACCAGCGTAACGACTACGCCGGTATTCTTAGCCTTGACGGTGTAGATGAAGTCGGTGTTGACTCCAAAGTCGGCCAGAATTGTCTTTGCATGGTGTGCGAACGGATCACCACCGACTTTGCTGACCAGACACACATCACAGCCGCAAAGAGCAGCCTGCACAGCCTGATTGGGGCCGGGGCCGGTAGGTGTATACGAAAGAGCGAAGCCGTTGACGCTTTGGCCAGGCGTGGGTATTTGTGGGCACTTTATCGCCATATCGACGTAAGTACCACCGATTACAACTACCTTGGGAGTTCTTGCCGTCATTATATTTCTCGTTTACCCCCTTTTTATTACCCACAAATAAACTTGTCTGACGACAGTCAAGATTTGGGGCTAAATACTATTTTAGACCCGATTTTACTCGGGGCTCAAAATCGCTACACGAGTATAACCGCCAAACTATCTAATGCAATTTTTTTATAGAAATTGTTCATCTTCAAATATTTATCCGTCTCTGACGGTTTTGTCCATTAACGATGGATAACTCGGTATGAGGGGAGTGCTGTGAATACAAATAAAATAGTTCTATAATCTATGAACAACAAATAATTTTCGTAATTTACTAAATTTATTCTTGACAAAAGTTATGCAAGTTGTAAATATTACTATTATGTTAGATTGCTATCAAACTTCCAATATTAATAAAAATGAATGTTATGATATTACCGACCTGCTACGGCATAGGATAAAACTTCTCAATGGAGAAGATAAGTTATTGATGATAATGTACTTAGAGAAGGGCAACAGCTTCCGACAAATGGCAAAACTGGCCGGTGTCCATGAAACAATTATCGCACGAAGAATACATAAAATCACCACGCGTCTGCTCAATGGCGAATATATAACATGCCTGCGAAACGGTAAAAAATTTAGCGCAATTGAATTGGCCATCGCAAGAGAATATTTTTTGATCGGCTTGTCTATGAGGGAAATCGCCAGGAAACGACAAATTACATACTATCAAGTTCGTAAAATTCTAAAAAAAATCCGGCAGATTAATTCTGCCAACCGGCAACTCGTGCTACGTAGCAATTCGCAGAGTAGCATTTGAGTAGTGGACGTCAACTATGTCTATATACTCAGTCTCGAAAACGCTCTGTTTTCCCAGCCCGGCAGACAAACA
This sequence comes from uncultured Pirellulales bacterium, assembly GCA_964593945.1. Classification (GTDB taxonomy): domain Bacteria; phylum Planctomycetota; class Phycisphaerae; order Sedimentisphaerales; family Anaerobacaceae; genus CAZRMQ01. The sequence continues at coordinate 17,962 of CAZQKO010000004.1, read as the reverse complement.
TGGGCAAATAATGGGCAAAGCTGCTCAGGTCTGCCGTATGTTTGGTTTAACCGCTGACAGACTTACTAAAAGAAACATCACCCACAGTTGTAAGTTAGAAATCAATGAGGGTAACATCGTGTACATTACAGGGCCATCGGGTGCAGGTAAAAGCGTGTTGTTAAAAGAGTTGGAGCGGTCTCTCCCTGGGTCGGACAGGGTAAATCTCGATCAGATAGAGTTGCCAACCGACAAAATTTTGATTGATTGCATTGAAGGTGATTTTCTTACCAGTCTCAAAACTCTTAGCTTAACGGGCCTGAACGACGTCTTCTGTATCCTTAATAGGCCTGCCAACCTCAGTGACGGGCAGAAATACCGGTTCCGCCTTGCAATGGCTTTAGCTGCAGAAAAGAAATTTATATTTGCAGACGAATTCTGCTCTAACCTCGACCGCATAACGGCGGCGGTTATCTCGTTCAATGTGCAGAAGTTCGCCAAGAAGACGGGAATAGTTTTTATTTTAGCGTCCAGTCACGAAGATTTACTGCTAGACTTACAACCTGATGTTTTGGTGGTCAAGGAGTTGTCCGGCGAAACACAAGTGATTTATAAAGTTGAACGTCACTACAGGGGTGACGGCTAAATAATGAATATTATGCAAATTTGTTCCGTTTGTAAAAGATTGCGAATTGTCCCCGGCGACATCAATGATTACAAAGCCCTTGCGCATTATCACTATCATGACAGTCGGCTCGGGCCTTTCGCAAATATTTTCGCTTTAAAGGACGATCTTAGTAAAACAATTGGTGTTATCGTTTATGCAATGCCCAGGCCGGCTTTGGAACTGCGAAACATAGCCACGAACAATATGTTCACCGGCTTCGACAGGAGCACGCAGCTTGCGCTGGTCAATAAAAACATCCGTTGTATCGCGAGGGTCATTATCGAGCCGAGGTTCTGTGGTTTGGGTTTGGCCAGCCGATTGGTGCGTGACACAATGCCGCAGATGCAGATGCCTATTATCGAGGCTATGGCGGTAATGGGATTGGTAAATCCGTTTTTTGAAAAGGCAGGAATGACGGCCTATATTGCAAAGCTACCAGCCCGGTGCGTTCAGTTCGTAGAAGCCCTAAGCTTGGTCGGCATCGAGCAGACAGAGTTTATAGATGAAAATCGGGTGCATTGTAAGATCAAACAGTTGCGGTGGCAAAAGGCAAACTTAATTGAACGGCAGATTCAATTATTTCTGCAGAGCTATGGTAGACGCCGTAATATGCAGCCCGGCCTTGAGCGTACGAGATTTGTCCTGAGCCACCTTATGGAAAGACCCGTTTATTATATTTGGTTCAATCCAAACTTGATGCTCGGTACTGGATCCGCGATACTCGTCAAGAATCGAAGATCGAAAAATGACCAATCAAATTAAATCAATCGCAATTGATAGATTTGTTCCTCATCCGCACAATCCCAACCGGATGAGTAAGGCCAACTTTGCCAAGTTGGTTCGTAACATTAAGTTCTCCGGCCGATATGAACCATTAGTGGTTCGGCCTTGCCCTGATAAGCCGGACTATTTTCAGATAATCAATGGTCATCACCGTTGGCAGGCTCTGGTGCAGCTCGGCTATGAGCAAGCCGACACGGTTGTTTGGGAAATCGACGACCAGCAAACGGATGTTCTTTTAGCCACGCTCAATCGCCTCACTGGCTCGGACGTCCTCGACAGGAAGATCGCGTTATTGGCTCGGCTGAATGATAATATGCAGTCCCGCGAGCTGGCGAAGCTTCTGCCAATGAATGCTAAGCAGATCGAGCGTCTAACTAATCTTAAAGATTCTTTACAGCGAGCATCGAGAATTGAACATCGAGAGTTGAGCTTTGCGAATCCACTGGTCTTTTTCGTAAATGACAAGCAGCAAAAGGTAATCGAAAGGGCGCTGTCGTTTGCCGGACAAGCGAAAGAATTAAAAACCAAGGCTGCTACAAATGCTGCCGCGTTGACGGAAATCGCCGAAGCTTATTTAGCTGGAAGGGGAAAAATCCTTGGTAAAACATGAGGTTAAATAAATGTATGTGAAAATATTCAGCCCCCAGTTTTATTTGGAGCTATTTTACGTAATCTTTTACATGATTTGGGAATCGAGCAGTTAATGTAGCGGTGGGCTGTGTCTACTCAACTCTAAATCGGCACTGCAGGATTGCCGGTTAAAAATGGAAATAATAAATGAGCAGAGCAAAAAGTCGCAGATCCGCATTGGCGGGATTGAGTAAAAAACAGTTGGCGGTGATTGATGATTTGTTCACTGGTGAGCTTGATGAGCAGATGGTACTGGATAAATACAACGTCAGCAGATCTGTTTTCGACAAATGGCTGGCTGATGAGAGGTTTATTGAGCAGTTTAATGAGCGAATCGCAAGAGGTTTCAGGCAGTCTCGGTTCATCATTGCCCGATATGCGCCGCTGGCGGCGGCAAAGCTTGTTCAGTTGACTGCCTCGGACAGTCAGGAGACTGCTCGCAAGGCGTGTTTGGACATTATTTCAATGGATTCACCTGGTTTAGCTGGCGCATCCTTCGACTTGGCTCAGGACAGACCTGTGGTGCCGGTCGATGTCGGTTCATCGTCGATAGATGGGCAGCCTCAGTTATCCCCCGAGACCGCCAGCAAAATTCTTGCTACCCTGGCCGAGGAAGCGGGTTAAACATCCTTATTATACTTTTCGGCCCAAAAGCAAAATAAGGACGCCCAATATTAAACGAAAATATAGTAAGACGTAAGCATTTGCAGATTAGGGTATTATATGGAAAGAAGGATAGTATCGAGCAGAATCGAAATAAAGTTTATGTAGCCGATTAGGTCCTGGATGTTATAAACAAGTCCTTCTCAGAGACTTGATAAACTGCGTGAAGGCTTCCGGTGATGATGATTCAATTATCATCTGTTCACCGGTCGGCAGAGAAAAAGAGATTTTCTCAGCATGTAACACTAAACGTTTACTCGTCGCTCGTCTCTTGTTGCTTGTATTTCTTAGGCCATAAAGCGGGTCGCCAACTATCGGATGGCCGATGCTGTAAAAGTGCACCCGAAGCTGATGCCGACGACCTGTGACAGGATATGCACGAACAAGTGTATAATCCCGGAACCGTTCGATGACCTCATACTCGGTGACACTTGGTTTGCCACGTTCTATATCCACTGCCACTCGGCTGGAGCCAAACTGCCGAATCGGCTTATCTATAGTGCCGCTGTTACCAGCGACACTGCCGTGCAGCAGAGCAAGATAAGTTTTTCGGACGGTGTGCTCGGTGAATTGTCGACACAGACAGCGATGTGTGTCGGCGTTCTTAGCGAAAAGGACTACGCCGCTTGCCTCTTTATCGAGCCGGTGGACAATATAGATTTTATGCGGATAAAGGGCAGACAATTGTGAGTGCAGGTTATTTTTTCCCTGTCCCGCTCGACTATACAGGCCAAGCCCGATGGCTTATCAATTGCGATAATATTATCGTCCTGAAAGAGTATGTGTAACATACATGATATTATAATCCCCCAGTAAACTGGAGGGTAAATATTTAGCCCAGCAATTCGTTGCGGGATTCAAAATTGTTATTGCATAAACCACGAACATAGTTTATAATATCTCGCAAATTTGGCAGGGCGAGGATAATGAAACGTGTGTTATTCATTTCGTTGATTTTCATTACGATACTTGTGACTACACTTTTTGCGCAGCAGGATAGCTTTAAAGAAAAGAAACTCAAAGCCGAGAAACTCACCCAAAAGGTTCTGCTCGGCAGAAAAGTGATCATCCGCGTTTATAACAACTGGCGGACTGAGCCGGAGAAATATCAAAAAGTTACCGTTCCGCTGAACGGCCTTTCAATAAATGTCGAGGCGATAAAGTCCGCCTGTCAGCAGATAGCCGATTCAGCCGTCGTTGTTGTTATGGCAGGCGACCAAGAAGATAATACAGTCGCAGCCGTTCTCGGTGATAATATCTTTGCTGAACCTTATAAGCCGGACAAAAGAATTTCTTTATGGCCAAAGTCCCTGCAAAAATCAGAGATAAAGTATTGTATTTTTAAGGATGCTCTTGGAAGTCCGATGCCGCGTGCCACGGTGCAAATATATATCGGGCACCGATACATCAGTAACCTTTCTACGCCGTCGGCTGTGGTCCAGCTCGACGAGCAAGGCCGAATGAAGCCGCCTTCGCAGGACCCGACACTACAGAAAAGCTGTTTAGTAGTAACTCATCCTGATTACGGCACAGCTATTGTCGAGCCGGAGCTTATTGTTTCTACCGATGGGCCCGTGATTGAGTGCACAGTGCCGCTGGTTCGCAATGGCACAGAAGAGGATTTGCAGAGCATCCGGGGCGAGGTCATCGATAACGACGGCAATCCGGTCGCAGAAGTGATGATTACCTATAACGAATTTTATTCGGCTGATGGCAGTTTTCTCCGCCTGGACGGCTATAACTGGCCAAATGTAAAAACTATAACTGATTCTCAGGGCCAGTTTTCTCTTTATGTTCCGGTTACGTTGAAAGGTCGGCGTTGGTTTTTTCCGCCGGGTGCGCAATGTATGCTGTCTTTCGTGCCGCTCAAGCAGTCAGGTTTAATACCTTGCAACAAAGTTGTGCGGGTCGGCCAATCGAGCTTGATAACAATGAGTCGGGCATTAACCTCAACACCGATTTTTGTCTTCGAGGATGAGTTTGGCCCTGTGACCGACGAGAATATGCTTCAACAGATATTTCTTAAAATTGAAAACGAGGGAAGAAGCAGCGGTGGCTGGCTCAAAGATATGCTGGGACGGAGTAATTTTAATTTTAAGCCGGGTACTTATTGTGCAACCGCCAATTGGTCCGGCAAACACTATATTTTTGAGCCGGTAACCATTGAGGCGGAGGTCAATGAGCCAGTTGTTTTCAAGCCAGCCAGGATTGAGCTGGCGGAAAGGATTTATATAGGCCAGGTCATCCACGGCGTGACAGGCCAGCCCATTGCCGACGCACTGGTTATGAAGCAGCCTGAATTTACCGATATCAATTGTGCTGGTCTTGATCCGTTGGAAAAGAAGAACATTCTTCGCAGCTTCGGCGCAGAAACCGACCTGAATAGTCCAGAAATCATGTATCTAAAAGAGGACTTCATAGCAACAAAGATGTGCCTGACCGACGCAGACGGTTATTTTATTATCTCTCTGCCGAACGTTCCGGAGCCGCCTCAGGAAATTATAGCGGTCCGGAAAGACTTTCTCGGCGCCATTCAACAATTGTATGGTTTTGTTGCGATTGAGCCAAAGGGTCCCCCTCTCCGTCTTGAGAAAAGATTTCAGCCGGACGTAAACGGAATCGTCAGACTTGCACCTTTGAAATTGTTTCCAGCCGGTGCGATAATAATTGAGCCGATTATACCTGCTGAGTATCTCAGGGTGAATGCAATTTATCGCAGACTTAGATTATATTGGCTCAAGTTCGGCGAAGATAAGCCAGCCTGGTTTGAAGCGATGGGTGATTACACCAATACGATTAAAAATGACGGCGCATCACTATATAACAGAAAAAACCTTAGGCCGAATACCGTTCAGAAGGTATATGTGCCTTCGGATTTGCAGATGACCATACAGATATCTGCGTTAGAATTGCCTGATCGAGATTTGCTTGAGCCGATTGTTATTGACAATATCAAGGTCGACCAAGGCGAGGTGCTGGACCTGGGACGGTTGGAGTTTGGCTACGCAATCAGAGTAACGGTAAAGGTTATCAACTCATCAGGTACGCCGATCGCTGGCGTAACAGTCAAACACAAAGATGAAAATGGCTTGTATTCTGGGCGTCAGAGCACCACCGACCCCGGGGGTGTGGTATATCTTTATGTTCCTCGCTATTCGAGGGGACAGTTCGTTGTAGAGCATTACTTTGAGCCCGCTGCCGATGGTGCTTTACCGAAACCTCTACAGCAGGGCATACATTACGAGGTCGCCGGCGAAGAGGACATCAAGCGGATTTTTACTCTACAGCTCACCGATGAATTTTTGGGCATTCTATTTGAGTGATTTTGTACCGTATTTAGCATCGTAATTGAGAACCCGCAAAGCAGAAACCCTTGTGGGGTTCATATCAGTATTTATGCGGAGATAAAACCATGTATGACATTGCCAAAGCAGCACACGTGCTTTCCGCGCTTCGGCGGACTCGGCCGCAAACGAAAACAGATCTAAAAAACTACGTCAAGGTCTTTTTAGGCATCGATGTCCCCGATGGGAACATCTGTCCCGAACATAATAGTCCTATGGATTACCTCTGGCATGCCTACTCCGCGGATTTTCCCAAAGAAAAGGATTCGACGGTTAGCCGGCACACCTTTGATGCCGACTTTCGGAAAAACGCTGACTGCATCGTCTGGGCCAACCGCGCTGGCGGAAAAACGGAACTGGCCGCGGTCGCCACACTTTTAGATTGTATCTTTAAGCTGAACTGCCAGGTCAGAATCTTAGCCGGCTCAGGCGAGCAGGCAGGCAGAATGTACCAATACCTTACAAGTTTTTTGCAGCATGGCTACGAAGAGTTCCTTGCAGGTCCCATTCGAAAAGAAAGATGTAACTTTATCACCGGCTCATCGGTCGAGGTGCTGACACAATCGCTGGCCAGCGTACGCGGCCAGCACATTCAGAAGCTCCGCTGTGATGAGGTCGAGCTTTTTGATGAGGACGTGTTCGCAGCAGTGAAATTTACCACACACAGCACGAAAAATCTCGTTGCGGCTATGGAGATGATTAGCACTATACATCGTCCGTTCGGCCTGATGCAAAAGGTAGTGTCCTCGGCTCCACAGCAGGAGACACCAGTATTTAAGTGGTGCTTGTGGGAGGTAATAGAGCAGTGCATCAACCGGAGCTGCTCGCAATGTCCCTTATGGATAGACTGCCGGGGCAAAGCGAAAAAAGCAGGGGGATATTTGAAGATTGATGATTGCATAACGCAGATGCGGCGGGCCAGCCGAGCCAGCTGGGAGGCAGAAATGCTCTGCGAAAAGCCGATGCTTGATAACGTGGTATTTGGTGACTTTGATCCGGCTGAGTATGTTAAGCCGATCGATTACGATCCGAATCTGCCGTTGTACCGGTCGCTTGATTTTGGTTTTGTCAATCCTTTCGTGTGTTTATGGATACAGGTCGATGAGGATGGCTTGGTGCGGGTGATAGATGAGTATGTTCGCAGCAGGGCGACTGTTGATGTGCACGCTGGCGAGATTAAGAGCCGAACACCGTGCGACGAGGAGGAGGTCGCTGGGACTTTTTGCGACCCGGCTGGAGCTGGCGTCAATGATGTCACCGGCACGAGCGCGGTGCGGGAGCTGCGGGCGATGGGGATAGCTATACGATATAGGCGGAGCAGCATTTTGGAGGGTATTGAACTCATTCGCAGGGCTATTCGCGACGGAAGTGGTAAAAATACACTGATCATTTCACCGCGGTGCGTGCGTTTGATAGAGGCTTTACAATGCTATCACTATCCTGACTCTGCGGGTAGCCGGGAACTGCCGTTGAAAGATGGTGTTTACGACCATCCAATCGACGCCCTGCGGTACTTTTTCATCAATTTTAAAAACCCAAAAAAGATCACCGATAGGAGGTATTGATGATAAACCACCAAATATATTTGGGGGCTAAATATATAGATATGTGCGCATAAAAAAGACAGGGCCGAGGTGCGGAGGGAGAGGAAAAGCGAGATAACCTCAGCCCTGTTGTATGCTTATTTAACTAATCTTATTCGCAAACTATACAGTTTTTGACAATAATTGTTCGTAAGTTCAACTGCGCAACTCAAGTCCGATAAAAAACCTACATTAAAAACTACGCAAGTCGAAATATAACCAATTACCATTATATACACTGATTCAGGAATGACAAGCCAAATTTGGTAACAAATTTGAAATTTTTTTCTTTCTTTTTTTGCATAGAAACTAAGCACCGCAGGAGAATGTTTAAACAGGGTTTTTATGCTGCATTATTGACGAGATAACGTTTTTCGACTATTTTACGTTGTGCATAACGGATTTGTGAATATTAACAATGTGATGGTGAGATGAGAAAAAACCGGCACCATAAGGGTGGCTAAACAAAAATATTTAGCACTGCGATCCTTCGGCCTCCCGTAAAGGATGGCTTAGGTCTGCCCTGAGCATAGCCGAGGAGATAAGTTTATCGTGGTGTTATGTTGTAAAAAAAGACCTAAAGTATAGATAGTGATTTTGAAAGAAAAATTATGCTTAAAAGAACACATAATTGTGGCCAGCTTCGGCTGGAAGATGCCGGCAAAAGAGTAATGTTGGCCGGCTGGGTTAACTCCTATCGCGACCACGGCAACTTGGTCTTTATCGACCTTCGCGACAGAGAAGGCCTAACACAGCTTGTCTTCAATCCCGACACCCAGCCGGAAGCCCATAAGTTAGCCAAGTCCGTCCGCTGCGAATGGGTCATAGCTGCACAAGGCGCCGTTCGACCCAGAAGCGCCGGTATGGAAAATCCGAAGCTGCCAACTGGCCAAATCGAGGTCCTTGTAAACCAACTGGAAATACTCAACATCGCAAAAACTCCGCCCTTTGAAATTGATAGTGCAGACAAGGTCGGCGAAGAGCTCCGTTTAACCAAACGATTCATCGACCTGCGTCGTCCACAGATGCAAAAGAAGCTGCAGATACGCCACCGCGTTAGTCAAGTTGTCCGGCACTACTTTGATCAACTCGGCTTTTGGGAGATCGAAACGCCCATGTTAGCTAAAAGCACGCCGGAAGGTGCAAGGGACTTTCTTGTCCCCAGCAGGCTGCTTAAAAACTGCTTTTACGCTCTGCCGCAGTCGCCGCAGCTATTCAAGCAAATTCTGATGGTAAGCGGCATTGACAAATATTTCCAGATTGTCCGTTGTTTCCGTGACGAAGACCCAAGGGCAGACCGGCAGGCCGAATTTACACAGATAGATGTAGAGATGAGTTTTGTTGATAGCGATGACGTAATCAGAGTCCATGAAAATCTTGTCGCCAAGATCTGGAAGGAAATCCTGAATGTAGATGTCGCTACACCTATGCAGCGGATAACCTACCAGGAGGCTATGGCTGACTATGGAATCGATAGACCGGACCTACGCTTCGATATGAAGCTGCATGACATATCCGATATTGCCAAACAGAGCACATTCAAGGTGTTTACCTCGGCCATCGAAGGTGGTGGCATTGTTAAAGGTCTCTGTGCACCAGCCGGCGAGAAATATTCCAGAAGTGACATCGAAAAGACGCTGACTGAATTTGTTGCTGATTACGGTGCCAGGGGTCTAAGCTGGGTCAGGCTCAAAAATGAAGGTGGAAACCTTACATTCATCGGCGGTCTCGGCAAATACTTTAACCCAGAGCAGCAGCGGCAGATAATCCAGCAGTTCGGAGCAAAGGACGGCGACCTGATTTTGTTAGTCGCTGATAAAGAGCAAATCGTCAATAAGGCTCTGGCTCCTTTGCGATGCAAACTTGGACGGGAACTGAAGCTTTATGATGAGGATAGCTTCCAGTTCGTCTGGGTGGTCGGCTTTCCGCTTTTTGAATGGAATGAGCAGGAAAAACGCTATGATTCTCTGCACCATCCGTTTACTGCTTCGGAGCCTTCGGATTTGGATAAGCTCGATACCGACCCGGCCGGAATCCGCTCGCAGGCCTACGACATCGTGGTCAACGGCTCAGAGATCGGCGGCGGCAGTATTCGTATTCATAATCCAAAGGTTCAGGCTAAGGTTTTTAAACTGCTCAATATCTCTCAGGAGCAGGCGGAGCGGCAATTCGGCTTCTTTTTACGTGCTTTGGAATACGGTGCTCCGCCGCACGGCGGCATAGCCTTCGGTTTAGACAGGCTCATCATGCTCCTGACCGGCACAGACAATATCAGGGACGTAATAGCGTTTCCCAAGACTCAGAGCGGCCAATGTCTTTTAACTGATGCACCCGGCGAGGTGGACCAAAAGCAGCTTGACGAGCTAAACTTACGGACGCAAAAGCATCTGCGCGCGATTGAGCAGGAAAAACCCCCTGCATAAAATGTAAGGAAGGAACTCCCCCAATAAACCTGTCCTGAGCAAGGTCGAAGGATTAGGGGGCTAAATACAATATATATTTAGCCCTGCGATTTATCGCGGGGCTATGATTATCAGGAGATAAAATGCCGGAACAGGTACAAAACTGGACGACAGTGGCTTACCTTATAGGCGTGCCTATATTGCTTGGCCTTGCAGGCCATTTCTTGGTCTTCAAAGTGCTGCATAATATAGCAAAGCGCTCCAGTAGCGCCGTCGATGACTCATTGGTCAGACGTTGCTATCGGCCATTACAGTGGATTGTCGTAGTCTTTGTGATTCGTCTAATTCTGCCCTCTGCGCTACCTGAACAAACACGAACGGAGGTAAATCACATCTTTAGTCTGTTGCTTATCGCTTTAGTGTCGTGGCTGTTGATTAAAACTATGTACGTACTGGAAGATTACGTCATCAGCAGGTTTGAAGTTGACGTTAAAGACAATCTAAGAGCTCGCAAGATTCATACCCAGTTAAAGGTCCTCAAGCGAATAGTTATCATTCTGGTCGGAATTATAGCGATGTCCACGATGCTGATGACCATTCCAAAGGTCCGACAGTTAGGCACCACTATTTTAGCTTCCGCTGGGATAATCGGTATCGTTGTGGGTATGGCTGCTCAGCGGACTATAGGGACATTTATTGCGGGCCTTCAGATAGCTTTTACTCAGCCGATCCGCGTTGACGATGTCGTTATCGTGGAAAACGAATGGGGCAGAATCGAAGAGATTACCTTGACATACGTAGTAGTTAAGATTTGGGACCTGCGAAGGCTGATAGTCCCTATCGCGTACTTTATTGAAAAGCCGTTCCAAAACTGGACTCACATCACAGCGGATATCTTGGGGACAGTGTTTATCTACGTTGATTACACGGTTCCCATCGACGAAGTCAGAGAAGAGCTTGGCCGCATTTTGAAACAGTCGCAGCTTTGGGACAGTAAGGTTTGCGTGCTGCAAGTAACTAATGCGACTGAGCGTACGGTTGAGTTAAGGGCGCTTATGAGCGCTGCGGACGCATCGAGCGCGTGGAGCCTGCGCTGCGAGGTAAGAGAGAAGCTGATAGAATTTATCCGTGATAAATATCCGCAGTCTTTGCCGAGATTAAGGATAACGAATCCTGTGTAAAAAGCGAAAAGACCCTCCAATAAATTAGGGGGCTAAATATTTAGCCCTGCGATCTTTCGACCCTGCTCAGGACGGGTTTATCGCAGGATTGTTACAATGTACGATGCGAATTAATCTAAAAAGTACTTGGAGTAGATTGCTACGAATTCTGCGATTGCGGCCTCTTTCGTTAGCGGTGAAGTGTCAACTGACGTTCGGCCTGGCAGTGGTCTTTACGCTGGTGCTCGCTCTTATTCTCCCCTATATTTGGATGCGACAACTGATAAAAACGGATTACCTTGATACCGAGCGGGCCAGAGTTGAAACGCTGCTGTTGAGGCAACACTTTCAGCTAAAAGACAAAAGCGGCGATTCACTTGCTCCTCTGGATAAAGCCGGTCATGTCCTGGACCCTAACAATCCCTGCATACGCTGGATTCGCTTTGCCAGAGAAAGTGGAGAGGCCCAAAAACAGCTTCAGCAATTAACAGACAATCAGCAAAGGATAATCGAATCGTTAAAAGACGAAGAAAATAGAAACGACACTATCAGTTTTGAGAAAAGAAAAGATATTTACTATAGCGAATATATAAGAATCATCAGGGCAACCGATAACTGTATAGGCTGTCACAATCCCCAGGGTTCAGCGAGTGTTTTTTCGCCGAATGAGCTGATCGGTGTGGTAATTATTCAAAACCCAGCTAGCGAAGTCAGTAAAGCAAAACTCTTAAATTGGGTCTGGGTGAGCGTAGCCGGACTTATAGCAGGCACCGGCGCAATCATCGCGTTTTACTGGATCACACAGCGAGTGATCCTCAGCCCAATACGGCAGCTTCGAGCTTTGGCAAATAATGTCGCGGATGGCAACCTCGATATAAGAAGCGCCATACAAACCGGCGACGAATATGAGAAACTCGCCAGCGCTTTCAATCACATGTTGGACGGCCTGCAGGCGGCACAAGAGAAACTGCGGCAGGCAAACCAGCAGCTCGATGCAAAAATAGCAGAGCTTTCAGAGCGAAATATTGAGCTTTTTAAGGCTAATAAATTAAAGGGCGAATTCTTAGCCAATATTTCGCATGAGTTTAGAACACCCCTTAATGCGATACTCGGCTTTGCGCAGGTGTTGCGTGAAAAGCCCGGTATACTGCACAAAGACAAGACCAGAAGGTACGCAGAGAATATCATCAGTAGCGGAAATAGACTGCTGGGCATGATTAATGATCTGCTGGAGCTGGCCAAAACAAGAGCCGGAAAAGTGGAGCTGCACATAGAAAAGACATCTGTACCGGAGATTATCGACATAGCAGTAGCGTCTTTCTCTCTGCAAACGAAGAAAAAGAAAATCAAGGTCAAAGTGGTGATTGAGCCAAACCTGCCGACTCTTATGACTGACGCTGGTAAGGTTCAGCAGATAGTGTATAATTTTATAAGTAACGCGTCGAAATTCACGCCCGAGCATGGCAGGATTGAAATTTGGGCCGGCTCATCGCCGATGGCGGGTAACATTGCTTCTGCAAGAGGCAGCTCGGTCAAGGTACCCGTCCTCCGTAGCACTGCGGAGGGTGGAACTTCGGCTGGCTTAGTTGAGCCGGAGCTTGGGCCACGTTTCGTTCGGATTGCAGTAAGCGATACCGGTTGTGGTATTACGGAGGGCGACAGGGATAAGATTTTTGAAAAGTTCCGGCAGATCGATGGCTCTCTGACGCGCGAGACTGCCGGCAGCGGCCTGGGACTTACTATCTGCAGGGAGTTGGCCGTTTTGTTAGCGGGAAGTATCGGCTTGGAAAGCGAGGTTGGCAAAGGCTCAACATTCTGGCTCGATATTCCAGTGACACTAACAAAGGAAACATCAAATAACTCCATGTAAAACGTGGGGCTAAATAAATTTTAAACAATTAAAAACATGAATTTGAACAATTTTATCGAAACCGAAGATTTGACCAAGCTTTACTCGACCGGCAGGATCGAGGTCGTCGCGCTGAAGGATGTAACTTTATCCGTTAGGAGGGGCGAATTTCTTGGCGTAACAGGACCTTCCGGTTCAGGCAAATCCACTTTAATGAACCTCTTGGGCGGCCTCGATACACCATCAGCCGGTTGCATCAGAGTTGATGGTAAATACATTTCAGATTTAAACAAGGAAGAATTGGCTATTTATCGTCGCTGTCAGGTCGGCATGATATTCCAGTCATTCAACCTTATTTCATCCTACACTGCTCTCGAAAATGTGGCTTTTCCATTGCTTTTTGCAGGCGTTGCCAAAAAAGAAAGGAAAATTCAAGCTGAGCAGGTGCTGACGAAGGTAGGATTGGGCAATCGTAAGGGGCATTTGTCGACAGAGCTGTCCGGCGGAGAGCAGCAACGAGTGGCTGTCGCTCGTGCTCTGATAAACCAGCCGAAGATTTTGTTGGCGGATGAGCCGACCGGAAATTTAGACAGCAAGACGTCACGGGCGATTGTACAGATGTTGTCGGACTTGAACAAAAATCAGGGCTTGACCGTGATTATGATCTCCCATGAAGAATCTTTATTAGCAGAGTTTGCGGATAAAGTTATTGGCCTTTGTGACGGAAGAGTCGTTTGACAGGAAAAGGGATGAAGATTTCCGACTATATCGAGCAGTCTTTCGCCAATCTATGGAGGAAAAAGCTTCGTACCTTTCTCACCACGTTCGGCGTGGTAATAGGAATTGGAGCGCTTGTATCCATGATTTCTTTCGGCAAAGGTGTACAGAAAAACATCACCGACCAGTTTAAGGAGATGGAGCTTTTTAATTATATTAGTGTTTCTGCGTCATCGTCCTCGAGGGGAAATCACCACGACCCCGACGAACAGCCTTCTGCAGAGGACGAATATTTAGCTCCACAATCTATTGGGGTGTCAGAGCCAAATATTCTTGACGACACCTTCATTCGGAAAGTAACTCAATTAAAAGGCGTCGAGTCTGCCTTTCCGGAGGTTCGTTTTCCAGCTATGATTAGATTTAAGGGGAAAGAGGAGTTCACGTTCATTCAGGTTCTGCCGGCTTATATTTGCCAATCAGAATTAATGAAGCTGCGAGCGGGCGAATCTTATACGTCTGATGATGCAAACTCTATTATTATAAGTGACTCCATGCTGCGCCGAATGAGGATTAAAAACCACCAGGACGTGATAGGTCAGGAGGTTGAGCTGTCGACGTTGACCCTTAACTTTAACTTTTTAAATCTTGCCAATATTGCATCTCTAACTGTGGGCAGGAGTGACCCAAACAGCAGATCAGTTAATAAGCTGCCTTTTGCCAGCAAGAAGTACACCTTTACGATTGTCGGTGTGGCGGAGCGGATGGGTTTCGGTGGGGCTATACCTTTACGCAGCGATGTTTATATTCCGCCCGGGCCTTCACAGCGGATGGAAAAACTGTCACTGACGAGTATATGGGACTTCTTTCAATCGCCGGGACGGATTAAGGGTTATTCCTCGGTGAGCGTGAGAGTATCTTCTGCGAAATATATTGAGCCTGTTAAAAAACAAATTCAGAGCTGGGGCTTTAAGACCTTCGTTCTTTTGGACCAGCTTGAAGAAATGAAGAAGGCCTTTATAATTATGGATATGTTTCTATTCGCGGTAGGGATGATAGCGATTGTTGTAGCGTCTCTGGGAATTATCAATACGATGGTGATGTCGATTCTGGAAAGATACAAAGAGATAGGCATCGCCAAAGCGGTTGGAGCCAGTGACAGGGATGTGAAAAAGATATTTTTCTTTGAGTCTGGAATGATTGGCTTTTTAGGCGGTGTCTTCGGCCTTATCCTGGGCTGGGTAGTTAGCATGATTATAAATCTGATTGTCAATTCGATTGCATCCAGACAGGGAGTTCCGTACGTGAATTACTTTAGTTTTCCGTGGGGGTTGTGCTTGGGAGCGGTTGTTTTTTCGATTTTTGTTAGTCTTGCCGCTGGTATTTATCCTACGATGCGTGCGGCCCGTGTTGACCCTGTCGTGGCGTTGCGGCACGATTAAAAATCGCCGTGCCGGCGACGGTTAAACAAAAAATTTTATGGAGAAAATCATGTACCTTACGTTTTTGTCTATAATTTTAATTGTCTATTTACCACTCGATTCTCAACAAGCATCGAGTATCCAGCCCGTCCTGAGCCGGGTCGAAGGACATCGAGTATCCCATCCTTTCTCTGTCCATGATATATTGGCGATGGATAGAATCTCCGATCCACAGGTCTCGCCGGATGGTAAACGGATTATCTTTACTCTGCGAAAAATCGACCTTGAAGCAAATAAAGGCCGAACCGACCTTTGGCTGGTTGGCAGCGATGGGTCAGACTTGAAGCAATTGACAACTTATCCTGAGGCCGATACAAATCCGCGATGGGGATCGGACAGTAATACGGTTTTTTTCATATCCGGCAGATCCGGCTCATCGCAGATCTGGCGAATCCGAATCGATGGCGGTGAGGCTGAGCAGGTGACGGACGAACCGCTCGATATCAGCAATTTAGTCGTCTCGCCTGATGGAAAGAATATCGCATTTACGATGGAGGTATTTCCCGACTGTAACGCAGCGACTACAAAAGCTCGGCTCGATGAAATCAAGGAAAGAAAAACAACTGGTAGGATTTATGACCGGATATTCGTCCGTCATTGGGATACCTGGAAGGATGGCAGACGCTCACATTTGTTTGTTATGCCCGCAGTCGGGGGACAGGCAATTGACGTTATGGGAAGTATGGATGCCGACACGCCATCAAAACCCTTTGGCGGGCCGGAAGAGATCACATTTACACCGGATTGCAAAGGTGTCATATTTACTGCTCGTGATGTCGGCCGAGAAGAGCCGTGGTCAACTGATCTCGACCTTTATTACGCTCCTATTGAAGGCTCGATACCACCGAAATGTTTGACCGAGGAGATTCAAGCATGGGATACTCATCCGCTCTTTTCGCCGGATGGAAAGACCTTGGCTTATCTTGCGATGTCACGGCCTGGCTATGAGTCAGATCGCTTTAGAATTATCCTTCGGACATGGCCGGGCGGCAAAGAACACGTTTTAACGGAAGATTGGGACAGAAGTCCATCAACATTTTGCTGGTCGGCTGATGGTAAAACAATTTATGCTACAGCGGCAAATTTAGGCCAGGATTCGCTGTTTGAGGTTGATGTAGGAACCGGAAATGTTAGCATTTTTATAAGGGACGGTCGAGTGACATCGTCGGATATATCAGAAGACAGGATTATTTTTGGCTTAGATGATCTGTGCTCGCCGGTCGAATTGCATTCGGTCAAGACCAACGGTACCGATGTGCGCAAAATCACGGAGATAAACTCGAAGAAACTTTCAGTTGTTCGCATGGGCGAGTATGAACAGCTCACCTTCAAGGGATGGAACGATGAGACGGTTTATTGTTATGTGGTAAAGCCGGTGGATTTTGAACCGGGCAAAAAATATCCGGTTGCTTTTTTGATTCATGGCGGGCCGCAGGGCTCGTTCGGCAATCATTTTCATTACCGGTGGAATCCACAAGTGTATGCTGGAGCCGGTTATGCAGCGGTGATGGTGGACTTTCACGGCTCGGTGGGCTATGGACAGGCCTTTTGCGATTCTATTCGCGGCGATTGGGGCGGAAAGCCCTTAGAAGACCTGAAGAAGGGTCTGTCTGCTGTCTTGGAGAGGTATCCGTGGATGGATGGCAACAGAGTCGCAGCGCTGGGTGCATCTTTCGGTGGCTATATGATTAACTGGATTGCAGGCAATTGGGCGGATAGATTCCGATGTTTGGTTAATCATGATGGCAGCCTTGATGAGCGGATGGCTTATTTTGATACTGAGGAACTATGGTTTCCGGAATGGGACCATATTGGCACGCCGTGGGATAATCCAGCAGGTTATGAGAGGCATAATCCGGTGAATTTTGTAAAAAACTGGAATACGCCGATGCTGGTCATTCATGGAGCTTTGGATTTTCGTGTAGCTGATACACAAGGGCTTGGCACATTTAATGCGTTACAGCGTTTGGGAATACCGAGCAAGTTGTTATATTTTCCTGATGAGAATCACTGGGTGCTCAAGCCACAAAATTCTATTCTTTGGCACGAAACGGTAATCGGCTGGTTAGATAAATGGACCAAATGACCATGGCATGAAAATCCAGTAGTAAATTACGGGCTAAATATTTGAGTAGTATTTAAGTTCTACTCACCGTTTCCTTTTTATTCAGAAATGAATAATGCCGGGCTCACAGAAAAATGTTTTGCCAAAATCATAATATGGCGCATGCTCAGTTTTCGTTTGCGATTCAGGATTTTTGAGCCAATTTGTCTTTGATTTTAAAGCCGCCCTAAATCAGAACCGTTGAGGCCGTTCTCGTCTAAAAGAAATTTCAATGTTTCTATAGGGTCCGCCTTATGAAGAGGGAAATGTTTTTCTTCATAGGCCTTGATATTGTTGGCAAGAGATTCCAAATAAAATTGCTGGGTTCTAGTGAGGTCTTTTCTTGCCGCGAGTTTCTGGGCTATAGCCAAAGCTTGTTTATATTCAACTTTTGTATGGATAGGCAACAAAAACATTAGACAATCCTGCAATCTCAAAAAATCGTCCGGCAGCTTACCAGATGCCGGTCCTTTAATCTTGGTTACTGTGGTACTCATAATTTATTTATCGAACCTTCTTTACTATAATCTTCGTGTGTTAATACTATTGGTGGATTCAACTCATAAGTGCAACAAGTAGCGAAAAAGGTGGTGAGCTGTTACA
>CAZQKO010000003.1:5107-37753 GCA_964593945.1 uncultured Pirellulales bacterium | reverse complement strand
CACACAGCAGGTTTTTACTGTAAAACCTGCTTTTTTTACAACGTCTTCAAGCTCAGCAAGCTGCTGGGCATTTATATCCAGACCTGCAACAATTCGGCCTTGCTTTAGCAATTCAAGAACGATTGCCCGTCCTATTCCCCTGGCAGCACCGGTTACAACAGCTAATCTCTTTTCCGACATTTCCTTTTTCTCCATATTTGTTAACCCCCTGATTCTTCAGGGGTTTATCTTGCCGCCTCTACGGCGGGGGTTTTATTCGAAATTCGTAATAAATCCATGATTTTAATGATTAGTAACTGGTAATTGAATTTACCATTTAACCACTTACCATTTAACCAATTACTTTTTTTCTCTTGCCTCATTCTTTTACCGCAACAACTCCCGCAAGGCAACAAAATTTTAGAAAAGGGGGTTTTCAGCTTTAATTCGTTGAATTCTGGGGGTAAAGTGTAAAGTCAATTAAAAAGGTAAAATCGCAAGTTCAAAATTGTGAATGCCCTCTGAGCGGGCGGGATTGTGACCTTCAACAAAACCAGAATAAACTTGCTCGAGACAAGTTTTCTATTTTCGGTCTGACAATTGCAACAATACTATATAAGTATATGCGTATATACTTATAGACTGCTCTAAGAATAATGGTTTTGAAAATGGGGGATTTGAAAATGAGTGGTTTGTAAATCAAGTTTTTTGAAAGAAAGAGGGATTTATAGTATAAGCCATTCTTTTACCGCAACAATCCCCGCAAGGCAACAAAATTTTAGAAAAGGTCTTTTTAGCTTTTATTCGTTGGATTTAGGGGTAGAATGTAAAGTCAATTCAAAATGCAAAATTGTTGTATAGCGAATCAATGAGATTTTAACTCAAGATAAATTTTACTGATAATAAATGAGGATTTATATTAGGTTTAGCTGTATATTACTGTTTTAAGGCTGTAAGATACGGCTTTTAAAGGATAAATAATGGTTGATTTCAGAAAACACATTAGCATAAAGCGAGATATAGATTTCACAAACTTGGTCTTCCTTTTTGATTCTCTAGATAGGCAAACTTCTCATATTGAGTTGAGAACTGTTCAGAAAGATGCCCTTCGGATTTTATCTGAACGAAGATTGGAACGAGACCTTATTCTTAAAATAAGCACTGGTACAGGTAAAACAGCCGTAGGATTGCTGTATTTGTGGTCCTTCATGGAAGAAAATCACCAGCCTGTAGTGTATTTGTGTCCTACCACGCAACTTTGTGAACAAGTCAGTGTAGAAGCTGAAAAGTTGGGTTTGAAGTCTGTTATATACCCCGCCAACCAACCTCATCCTGATGTGGATGGTATAGTAGGTAAAGCAATCATCATTTGTACTTATGACAAATTATTCAATGCAAAAACAACTTTTGATAGATCTGATGTTATGCTTCGTCCTTACGGTATTGTACTTGATGATGCTCATGCTGGTGTTGAAGAAATTCGCGATTGTTTCACTCTACGTATATCTAATGTTAGTGTACGCGAACAATTTATTAAAATACTTGATGTTCCTTGTGCAGAATATAAGCTATCAATATGGAATGACATTAAGAACGAGGATCCAAACCAACTCATGGAAATCCCTTACTGGATTTGGAAGCCTCTTCTACCACAAGTTGAACAGATTATTAGTAGCCAGACTAATGATGATAGGCTCCAATTTGTAATACCGCATATTCGGGATATTTTACGACGATGCCGATGTGTGGTCTCAGGCGCAGCAGTCGAGATAATCCCCGATATATTGCCTGTTCACAAGAGTCCTGCATACGATAAGGCAAAGCATCGGCTCTTCATGTCTGCCACACTAGCTGATGATTCTGTATTGGTTAGAGAGCTTGGCTGTGACATCTCAGCTGGCAAAAGGCCTATAACACCTGCTAACGATAGAGGGATGGGGGAACGTATGGTACTGGCTCCTTCTCTCGTGGATGGAAAATTGGATCGTAAGTGGGTAATGTCTTTGTGCGGTATGATATCAAAGCAACTCAATGTTGTCGTCCTGTCTCCAAGTGATCCAAAAGCCCGTGAATGGGAAAGCTTTGGTGCCAAAATCTGCTCGGGTGACGAAGTTAAAGAAGCAGTGGAAAGTTTGAAGGATACACCTGGTACACCTCGCCTTGTGGTTTTTAAGCAGCGCTATGATGGCATTGATCTTCCTGACAAGTCATGTAGAGTTCTCGTTATAGATGGTATGCCTATCGGCGAGGGAATCCTCGACCGACTCGACAGCAGCACGAGTGGATTCGCTGGAGGTACGCGCAACAGATTGATTTATCGCATAGAACAAGGGATGGGAAGGGCAGTGCGCTCGCATGCCGACTATGCTGTCATTTTACTTGCAGGTAATGAACTGGCTCACTTTATCGCAAAGCATGATGTTTTATCGGCTATGAATCCGGATACTCGTGCTCAGTTAGAATTGGCAATAGATCTTTCAAAAATGGCGGCGGAAGATGCTGGAGTTGATCCTGAAACAGCGGTAATAGACATGATAAAGAAGTGTTTGAAAAGGGATGATGGATGGAAGCAATACTACAATGAGACAGTAAGAAAAAGTTCTATAGCCGCACCTGGAACAACAGACCTTAATCGCCTTATGCTGGCGAATGCTGAAAGATCTGCGTTTGAATCCGCGATAAGTAATGATCTTCCCGGTGCAGTTAAAATCCTACAGGAGGCAATTGACGAATATGTCTCTGATGATCCAGCCACTAAGGGTTGGTATTTGCAGAGAGTTTCGAATTACCTATATGATATTGACCCTGGACAAGCATTAGAAGCTCAAAGGGCTGCTCACAGGGATAACAAGTCGATGTATTGTCCACCGGGCGGTATTATCAAGCGACCTTCAAAAGTGTCAGAATCAAGTGTGCAAACTATTATCATTGAATGGTACCGCCGATTTCAAAATCCAAATGGTGCAATCGCTGCAATTCATGAACTTAAAGCAAAGTTGTCTTTTGAAATGCCTCATTCAGTTATCGAACAAGCATTGTGCGACCTTGCTCCCCTTTTAGGAGCACAGGGCTCAAGGCCTGAGGAAGAGGAAGGGGTGGGGCCAGATGATCTATGGCTTTGGCCGGAACTATCCTTGGTAATAGAAGCGAAAACAGAGAACAAGAAATTTCTGCATAAAAAGGATGCAGGCCAACTGTCTTCCAGCATGAATTGGTTCAAGGAGAATTTCCCAGCACGTAAGAATCCAGTACCAATTATTGTATCTAAAACTACTCTCTGTGATTCGGATGCATATTTCCCTGCTGGTACGAGAGTCATTACAACGGTCAAAATCCATGATCTATTGGAAAAAGTTGAGCAGTTCTACTGTAAGATGGTTTCCGAACCTCTAATACATTCAACTGCAAAATCGATTCTTAGACTACAACAAGACTTTTTACTTTTGCCTGAACAGTTTTGTGGGAACTTTTCAGATAAGCTACAGAAATCGAAATAGTCAAGATTACGTAAAACTAAGAGGATTAAATACGACTTAAATGTTAAAATAGATAGATTATGCGCGAGGACCGGCAATTTATAGAGACCGTGATAAAGTGCATATACTAAGACTAACAAATGCTGTTTTGGATTTTATAGGGATGTTATATGTAATGAGATCACCAGGACCCTATCCGATGAAAATGATTGACCAACAGCGGCACTCGTCACGGCGAAGCGTGCCGTAGCCGGACAGAATTTATCCGCCCACGGCGGATTTATAATGCCGGGTGAAAAACACGTTAAAATAAAACGGGTATCCCGCAAGGCAATATCGTGATAACAAAAGAATAAATCCGAAATGACCCCCAGCAAAGCTGGGGGCTAAAAAATTCGTTATCCAATCTCATTCACCGTTTGCAAATTGCTTATGTTTAGGATTTGTGTTTTTCGGTTGATTCTTTTCATCAGGCCGGTCAGGACTCTGCCAGGCCCTATCTCGTAAAACTTCTCCACGCCATCAGCTAAAAGCCGTTCCATACATTTTTGCCAGTAAATTGCGCTTGTTAATTGCTTTGTTAAGCCCTCCACGATTTTTTCAGCGCTTTCGTAATACTCTGCATTAATATTGGCAATCACTTTAATATCAGCCGGCTTTGAAATCTTACAGCTTAATAGAGCTTTATGAAGCTCATCCGCTGCGCTGGACATCATTTCGGTATGAAAAGCACCGGCTACTTCCAGCCTTATCGCCTTTAACGCACCATATTTTGGCGCTAATTCTTCCGCTCGGTTACAGGCTGATTTACAGCCGCTTATAACAATCTGCCCGGGGCAATTAAAATTAACCGGCTGCAAAAGCTCACCTTCGCTGGCCTCGGTACAAAGCTGCCGAACTTTTTCCTCGTCAAGGCCTATGATGCTAACCATTGCGCCTTCGGTGGCGTTTGAGGCTGCCTGCATAGCCTGGCCGCGTTTCTGCACTAAAATAAGCGCATCCTCAAAACTAATTGCACCTGCCGCGTAAAGGGCTGTATATTCACCGAGGCTCAGACCCGCAGTTACATCGGGTTGAGCCATCCCCCCCAATCCCGATGAAATCGGGATTGAGGCTGCCACCCGCCCATTAGTAGGGGGATTGGTTCTCAATACTTCCAGGATAGCAGCGGAGGTCACAAAAATTGCAGGCTGTGACATCGTAGTGGTGTTTAGCCCCTCTGGGGGTCCCTCGAAGCAGAGCTTGCGCAAATCAAATCCAACGATTTCGTTGGCCTGTTCATAAATCTTAGCCGCTACGGGATAAGACTGTGCTATCTCGGCACCCATTCCAACTTCCTGGGCACCCTGTCCTGGAAATATAAAAGCAGTCTTCATAACTGAATTACGCTTGCGCACCAGGTCAATCCCGCGCCGAAAGCCACGAAAATCACGATATCACCCTTCTTGACTTTACCTTCTTTGACACACCCATCGAAGGCCAGGGGCACCGACGCTGCAGATGTATTGCCATATTCGCTGATATTTATGTAAACCTTTTCGCTGGGAAAGTTCAGCCGCTTGGCCGCAGATTCAATAATCCTTCCGTTCATCTGGTGTGAAATCATCATTTTAACATCATTGACGCTCAATCCACAATGGTCCAGGCAATCCGTAACGGTTTCAACAATCCGCCGAACCGCTTGTTGATAGACTTCTCTACCCTTGATTTGCATAAAGATTTTATTTGGGTCGTCTAATTTTTTACGCGCCGGGTGACGGGAGCCATAGGCAACGCAGCATAATGTTTCCCAGTAATCACCATCCGAAGCCATAGTGCTGTACATAATTCCTTTGCACTCGTCCTTTTTGTCCGCGGGCTGGGACTGAAGCACAACGGCCCCGGCACCATCACCGAAAAGAATACAGCTTGTCCGATCTGTCCAGTCGGTAATCTTTGTCAAAGTCTCGGCCCCTATTACGAGAGCATTTTTGTATCGACCACTCTCTAAGAACTGCTGCACAATCGACAGGCCATAGATAAAACCGCTGCAAGCAGCGGCTAAATCGAACACCCACGCTTTCTTCGCCTGTAGAGAACGCTGCACAAAAGACGCCGTGGAAGGAAAAACCATCTCAGGTGTGATAGTAGCCACAATAATAATATCAAGCTCGGCGGCTTTGAGCTTCGCATCAGCTAAAGCTCTTTTCGCCGCCTCTGTGGCTAAAAGTGCGGTAGTTTCATCGTCAGTAGAAACATGTCGAACTTTGATACCCGTCCGGGTTGTAATCCACTCGTCCGTGGTATCCACCATCTTCGCTAAGTCGTCATTTGTTAATAACTTAGCCGGTGTAAAAGAGCCGTTACCCGTAATAACTGCGCGATAAGGGCGTGTAGGTTCCTCAAATGACTTGTGCATCAGTCGTCCTTACGCAAGATTCACTTAGACGTTTAATAATCTTGTTGTTTATTTCTTTTTTATGATATTTCTTGGAGACCAATATGGCGTTTTTTATAGTTTTGCTCCTGCTGGTACCGTGACATATCAACGCTGCGCCATTAATGCCTAATAATAATGCTCCGCCATATTCGTTGTAATCGTACTTGCTGTAGATTCTTGCAATTACCGGTTTGAATTCCATAGCAAGCTGAGCTTTCTCCTGCATAAGCTCTTCTTTTATAGCCCTGAACAGGCCATCAACGAGGCCTTCGGTAAGCTTCAGAATCACATTGCCGACGAAGCCGTCACAAATCGCCACATCACACATACCTCTGAAAATGTCTCGGCCTTCGATGTTGCCCACAGAATTCATTTTCGGATCCGATTTGATAAGCTCACGTGCTTTTTTAACTATTTCGTTGCCTTTTGCATCTTCCTGGCCTATGCTCATTAACCCGACTCTCGGATTTTCCACCTTTAGAAAGTGTTTGGCATAGACACTGGCCATTACTCCATATTGATAGAGATTTATGGGCTTGCAGGCGATATTAGCTCCTACATCACATATTGTGACCGGTCCTTCAGGGGTGGGAAAAACGACAGCAATACCCGGCCGATTAACGCCTGGCAGATTTCTGATTCTCATCTGGAATGCGGCGACGCAGGCCCCTGTATTACCTGCGGAGATGACCGCGTCTGCCTGGTTTCTTTTAGCTAATTTGGCAACAATTGCGATTGAATTTTTGGGTTTTTTTCGCAGACTCTCGACCGGCGGCTCATCCATTGCGATAACATCAGGAGCATCGACCACACTAACTGCATCCTGACGGTACTTGTAAGAGCTTAATTTTGACTCTATTTTCTTTTGTGGTCCTACAAGTATCAACTTATCGGTTTCATCGAGTAGCTCAATTGCCTCCAGCGCACCGGCGATAATCTCATCCGGTGCATAATCGCCGCCCATTGCGTCAATTGCAATTTGCATGTTAGCTGCTTTCCTCCTTGCCCAGTTTTAGCTTGATTTTGGGATTAACATAACCGCAATTTTCACATGCTGCATGTGGCAGTTTCGCGTGGCCACACTTGCTGCAAATCGAATAGTTCGCAGCCTTTAGCCGGTGGTGGTTTCGGCGTGTACGTGTTCTGCTTTTGCTTGTCTTTTTTACTGGTAGCATTATGAACTACTCCCTATTGATTTTGAAATTTAGGCTAAACAACCAAAGGTTCAGTATTAAACCCAAAATAATTTAAATAGTTAACTACAAGTGCTTTGTCAAGTGAAATTTAACTTTATGGCGTCGTGCCACATGTGATATCGGGTACATTTTTCAACCTTATATTCGGTTTTCACGAGATAAATTTACTACCTTAGTTCTATCTAAAAGCAGGATTAGTATTGAAATACGGATACGAATGCTGTATAAACGAGGCAGTTTTTATCAGATTTTTAGCTTGTTGCCAGGATTGATGTTGATAAAATAGTTTTCATAATCTGTGCAAGGATAAGCTGATTTTTATGGCCCGTAAGCGTGGAAGAAAAGCTTTATATGAGGTTATGAACACAAGTCGGCTTAGGTCGAGTGCCGGCTCGCAATTAGAGCCTTTGCGCCAGGAAAAGGTCAAAAAAGAAACACCAGCCGTATCGATGGAAGATACGGCGGTGCATCAAGAGTCAGTAATGTGGTGGAAAAGGCCTAAGCTGATACAGTTTAACGCCGGCAGGATTGAGATATCGCTGCCTTACCAGATCGCAATTGTAGTAGTTTTGTTCCTTATATTGTTGATCCTGGCAGCCTTTCGGCTGGGTCAGCTCGAACAAAAAATAGGCAGCTCAATCAGTCAGATACAGCCAAGTGAAGAGACAAATCTAACGAGGCTTCCTACGCGTGACGCAGGACTGAATCCTGAATTGAATGAAAGAATATCGACATCAGCCGAAGAAGCAGAATCTGCTGGGCTGGCGGGTAACAATCGAATTGTTATACAAACTCATCAGGTAATGACACAACTTATGCCGGTCAAGAAGTATTTTGATCAGCTTGGTATAGAAACTGAGATCAGGCAAGTGGGGGGAAGGTATTGTCTTATTACAAAAGCCAAATATCAAAATACCGAAATTGAGGGTAGCGACGGTTATCGTGCAAAGCAGAGAATAATAGAGCTTGGGGCCGATTACAAAGCACCACCTGGTTATGAACCCTTTGGCGCAAGGTCCTTTACCAGCGCTTATGGTATGAGGTTTGATGATTAATTTCTTGAGGAGTTATGAATGTCTATTGACCGTACTTTGAAGATCAAAGGTGCCTTGACTCGGCATCGAAATGTTCTTACACGAGCTGAGCGTATTGAGAAGCTAAAAGACGAAGAGCGATGGTCTGAACAGGACTCTGTATTAGGCCTGCCAAAGGTAATCCATCGCAAGAGTCATGCAGGCCGGAAAGCAAAGGAAGCTCTTGAAAAAGCGGCAGAAGGTGAAATCGCAGCAGCAACAGGAGCAGCAGCAACACCAGCAGCAAAAACACCTGAGCCCGAGGCAAAGACTAAAAAAGCATAGTCTGCCCCGGAAGCCGTCGTTTGACCTGTGACAAACAGCCACTAAACACGGCTGTTTTTATGCGCAATGGTTAGCCGGTACGCCTGTCGTGCCGGTTTTCCTGATTAAAAATACCAACTTTCGGGTATGAAATAATTAAAACATTCCGTTGAATTTCAGCCGATTAATGATATTGTGGATGGGAAGAATTTACCCCGTGAGATAATTGATCGAAATGGAATCAAGTAATACAAGGCAGAGAGTTCGTCAAGTGTTTGACAACCGATGGATAGGAAGGGTATATCTCACAGAGTAAAACAAGAAAAAAGAGGAATTATGGCATGAGAACAAAGGTAGCTGTGGGGCTATCTCCATTATTAATGTTCGTTTTATACAGACTGTATAATCATTATTAGGCAATAATTATTGGATTAGATGATGCATCAATATTCATGATATGGATGCCTTGGCGAAATCGTAACCGAGCCATCGGCGTTCTGGTAAAGCTCTAAAATAGGTATCAGTATTCTCGGCGAGGCACCTCCGATCTAATCGGAGGGAAGCTTCAGCCTGATATCATCAATGTAAAGCGTGCCTGAACCACCGGCCTGTATATCTGACGAAGGCGGATCGCCGACGCCTATAGCCATCTTCGTGATAGCCTGTAGATTCAAACCCGCCAGGGCGAAGCCCTGGACCGGATCAGACCCGCCTTCGGCTGGTGTCAGCGGAATATTCCACTCCGTCCAGGTGCTTAGGACGGTTGCAGCAGGATCTGGATGCTTTACCACCGCATTATTGCTTGTGCTATCCTGCAGCACTACATAAAGTCCCTCAGGGACGTTGCTTTCTATGCCGATGTCCCGCGACTGCCAATCACTTGTGACTGTGCCGTCAATATCAACATCAGAGAATTCGGCTGTGCAAGTAGCATCGACGTCATGGCTGCACACGATTAAGCCTATATAGACATCCACAAGCATGGGTATCGTAACCGAACCGAGCATCTCCCAATTATTGTTGTCGACTGAATACTCACCCGTAAAGGTATTGCCGCTGCGGGTCAATCTCACCCAGACTGGAGTGCTGATATCACCTTGTCCGTCGGCTTCGCTTTCAGCTTCCGTCTGAGTACGGCGCAGGAATTGAACTTCATTCATAGGCTGGATGTTCACCATGGCGTGTGCAGCCCCTGGGGCCAGCGACTCGCGAATCATCACACCCGCCTTGGCCGAGTCGTGAGTATTAGTCATGCTGACCACCTTTGCTGTTATACTTCCAACGCCGGAGAGCCGCTTGTAGGCATAGTGGAAATGGTCAGAAGTACCCCAGATATCCGCACCGGTACCGGTCATCGTAATCGGTGGCCCAACCGTAAAACTGCCGACAGATGCAGGTATACCTCTGAACCACAGTGTTAAAGACTCAACACTTTCTCTGGTCCAATCCTGCGGAGTATCCCACATGCGTTCGGCTTCAGAAAAAGTGAGTGTCCCGCTTTTTTCATAGTCAGTACCTTCGTTGACAATACCATCATTATCATAACGCATATACATTGATTGAAAACCGCTATGAACTATACTACGTTCAGCAAATGGAGCCTCCAGGTGACCCACAGTCATGCCAGTATTATTCACGAAGTAGTCCCCCCATGTATCAAATATCTTGTTATCGATATCGTTATAGTCTTCAAAGTCGTCCACAACAAGAAAGTTGCCTACTGTAAAGCTCCAAATACTGCCTTTCCAAAGCTTATCGGGGTGAACATCATTGACCTCATCGACACGCCAGTAGTAGGTTGTGTTGAAATTCAAGGTTCCGGGGTTATAAGTGTTGGCGATCTGATTTCGACTTATGAGAACACCGAGTGGATCATTATCTCTGCTGGCAGTGCTCACAGCCTGAAAATCGGTGCCGAAATATACGTCATGCGTGGCGGCATACATTCCCGACACCCAGCTAAAAGTAGGATCCCGTCGCACATCTGTCGCGTGGTTAGCCGGCTTCGGTCCCCAGGCCTGTAGGCTCTCAAATGGCTGCAGATAACCGCCGGTAATGATCGTTCGGGTTGGAATGGCAGGGCCTTGCCAGGAAACTACCACCCCGTCCCACTCCGAGCCTTCCTTTTGCAGGGCCATGATGTAGTATCTTTTGTCGCCCTCCAGCGTTATTGGGCCATGATACGAGAGGGAATTCTGGTCTTCGGGGAACTTATCCCACTGGTAGCGGCCTGTCAACTCGGAATCGGGCACCCGGGCGATCAGCGTCACGTTCTCCGTGCCCTCGTCATTGCTCAGCCACAGCTCGCTGCTGTTATCACTGCAGATCCAGAACGTATAATCACCATCGGCCAGCGGATAAAGCCAACCGTGGGTCCGGCTTCCAAAGTTGTCCACACCCAAACCCCAGAAATCGAACGCATTTATCTTATCAATCTGATCCGGGTAGTCCGGGTACTTCCAATGGTTCATCAGGTCCGCAACCGGATCTCCGGGAATCTCCAAATACAGCTCACGCGTGATTGTACCCAGTCCAGCCAAAGTAGTGGTAAAGCACCAAACGTCGCCTTTGTGCGTTGTAGTGCCATCGTACTCGTCGATCCGCCAATAGTAAGTGGTATTTGGTTCAAGCGGTGACGGAGTGACAGGCCAGCATGGATCAATCACAGTGCCTTGGCCGGGTGAAACATCGGGATTTGTGGCGTTGTATACATCATTATAATTAGTGCCTAAGTACACATCATGCGATTGGGCATCCACTCCTGGGTCCCACTCCAGAGACTCTATGTCTAAAAGCGCGCGTTGTGCACTGTCGGCCGGGGTGGGATTAGAGGCAGTTTTGACCTGAACTGTAAAGCTCCAGACATCACCTGGCCAAAGTTTATCTGGATGAAGATCATTGACCTCATCAATAGCCCAGTAGTAAGTCTCGCCTGGACTAAGACTGGTGACAGTATAGAACGGGTCGGAAGTAATTTCGCCGTTAATTTGACAGCCACTTCTGGCTTGGACGTTCACCTCGCAGGGATCGAAGTACACCCTGTGGCCATTCATATTAGCAACCTTGGCACCCGGATTCCACTGAAGCTCCACGTCCGTGGTTCCTATCGTATTGGCATCGAGCGGGTAGGGGCCCCAGGCCTTCAAGCTGAACTCATTTTCAAGCCGAATATTATCAAAAGCCACCCACATCCCACTGGAGCCGGTGAAAGTAAACAGAACTCCTAATTTTTTTCCGGCGAACGGGTCATCAGGCTTAACCGTGTACGACAGTGTATACTCAGTCCAGGTTTCAGGGGTTTCCGGGTAACTTACTTCGCTGTCGCTTCCTTCTAACGAAGCGATTTTAACACGATCTCCGTTATCATCATAATACAACCATCCCTCATATGTTGCGGTTCCATCTGGTGGCCAGGTTTTCAAAGCATCAAAGGTCAACGTGTACTGATCGTTCGCGACAATAGTGTAATCCAGCAACTGGAATATCGAGCCTCCAGATCCTAAAAAGGCAGACTGGAGGCCCTCTGAGTAAATGCCTTCGATGCCATAATCACTGCCTTCGATAGTCCATCCCGTCGGTACCGTGCCTACTTGTTTTCCACCTGGAGGGGCCTCGAAGCTATGGTTTTCAATCGGGATCGGTACACCAGCTCTGCTAACCTGAGCGTTTGCAGCTATGACGAGCAAAACAAAAGAAGCTAAATAAATCAATTTTCTACACATCATAACCCTCCTTTATAAAACAGATGAAACGGGCGGTAAAGATTTTACCATCATGAGGAATTTACTGTTTTTTATTTTTTATAGAATGCCGTGAATCCTATTATTCTTATACCACATTTCGCACATTTATATCAAGAGAAATCTTTCAAAGTCGGAATGAACTGAGCTTAAATGAATGACGGGCATTTTCCAGTAATATCAATGAGTGATTTTCTTTTTGTCCTTCATATATGGACGGAGCACCTTCGGGATTGTAATCGAGCCATCGGCGTTTTGGTAAAGCTCCAGAATAGGTATCAGTATTCGAGGTGAGGCAACAACGGTGTTGTTGAGCGTGTGACAGAAATTTATTTCCGATTTTCCCTTCTGTCTTCCGTCTTCTGTCTTCTGTCTTCTGTATCGCAGGTTCAGCCGCCTGGCCTGGAAATCATAGAATTTGCTCGCGCTATGTGTCTCACAGTAGCTGCCTCGTGACGGCATCCAGGCTTCGATGTCGAACTTCTTGGCTTGGCCTCTGCCCAAATCGCCCGTGCAGACAACGACTACGCGGTAGGGCAGCTCCAATGCCTGCATTACCGCCTCGGAGTTGGCCAAAATCTCCTCGTGGAATTTGTTGCTTTCTTCAATGCTGTTCTTACAGATAACCACCTGCTCGATCTTATCGAACTGATGAATTCTATAAAGCCCGTATGTATCTTTGCCCGCGGCGCCTGCTTCACGTCTGAAGCAGCTTGATAGCGCTACGTACTTTAACGGCAATTCTTCTTCGTTTAAAATCTCACCCATCCGGTAGGCTGTCAGCGGTACCTCGGCGGTTCCTGCCAGATTAAGCTGGTCTTTTTCCATTCGGTAAGTCTGGTCTTCAGAGCCTGGAAAAAAGCCGGTGCCTGTCATTGTCTCATCCTTCATAAGAACCGGCACAGAGAAGGGGACATAACCTCTGCCGACCATAAAGTCCATTGCAAACCGCAGGATAGCCCAGTGCAGAAGCGCGCCGTCGCCTTTTAAGATGTAATTTCTCGTTCCCGCTAATTTGACACCACGTTCGATATCTATAATGCCTAAATCAAGTCCCAACTGCACGTGGTCTTTAGGCTCAAAATCAAATTGCCTTACCTGACCCACTTTTTTAATTTCGACATTTTCGGTATCATCCTTACCGACAGGCACACCATCGTCCGCAGGCTGGGGCACCATCAGCATCAATTCGTCAAATTCAGGCTGTAGATTTTTAATCTGCTCTTGCAGCCGGGCATCCTCCTCTTTTAATTGTGATAGTTTTGCCAATACGGATTGCTTTTCATCTCCTGTCAGCTTCGGGATTGATTTGCCGATTTGATTTTTCTCTGTTGAAATCTCCTGCAATTGTTGCTTTTGGCTTCTCAGGCCGGAATCTACTTCAAGTAATCTGTCGATGTCCACATTGAAGTGTTTATCTTTAGCAGCTTTTTTGAATTTTTCTGGATTTTCACGTATCTGCTTTATATCAATCATTATTCGTCTTTCAACTACGGTTATCAGGTTATCAGATTATTAGGAAGTGGTAATCAGGCTGCGAATTTCGTCAATCGGTTGCGCTACTCGTTTCGTCTATCGTCTTACGGTTACGTCTTACACGGCGCTTTACACTTAACGCAAACGATACGAGCTGCGCAACCGCAACCGAGTATTCGTTCCCTATTATTCTGTTGTCCTGATACCCAATATTTATT
Organism: uncultured Pirellulales bacterium; assembly: GCA_964593945.1. Classification (GTDB taxonomy): domain Bacteria; phylum Planctomycetota; class Phycisphaerae; order Sedimentisphaerales; family Anaerobacaceae; genus CAZRMQ01. The sequence continues at coordinate 23,912 of CAZQKO010000003.1, read as the reverse complement.
TACTGCCACCTTTTAACAATGACCACATTATTCTGTCCGCCGAAGCCGAAAGATTCCTTCATTGCTATATTAACCTGATGTTTTCTGGGTTTGTTCGGCACATAATCCAGGTCAAGCGCAGGATCTAGGTCGTTAAGATTCGTCGTAGGCGGAACAATATTGTCTCGGATTGCCAGAACACACGTGATAATCTCAGCAGCCCCAGCGGCACCGATTAAATGGCCACACATACTCTTTACACTGCTTGCTGGAACATTTTTTGCTCTTTCCTTGAAAACCGCTTTTATAGCCATAGTTTCTATTGAGTCATTCTCCATCGTGCTCGTGCCGTGCGTGCTGACATAATCAATATCTTTATAGCTGACACCTGCATCAGCCAAAGCAGCGTTCATCGCCTGAATCGGCCCTCTGGCCTCTTCGTGCATGTCCGTAATGCGAAACGCATCGGAGCTGCTGCCGTAGCCGATAATCTCTGCTAAGATTTTCACACCTCTCTTTTTTGCTGAGCTTAGCGATTCAAGAATCAGGATGGCTGCCCCTTCACCGAGAACGAAGCCGTCCCTGCTCGCTGAAAAGGGTCTTGAAGCCGTCTGGGGGCTGTCATTTCTCCTCGATAGGGCGGTGAGGCGGTTAAAGCCGGTCAATCCTAACGGATGTATCATCGAATGCGCACCACCTGCGATCATCACGTCCGCGTCACCCCTGCGGATAAGCATCATCGCCTCGCCGACAGCCTGCGTGCTGGCGGCACAAGCTGTAAGACAGCTTCTTGTCGGTCCGCGTGCTGCCGTTAGCATAGTGATATGAGCGGCCGGCATATTGGGTTCCTGCTCAAGCTCACGCATTGGGTCCATCATGCTAAAGGCAACATCGGCCCACTTGATCCAGTCCATCTGGTCTTTTGTTACGTCCCAGGCCTTGACCAACGCAGTGAAAAAAGCAGCATTATCCACCGAGCCTTCACCAGCTCCCAAGTAAATCCCCATTCTTCTGCGGTCTATGCCATCGGTTGGCTTATCTGTTTCAATATCAATCCCTGCCTCTCGGCAGGCCTGGGCCGCTGCACCGACAACAAAGCCCGAGCCTCGGCTGCTGTGCTTGTGAAGCTGTGGATTTTTTATATGCTTTGTAAGGTCGTAATCTTTAACCTCGGCATCGAATGTCGACGGAAATGTAGAGGCATCGAAGATAGTGGTTTTAGCGATGCCGCTGTTGCAAGCCAACATAGCTTGCCAGACGGTTTCCACATCATGTCCCAGGGGACATACAATACCCAAGCCGGTTATTACAATACGTTCAGTCATTTACTGGACCTTTGAAGCTTTTCCAAACATTTTGAATAACAAATGAAAAGTGAACTAAAGTGACTAAAGTTCGTAAATTGGTTGCGGTTGCGCGGCTCGTTTCGGTTGCGTTTAACGTATGACGAAAGACGAAACGAGTAGCGCAACCGATAAACGAATAACGCTTTTTAGCTCACTTTAGGCACTTTACACTTTAGACACTCTTCAGACCATAGGTTTTTTCAATACTAATGCGGCTGTCTGTCCGCCGAATGTGTAACTACAGCACAAAGCGTAGCTAATCTCTTTTTGTATTGTTTCTTTTACGATGTTCAAATTGCAGCCGGCAGCTTTTCTGTCACAGTTCTTAGCAGTAGGTATCTTTCCATCAGCCATTACACAAATCGCCGCGACAATATCGAGAGCACCACACGCGGCGCCGGTATTACTCAACATACTTTTGGTCGGCCAAACAGGAACTTCATCTGCAGCTTTTCCTAAAACAGCCTGAATCGCTCTTGCCTCAGCCAAGTCATCCTGCGGTATCCCAGTTCCGTGCGGAATAATCAAATCCAGCTGCCCCGGCTCTATTTGCGCCTCTGCAATTGCTTTTTCTATCGCTATTTGAATACCTTTGCCGTCGGGTTCGAGATGCTCGTATGCCGGATTTATACTATTGCTTAGGCCGGTCCCGGCCACTTCCGCGTAGATTTTGGCGGCTCGTCTTTTGGCATTATCCAGATTTTCCAGTATGACCATGCCGGCTCCTTCACCGAAAACCGATCCCTTTGCATCGGCGTCAAAAGGCCTGCAGGCAGAAGTCGGATCATGATTATTCTCGTTTGTTGCTCTTTTTAATATGCACTGGCGGGTGACATTCATCGGATTGGCTTTTGTTTCCGCACCGCCGGCTATGGCGATGTCACTACCGCCACGCTGGATGACCTGGGCCGCCTCACTTATTGCGATATGTGCACCTGCCTCGCCGCATGTAATAGAGTTGCTTGGCCCCTGGATGTCGTGAATAATGCTTATATGGCAGGCCAGCATATTGGGCAGATACTTCAATAACCATAACGGGGTTACAAGCTCAATACCCTGTTTGCCCCATTTTTGAATATCAAACTCATCGTCAGTGTTGCTTGCCGCCGCCGCAGGAGCCAGCTCCACCAGGTCACAACTGATAAAGCCTGCGCCTAAATTGATTGCAAAACGCTCCGGCTTGATATTGATATTTTCCGGATCGATGCCTTTTGTAATAAGTCCACTGCCGACAATTGCCTCATTTGCTGCTATAACCGTCAGTTCGATGTCCCGGCACATCAGTTTGGCGGCTTTGCGATAGGTTTTTGGCACGTAGTTTTGTATCTTGTAGTCCGGAACCTGGCCGACTAATTGACAGGCAAACCCAGTAGGGTCGAATGCTGTAATTTTGCTTATCCCGCATTTACCGGCACATAGACCAGCCCACATATCGTTAGCTGTCAGTCCAAGCGGGCTTATTGCGCCAAAGCCGGTTATAACTACTTGAGCTGGATTCATCCGTCTTGTCCCAAGCCCGCCTTGCTGGAGCTGTTAGCACTTGTAAGCACATCCCGCAGAAGAGACTCGAATGTGCCGGTGAATACGAAGTTTTCTTCCGGAAATTTTTTGCCTGCAAGGTTCTGGTCTATATGGCTAAACATCAAATCTATCTCAGCGATTAATTTCTCCCCGCAGGTTATTTTGCCGGCTGTGCCGGCTGCTTCCGGGGTAATGGATTCAATTTGGGTTTCTAATCTTATTGTATCGCCGGGCTTTACGTAATCGAAAAAGACTGCTTTTTTAATCTTTGCCAGGATAACTTTTTCTTTAAAGTTTTTTGCCTCTCCGACCAGGATTCCTGCTGTCTGAGCCATTGCCTCAATCATCAAAGTTTCCGGCATCACGGGAAAGCCGGGGAAATGGTCATGCAAATGCTCTTCGGCAAGCGTTACATTTTTAACAGCTACAGCACTTTTGCCGCTGTTAAAATCAGTAAATTTATCTATCCATATCCAACGCATCTTCAGGCTATATTAAATTTAGCGGCAGGTTTACCCCCGTTAGAATGCCCCATGGCCTGCCTTCGCCGAAGCGGCTGCCTTCTCCGCCGTAGTGGCTGCGAAGGCCGGAACGTGCAGGCAAGCTTGGCACGGGAATGAAAATATTTAATTCCTTTATATTAAACACAGGATTTAATGCCCTGTGTGAGTACCGTTAGAAGGGCGAATGGCTTCTAACAGGGTTTACCCCGTTAGAAATACTAACCTAAAGGAGGCATTCCAAGAAACTGGAATGGCTCCTAACGGGGTTTACTTTTAGCAATCCTGCCGCTAATATCTCAAAGACACTTTATTGTAAAGTATTAAGCTGCGTTCAGCTTTGTTTCAACATATTTTACAATTGCCCCAACAGTAAACAAATCCCCCAGTTTGTTGACATCAGGATTATTCTGAAACGTCGATATATCGGTATGCGGTATTTTTGTTCGCAATTCAGCTAATCCTTTTTCGGTGAATTTGCCTTTACTGATAAATTCGGGATTATTCATCAAGCTTTCAGCCGGAAACAGCTCCTCTCGCGGAATCTTTATTCCGAACGCTTTCTCTAATCGGAATACTATGTCTAAAAAGTCAATGCTTTCAGCCCCCAAGTCTCCCGTCAAGGTCGAATCGACTGTAACCTCATCGTCATCAACCCCCAACGCGTCAACTAAGACTCCCTGAACCTCATTGAAAATCTGTTCCTGACTAATTGCCATATTTGTTGTACCTCCAGTTTTTCTTGCCAGCATTCGGTGTATAAAAGATTTTTAGCTGCTCAGAAGTTTCCATCGCTTTTTCATGTCTTCTATTATATTCGCGTCTACTGCCGCCAGCTTCGCATCTTGCGAAGAAAGATTAAAATGCCTTAATCCGAATCTTGCCTCCACAATAAGCTCTTCTTGCGATAAACCAAAGCCTGTGAACGAGCTAATATTTTCTTCAATGGTTTTAGCCTCAATAGTATATTCTATTTGGGCACCCGGCGCCAAAAAACTTTTATATTTTACATTTTTCGCGTATTCAAGCAATATCATACTATGGGCAAAATTTTCCGTTTCGCGGACCATCCATGATGCCGATTCAATTAGTCCTTCCAATAGCAGCACGCCTGGCATCACCGGGAAGGTCGGAAAGTGGTCCGCCAGGTATTCCTCCGCTAAAGAAACATTCTTGAGGGTTTTTATTTTCTTGCCCGGCTCTAACGAAACTACTTTGTCGATAAGTATAAATCGCATAAATCTATTATTTTTATCGCCGATTATCGCAATATGTAATAAGAACGACGCAATACGTTATACAAGATGCAATTGTTTTTCCAGTATTTTTTCGACACTTGCTGTAAAATCTTGCATATAGCCCTGATAAATTGGTATAATAATCTTTGCAGGAGCGGGAACCGTTGAGTTCAATTCCTCGAGAAAGCCAAGTAATGTTTGATTTAAATAAAACTGTTGGCCTGTTACTTGTATTGCTTGCCATCTGTTTATTCGTCCGACCGGCTGAGGCCGGGCACGACGATACTAGCGGGATTACAGCTTCCGGCGGAACGAGCACATATATGTTCCTGCCCGATCAAGGTACAGTGGTTCAGGAAGGCGGTATAGCCGGCGTCCACTGGACCTATTCCATCGAAGGGCAGTTCCAGCTTACCTTCAATCCCAATGCAAGCACTGCTTTTTTCACCCATGTCGATGCGAATGCAACGGACGAAAGCGTATTCAGGCGCACCCTTGACCCAAATGAAGTATTCAACATGACCGGACTGGTTGGAATAATTATTGACGATACGATAATCGTTTTTGCGGGCAAGGCTACCGACGGCAGCGATATCCTCATCATAGCGATCCTCAATGATGATTTGATTTACCTTTTCGGCCAGACATACCCGCCGATTGGCAGTGCGGACTTCTTTGTCTTTAGCATAGACGCTGCCGCTCAAAGAAAGTATGGCGGCGGCACTGGAGAGCCTAACGAGCCGTACCTGATTTATACAGCCGAGCAAATGAATGCTATAGGGGCTGAACCCAACGACTGGGACAAGAATTTCCGGCTCATGGCCGATATTGATCTGAGTACCTACTTAGGAACTGAATTCAATATAATAGGCGTTGATCGGAGTAATCCTTTTACCGGCATCTTTGATGGCAACAACCATACGATTTGCAACTTCACATATACCACCACCGTCACCACCGGTTACATTGGACTTTTTGGTTGTGTTAGTCATGCAAATGCAATCGTTGAAAACCTTACTTTAACCGACCCAAATGTTAACGCAGCAGGCCGTTCGGGCTACGTTGGCTCCCTTGTCGGCTGTTTAGGTACTGGAATGATTAGCGGCTGCAGCATCGAGGGGGGCAGTGTTTCCGGATATGATATCATCGGCGGCCTGGCGGGTTTGAATTTATACGGTGAGATTTCAAATTGCTCTGCAACAGGGAGTGTTTGGGGAGCGCATAACCGCATTGGCGGACTAGTGGGAGAAAATTGCCATGGCAAGATTTCAAACTGCTCTGCAGCAGGTAGTGTTGGGGGAGCAAGGTATAGCATCGGTGGGCTTGTGGGAAGCAATGGTGGCACAATTTCGAGTTGCTATGCAACAGGAAACGTTTCGGGAGATTATTTCATCGGTGGATTGGTGGGACACAATTTTGATTACATCACGAACTTGATTTCAAATTGCTATGCTACTGGAAGTGTTTCGGGAGATTATAACACTGGTGGGCTGGTGGGAGAAAATTACAATGGCACGATTTCGGCTTCTTTCTGGGATATCGAAACCAGCCAGCAAACAAGAAGTGATGGTGGTGCAGGTAAGACAACAATCGAAATGCAGACGGCCAGCACATTTCTGGACGCCGGCTGGGACTTCGTGGGCGAGACGGCCAACGGCACCGAAGACATCTGGTGGATTCTCGAAGGTCAGGATTATCCGCGGCTGACCTGGGAGTTGGATGAGAATCAAATAGACGGGATTTCCAATTAATTCGGGGTGGATTTTCCTTTGTAGCTTCCTGTTTCATTAGTTATACTCTCGGCCTATGAATATACGCAGTGCTAAAATATCGGATGCCAAAGTTGTTTATTCTCTTATCAATTATTATGCCGAGCTGGACAGGATGTTGTTTCGTTCTCTGGCAGATATATATGAGAACCTGCAGACTTTTTTAGTGGCTGAGCTTGACGGCAATGTAGTCGGTTGTTGTGCCTTGCAGATTATCTGGTCTGACTTGGCGGAGATAAAATCACTGGCGGTTGACCAGGGGCATAAAGACAAGGGTATTGGTAAAATGTTAGTGGCCGCAGCTATCGAGCAGGCTAATCAGCTTGGCGTGTCACAGGTTTTTGCTCTTACATTAGACACGGCATTTTTTGAAAAAATGAGTTTTAAGATAATCGAAAAAGACTCTCTGCCGATGAAGGTTTGGAGCGATTGTGCTCGATGTCCAAAGCAGCAGAACTGCGATGAAATAGCAGTAATAAAGGAAATTCGAAATCCTAAATTCTAAACAAATACAAATGACAAAAATTAAAAATTAAAACGTTTGGAACATTCGGTTTTTGAATTTCGATATTGTTTAGTATTTCGGATTTAGATATTAGAATTTGTAAAAGATTATCCTACTTGTCTTCTCTGAAACAGGGCGACGGCCAACGCTAAAATGGCGGTTGTATAGCACAAGGCGTACGAAGCGCTTATTATGATATATTTCAGTGGAACGGCACTGCCTTCATAAATCGCATCGCTTATCCAGAAAATCTGAAGATTTGGTACCAGAAATCGGCCTATTTTAGCCCATAAGTGGGTCTGGGCGAATCTGCCGAACGTATAATCACTAATAAGACCCAGCAGGAAGATTCCAATACAGCCTGCAAGTGTTACAACAATGTTGAACCTGGCGGAAAGTGCCAGTGCCAAAGCAGCGATTATAATCACAGCGAGCAGCAGCAGTAATGAGCCGTAAATATCCAATGCGTTTATGCCATTGTTCTGTGGCTTAAACTGCCAGTCTCGGTCAATAAAGACCAGGAACATTATTGACAAAGTGGCAAATATGCCGCCTAATACTATGGTTGTTGAGGAGAGTTTCCAGTCATAAGTATAGTTGAAAAAGGCACTTAGAAGAAATGTCAGCGCAATGCCTATTGATGCTATGCTTATAACTGTCCAATCGTGCGTATCCCTTACTGTTTCGAGGACGCCGTGCCTGATTGACATAAGCAGGGCAATAGTGCAAATATAATGTGCTAAAGCTACCGCAGCGACCACGCCCAGAAACTTTGCCACGATAAAAACAGGACGTTTGACAGGCTTGCTCAGAACCGTCGTTATGGTTTTACTCTCCATTTCCTCCGCTACGGCACCGGAAGCGGAGAAAATTGCTATGAACAAGCTGGTCAGAAAAAGCGTAGATAGTCCTAACTCGCGTAAGAGTTTATTGTCGTCACTCATTGTGTACATAGTCAGCGATGGGCTAATAATGAAAAGTAAAAGAGCAGCGCCGATGATTACAGCATAAACGGGCTGTCTAAGTGTTTCTGTAAAGGTATTTTTGGCTATCGTAAATAATGTATGCATAGTTCGTTAGCTCATTTAAGGCGGAATCTAAACATATACTATCGTGGTAGTTTTATCTCTGCGCTTAATTTTTTGCAATTGTCTCTATACATATATATTTTTGTTGTTTATATTATTTGACCTCGAACTTGTAAAGGATTTACTTATATTGCATGTTGATATAGAATACTGAGTTTGTAGTTTTTTGTTCGTTGTACCCAATCAGGATCAAGTATGACAATATCATCTAAACGGGCTGAATACATAGCATTGCTGTCATTGATCTTGAGTGTAATCTTTTTCGTTATAGTTCTCATCCTGGGCCGATGGAGTGGCATCTCAGCGGTCTATAAACTTAGCTGGCTTATCCTCTTGGAGGCTTTGATCTGGCTCGTTCTTGTTATCCAGTTCCATCAATGCGCCTTGGCCGAGCAGGAAAAGCTCGATATGAGCCAGTTAGCCAAGGACGAAAAGTCATCTACAATATTCCAGGCCAAGCGAGAGCGCGCTGATTTATTCGCCGTAGCCCAAAGCCGACTCCAGATATTAGAGAAATGGTTCATACCTATTTTTGCCGTTGTTATTGCTGCCTATGAAATAGTAATTGGGCTCTATTTGTTAAAAGCTGCTCCAGGTGAGGCTGCAGTCGAGCTCAAGCAGCCGCTGCTTTGTGCAATTTTCATAGTGGCGATAGCGTTTGTCACCTTCTTGATTTCCCGTTACGCAACCGGCATGTCGGCACAGGTGCAATGGAAGCCCCTCAGAGCTGGCGGCAGCATCATGCTCGGGGTGGCAGTTTTGTGTTTTGCTCTGGCGATAGGCCTGGCTCTGGTACAGTTCAATATCTTTGTAGTAATGAATGTAATCAGATATGTCATTCCAATCTTGCTCATTGTTCTTGGTGTGGAAACAGCCCTTAACGTTGTCCTGGACATATACCGTCCGCGAATGAAAGACCAATACAATATAGCCGCTTTTGACAGCCGGCTTCTGGGGCTTATAAATGAGCCTGGTGAAATATTCCGTACTGCTGCCGGTGCAATTGATTATCAGTTCGGATTCCAGGTCTCCCAAACCTGGTTTTATAAACTGCTGGAAAAAGCGATTGTGCCGCTGGTTCTGTTTGCTGTCGTGACACTGTATCTGATGAGCTGTATCGTTATTATAGAGCCTAATGAAGAGGCTATTATAGAGCATTACGGAAATCCCCTTGATAGAGCAGGCCAGGTAAGGCATGTCGGACCTGGATTGTATATCAAATGGCCGTGGCCGATCGATATTGCCTATAAGCATCCTACTAAAAAGATTTCTGAAATCAGTATAGGCTTTATTCCCAAAGCAAATGAAAATCTTGAAAAGTTTGGATACGGACCACTATTGTGGGGTAAGACCCACTATGAACAGGAATACCAGTTACTCGTAGCCAGTGAGCAATCCGGTGCCATTTCTGCTGCCGAGGCTGCGCCGGTAAGCCTTGTAATGGCTGCTGTCCCCGTCCAGTACAGAATAAAAGACCTGTACCGCTTTATCTACAATCATGATGAGCCGGAGAAGCTGCTCGAATTTATATGTTATCGTGAGCTTACGGAATTCGCCGCCGGCACCAAGATCGAGGTCGATACTGAGGAGGACTTGGAGCACAGCCTGCTTGGAGCAGGTAGAGCCGAGGCTAAAGAAATTTTAACGCGAAGAGTACAGCAAGCCGTTGACAGAGAAGGCCTGGGTGTTGAAATCGTGTTTCTGGGCTTACAGGGCATCCATCCACCACCCGAAGTTGCAGCAGATTATCAAAAAGTGGTTGCTGCCGTTCAAAATAAACAGGCACTTATCCTTGAAGCTCATGCCAAGCGAAACAAGATTTTAAGCAACCTCGTGGGTTCAGTAAAAGAGGCTGACAGGCTTTTTTCACTTGCTGAGCAATACCAGCAAATTCGAGAAAATAACGACATCAGCCAAACGGAAAAGGAAAAATTTGCCCATAATCTTGACTTGGCCTTTGAGCAGGCCAGTGGTGATATTTTCACTACGTTAAAAGAAGCACAAAGTTATGCCTTTGAAAAAGCAACACTCGCACGGTCAACAGGCCGGCGATTTGCCAGTCAGCTCAAGGCTTACAATGCCGCAAAAGAAATCTACAAGCGAGAGCAGAGACTGATAGCTTTTGAAGAAGCGATTGGACAAGGGAACATAAGAAAGTATGTAGTGGTTTCCGATCCGAACGATTCGCAGGTTTTCATATTCGATTTCCAGGAAAAGAAAATTCCGAGTTTGTACGATATAGAGGGCTTTGAGGAGAGCAGCAAAAAATGAAAAGTATGGCTATTACTATATTTGTCGTGCTGATAATTGTAATTTTGGCTCTTTATCTTTTCTCGTTCCAGGTAAGAGAGATAGAAACTTCCCTGGTAACGACCTTCGGCAAGCCAACGCGTGAAATCACAGAGCCTGGCTGGTATTTCAAATTGCCGGCTCCGATTCAGAGAGTGCACACATTTGACTCGCGGATGAGAGTCTACGAAGCCGACCTCGGCGAGACAACAACAAAGGGCGCCGCGCCAATTATCGTCAACACTTACGTCGTTTGGAAAATTGTTGAGCCGTTAAGGTTTTTTAACGCTGTTGGAACTGTTAAAGAAGCCCAAAGCAAATTGTACAGCCAAATTAGCGACACTCAGAACAAGGTAATAGGCCAGCATGCCTTCAGCGAATTTGTCAATAGCGATCCGTTAAGGATAAGATTCAAGCAAATTGAAGAGGAAATGCTCGCCGAGCTTCAAAAATCTCTCGCAGATGCCAATTATGGTATCGAGATTAAGACCCTTGGCATAAGGCAGCTCAAAATCAGCGAAGATGTCAGTAAAGATGTTTTTGAACGAATGAAGGCTGAAAGAAACCGCAGAACCGAAGCTACTAAATCCGAGGGAGACGCCCAGGCACGCAAGATAGAAAGCGATGCGAATTTAAAGAAGGAGGTGCTCCAGGCCGCCGCCAGAGCAAGAGCCAAAATAATAAAAGCTCAGGGTGATGCAGAAGCTGCACAATATTACGAAATGCTGGAGGCCGAGCCTGAGCTTGCAATATTTCTGCGGAACATCGATGCCCTAAAGGAGATATTGAAAGAAAGGTCAACCATTGTTCTAACCACAGATACGGACATCATACGGCTGTTACGGGAAATGCCTCATATTAAACTTATCGAGCCGAACGAACCGCAAACACAGCCCCGATAAATCGGAGTGGTCGATAGTATGGACGAGCAAAATCACGAAAGCAACAAGAACCTGCAGGCTCAATCACCTGGTAATAAGACCGGTGAAGAGCTTGATGTTGCGAGCAAGTCTCTGTCCGAGGCGTTGAGAATCAGTTTTACCATTCTGAAAGTGATAATGCTTGTACTGGTGGTCATCTTCTTAGCCTCGGGTTTTAGAACGGTTGGCTCTGATGAGCAGGCAATTGTCCTGCGGTTTGGCAAGATTCGTGGTGTGGGTGAAGAAAGACTCCTCGGCCCAGGTCTGCACTGGGTCTTTCCTTATCCAATAGATGAAATTGTAAAAATTCAGGTACAGAAAAAAGTCAATTTGCCGATTGATTCATTTTGGTACTATCAGAGTGCATCAGAAATACTCGGTGGAGGCCCGAAAAAAAGAATCGATCCACGACAAGCGCTAAATCCGGTAAGAGATGGCTATTGTATTACGAGAAGTGAAAAAAAAGACCAGGCAGTTGCAGACTCTACTGGCAGTGACTACAACATCGTCCATTGTAAATGGCAGCTAACCTATAAAATCGATGATCCAGAACGTTTCTTCAGAAACGTTTATGTAGACTTGGAGAAAATACCAGCGGGGCAGAATTATGCCGATATTATATCTAAAAATATAAGTCAGCCTTTGGAGTATATGTTTGCCGACGCTGTTGTAACTGCAATGGTCAACTTTACTATTGATGATGTTCTGTTCGAGCAGTTGGCAGCAGTAGCGCAGCATGTTAAAAACCTGTTGCAGGAAAAGCTCGACACAATAGAAAGCGGCATACAGGTTGTGTCGGTGCAATTGACAGATAAAACCTGGCCTCGCCAGGTTGATGAAGCGTTCCAGGACTCTATTAAGGCAAGCCAGGAAAGACAAAAAGCTGTAAGTGAGGCTAAAACTTACGCTGAACAAACTCTTAACAAAGTTGCAGGCCCGATTGCAGCCCAGCTTTATGCAGCTTTGCAGGATGAGACTGTAAGCGAGGAGCAAGAAGAGTTTTTGTGGCCTCAATTAGCAGGTACGGCCCAGGACATAATAGCAGAGGCACTCGCCTACCGAACGAAGGTCGTCGCTTCTGCCCAAGCCAGAGCAGAATATTTGAAAAAAATTCTGCCGGAGTTTCGAAAACGGCCAGAGCTTGTTATGCAGAAAATTTATCAGGATGCCATAGTAGAAGTCCTGAGCAATGCAGAAGATAAGTACATAGTTCAGCCTGTCAGAGAATCGAAAGGCAGAGAAGTTAGGATTTACATAAGCAAGGACATAAACGTAAAACAGAGTTCTGATTAGGAAAAAGAGCAGGGTAAAAAATAAAAAGACGAGAACACAGATTATGGCCCATGAGCATTTACATTTTAAAGATGACATCGCCGCTGAACATACACACAGCAAGCAAATTCGTGTAAGCATGGCCCTTTTGGGCACGTTGGCCGGCGGAATGCTGCTGATAAATAGCGGCGTCTCCAGGCTTATTTACGGCAGGACGGATTTTAACACAGAATTCCTGACGATGGTTGCTGCAATTCTGCTTGGTGCACCGATTATCCTTCATGCGATAAAAAGCCTCATAAAACAAGAAGCACACATGGATGAGCTGGTAGCTCTGGCGATTATCGCTGCCTTTGCGACGCAGAACTATGCAACTGCCGGTGTTGTTGCCTTTTTTATGCTGCTCAGCGAGCTTATCGAAAGCCGCACGGCTCTTGGTGCTCGCGCCTCTATCGAATCTCTTATTAAGCTGACACCTACAAAGGCAAATTTAGTTGACCAGCAGGGCAGTGAAATAGAAGTGAAGGTCAGCAGCTTGAAGTCCGGCGATAGTATTCGTGTTCGACCCGGCGATAACATACCGGCTGATGGACAGGTCATTAAGGGACTTAGCTCCGTGAATGAGGCGACTATAACGGGTGAATCTTTGCCTGTTGATAAGGTGCCTGGGATGCAGGTTTATGCCGGTACAAACAACCTCACCGGTGTCCTGGATATCACCGTAACCAAAGCCGGCAAAGATACTACACTCGGCAAAGTTCAGTCATTGATTATGCAGGCTGAACAGACAAAGATACCGATTATGCGGATAATCGACAATTATGTAAGATGGTACACGCCGACAATTTTGATGATTGCCGTGATTGTGTTATTCTTTACCAGAGATTTCAACAGATTTATTACTATACTTATTATTTCGTGTCCTTGTGCGCTGATTTTAGCCACTCCCACAGCGATGGTGGCGGCGATTTCGGCCTCGGCAAGGCTGGGCGTCCTTATCAAGAATGTTGCCGATTTGGAGATGGCCGGCAAGGTGACCGCGCTGGTCTTTGACAAAACGGGAACGGTAACAACGGGTCGGCTGTATGTAACAAAACTAACTCCCGCTGAAAATATTGAGCCGGGGGAATTGCTAACAGTTGCTGTTTCTGCCGAGCAGATGAGTAAGCATCCAGCCGCAAGAGCGCTGACGGAGGTGGCAAAGGAAGCGAATCTCCCGTTGGCAGCCGCAGATAACTTCAAGGAAACTCCCGGTAAAGGTGTTACTGCTACAGTTAATTCGGTAAAAGTCATGGTCGGCAGGGACACCTTCCTAAAGGAAAACAATGTGAATATAGCTACTGTCCCCGACCCCAGTCTTCATGAAGAACAGGGTTTCAGCACGCTTTATGTAGCCAAGAACGGCAGGTGCATAGGCTGGATCGGCCTGCAGGATAAGACTCGCCCGGAGGCCAAACAAGCGGTCAAAGAGCTTCTTGATATCGGTATAAAACGCTTGATTATGCTTACCGGCGACCGTGAAGAAGTTGCTAATCGTGTCGCAGCGGAGCTGGGATGTACGGATGTTAAGGCGCATTGTCTGCCCACCGATAAGCTGGCGATAGTTGAGCAAATCAAAAACGATGGACACACCGTAATTGTTGTCGGTGACGGAATAAACGATGCGCCGGCTTTGGCAGCGGGCGACCTGGGTATTGCTATGGGTGCTGCCGGCAGCGATGTTGCTATAAATTCCGCCTCAATAGCGCTGATGAGCGATGATCTGAAGCGTCTGCCTTTTCTTGTACGTCTGTCGCGAAAAACCAGAGACGTTATATTGGAGAATCTCTCTTTTGGAATTATTTTTATAATTCTCGGAGTTGCTGCGGCATCAGCAGCATGGCTTTCAGCGGTTTACGCTGCTGTGCTGCATTTTGTTGGGACATTGATTGTTGTTTTCAATAGTGCTCGTCTTGTCCGCTACGGAGAGGAGCTGCATCACAAGCCATAAATGTAAAGCAAACACGAAATACGCACCACGAGATACGAAATTATGGATTACGCCGTTGAAACTTTTTCTTTAACCAAGATTTTTTCCGACTGGTGGGGTCGGGACAAAGTTATTGCTGTTGATGACCTGAATTTGCGGATTCAGTACAATGAGGTCTTCGGACTGTTAGGCCCCAACGGCTCAGGTAAAACGACAACACTAAAACTATTGCTGGGTTTGCTTTACCCGACAAAGGGAAGAGCTGTTATCCTGGGCGGAGACGGAGCCGATCCCAAAATCAACGCCAAGATTGGTTTTCTGCCGGAGGAGTCCTATTTGTATAGATATCTGAACGCCCGTGAGACATTAGACTTCTACGGAAGACTATTTGGTCTGGCCACAAAAGTGAGAAAGATGCGCATAGAATCGCTTCTCGATATGGTAGGCTTAAAGGCGGTAGCAAACAGGCCCGTGGGAACCTTTTCGAAAGGCATGGCACGCAGAATAGGTCTGGCCCAGGCACTGATTAACGACCCTGACCTTTTAATCCTGGATGAGCCGACGACAGGACTCGATCCTATTGGAACCAGACAGATAAAGGATTTAATCTTGAAGCTCGCAGAGAGAGGCAAAACAATTTTGCTCTGCAGTCATCTGCTTGCCGACGTCGAAGATGTATGCGATAGAATCGCAGTTCTATACGGCGGCAGAATTCAAGCAGAGGGAAAGGTCAAAAACCTTTTGCAAACTGGTAAAAAACAGATCATAACAAGCGATTTAAGCGATGCCGCCGTTAAGAGAATCAAGCAAATACTTCAGGATGAGCATGCCCAGTGTGAAATAACTTCCCCGATGGACAAGCTCGAAACATTTTTTATTAAAACAGTTGCAATCGCTCAGGAGCATGCCCAAACTACAAGCGGTGCTGTAAGCACAACCCAAATCGGTGATTTTCTCACAGCGGCGTCTTCAGGGGACAATATTCTTGATAAGCTTGTTTCCGCCGCGGTATCGAAAGAGACTCCTACGGAAACTCTCAAAACCAGGCAGGTTGCTCCCACCGAAGTTCCTGAACACGAGCCTGATAAGGAGTTATTGAGCAAACTAACCAAGACTGCTGAGCCAGCTCAACCTAAACCAGTCGTCCGGAACGAGAGGATAAAAACTGAACCGGTCGAACCTAAAACCTTCGAGAAGGAGCACGTCAAAAAAAGCATTTTAGACCGGTTGACAGGTCGTTTTGCTGAACGGGATGAGCATATAGAGCAAGCTGAGGACGATAAATCTCAGACGGGAGATGCTGGCGATGCATAGTATTTGGGCTGTTGCTACAAATACAATAAGGCAGGCCCTGCGGTTGAAGATTGCCGCTGCCTTTATAATCCTGCTGCTTATCCTGCTTCCTGTTATGGGCGTTTCGGTAACCGGCGACGGCACGTTGAAGGGCAGACTCCAGACATTTGTAAGCTATGGTCTGTCACTGACCAGTATTTTGCTTTGCCTGCTGACTATTGTGGTTTCGGTCTATTCACTAACAAGTGAAATAAAGCAAAGACAGATATACACCGTTATTACCAAACCCATTCGACGATTTCAGTTTCTTTTAGGTAAGCTGCTCGGTGTGGCATTGCTCGATATAGCCTTACTTTTTCTCTTTTCAATTATCATATACAGTATTGCTGTTTTCATGCCCGGATTTTATAACGCGACTGCAACTGAGCTTACCGAAGTAGATAACGAGTTTTATACCGCTCGGGCCAGCCTGGCTCCGCCAGATATCGATGTCAGCAAAGAAGTCGAGGAAGTTTACAGTAAACTTAAAAAGGCCGGCCAATTACCTGAGACTATGTCATGCAATGAGATTATAAAACAGCTTACCAGCGTAACAAAACTTGAAAGGCGCGCTGTTGCTCCGGGTTACATATTGCCATTGTTGTTTACCGGTATTAAGCCCATCGGTCCTAATGAGAGCTTATTCATAAGATTCAAATATGATGTTGCGGTTACTCCCACCGATTCGCAAATTATAGGCAGATGGCAGGTGGGAGACTATAGGCAAATTCAATATGGCGAGAGAAGTGATACTCCCATCTATGACGCGACCTATAAACATTCGATCCGGACATCTCATGAAATAGAAGTTCCAGCGAGTGTGGTACCGGCCGATGGCCGTTTATGCGTTGCATTTGCAAATCCTCCCATAAACAACACGGTGGTCTTCTTTCCAATTGAAGACGGCCTGGAAGTGCTCTATAAAGCAGATACTTTTACAGGTAATTTTGTTAGAGCTGTGCTTTTGATTTTTTTTCGTTTGGTCTTTCTTGCCAGCTTAGGGATATTGGCTGCGAGCTTTCTGTCTTTCCCTGTGGCAATACTTTTTTGTCTTGTGATATTTTTTACTGCTACTTTTAGCAATTTTGTTATCGAATCATTCAATTCTCTCGGTCGCAATCTAAGCAGCGTTTATTCTTACACCGTTAAGCCGGTCATTCAGCTCCTGCCGCAGTTTGATAAGTTTAATCCCACAAAATTCCTGATACCTGCAAGGTTATTAAGCTGGATTTTTGTGGCGAAGGCCGCCGCTCTTATGGTTTGTGTTAAATCATTATTATTGTTGCTCATTGCTTTACTAATCTTCAGTTTTAAAGAAATCGCAAAGATTATAGTGTAGCTTTCGGCCCAAGCTCAGGCCGAAGGCTGAGGTTTATAATTTTTATGCGTTTACGTGACGCTACAGTTTATTTTGTTTGCGTTATTCTCATGCTTGGCTTGCTAATGATCGCCGGGAGCAGATTGGATTATATAAACTCCCAACGAAAGGAGATGAAACTTATAATCAATGAGCCTCTTGAGAATGCTCCACCTTCTTTGGCATTTGCCACCGTTGCAATGGGAGCTTTTCGCGGCCTCGTTGTAGATGCGCTTTGGATAAGAGCGGATAACCTGAAAGAGCAAGGCCAGTTCTTCGATGCCAAGCAGCTCGCCGAATGGATAACCATTTTACAACCTCGCTTCGCAAAGGTCTGGGAGTTCCAGGCCTGGAACATGGCTTATAATATTTCCGTAGCAATACCTGCAACACAGCCGGACCAGCGTTGGCGCTGGGTTAAAAATGGCTATGAGCTTCTGCGGGACAAGGGTATCCCGCTGAATCCCAGAAGTATCGAGCTGTATCGCGAGCTCGCCCGAATGTTTCAGCACAAAATAGGCGGTGTTACGGATGATGCTCATAAATATTATAAAGTGCAATTAGCTCTGACTATGGATCCGCTGCTCGGTCCTGCGGATAATGAATATTTCGAGGCCTTAGCTAAAGTCCCGGTAAAGTGGCAGCAAATCATAGAGAACAAAGACGTTGCCGATTTAGTCTCAGCTCTTGGAGCCGCCGAAGATGTATTTGCCGGTGCCGATGCCGGAAAGTTTGTTGATAATTACTTGGCCTTGAGGCAGAATCCTAAACGATTCAAGCCTTCGGCAATTGAAACAATAGATAACTTCAGAGGAATGCCAGCCCTTGAAAAGTTTGATATTTTCGCCAAGGCATACTACTTACGCAACACCCTTAGGCTCGATCCGGTCCTAATGCAGCAGTTGAATAAAACATACGGCCCAATTGAATTTAGTGATCCCAACAAGCATGCGCCTTTGGATTGGCGACATCCTGATAGTCATGCCCTTTATTGGGGGATTAAAGGTCTAAAAGAAGTTGCCAAAAATGAAAACGGGGAAGTCTCTATAACCGAGACTAATACAGACCGCATTGTTGTTCATAGCCTGCAGAATCTTTTCCGCTATGGAAAAATATTCTTGTATGATGTGCCGGTAGTATCGCCGGAAGATTCCTCCATATTCGCCGAAGGCGGTGAGCAGAGAATGGAAAAGGCGATATTTCTACGACCGGATTTGAGAATGTTTCAGCCATACAATGATGCAATGATGGCGGTGCTTGACAAATATAAGAGGCCGGATAACGAAGGCTCCTATAAATCGTTACAGGATGGCCACCGTAATATGCTGAAAAACGCTATTTTTTTGTTTTATCAGACAAGCCATATACCTGAGGCACAAAAAATCTATGACCAGTTGCGAAAACTCTACCCTTTTGAAGAATTCAAAGTCCCTCTGGCTGTATTCACAAGGAATCGTTTCCGCGAAGAGCTCGATGGCCTTGGTATATTCGATGCACGAGAGCAGATAATAGCACTTCTTAGGGAAAGCTACTTAAGATACGCATTGCGGGATGACGATGCGGCATTCGGCAGTGAAAAATTGGCGCAGGAAGTTTGGCAGCGGTACCAGGAAGAATATCCTGATGAATACAGAGTTGACCTTGCCAAGTTACCTGTATTAAGATACCTTGCACTTCTGGATTTTATCAATGACGGACAGTTTCCGCCTAATTTAAGATT
>CAZQKO010000003.1:0-5007 GCA_964593945.1 uncultured Pirellulales bacterium | reverse complement strand
GTTTATGCGGGTGATTTATATGGTATTTTCATGCGCAATACACTCGCACAGGAGCTTACACCCTCGCAAAGAAAAGCTGTATTCCATGCAGAAGGACCTCTGCTTGTTATTGCAGGCCCGGGCAGCGGCAAAACCCGTGTCATTACATATCGAATAGCCGCACTTATAGATTCAGGTATTAAGCCATACAATATTTGCGCAATAACCTTCACCAACAAAGCCGCCAATGAAATGCGACAGAGGGCTATTTCACTTGGTGTTTCTGCCGGTGCACATATCAGCACATTCCACTCTTTATGCGTCAGAATCCTTCGTCAGTACGCTGACAGAGCTGGCATAAAACCAAGCTTTAGTATTTATAATGAGTCCGACCAGAGCAGATGTATTAAACAGGCTGTTAAGGATTGTGAGATTGATACAACCAACTTTCCGCCCGCTCGAATGCTCGAAGCTATTTCCGTGCTTAAGAACAAGCTAATTGATGTTGATTTGTTCAAGGCTCAAATCGATGGCTTTTTCACGCAAAAATTAGCCAAAATATATGAACGCTACCAATACATCTTAGATGAGTACAATGCACTGGATTTTGATGATTTATTGATGAAAACCGCTTTTTTACTCCAGAATTTTCCTGATGTTTGCAGCGAGCTTGGAAACCGTTTCAAGTTCCTGCTCATTGATGAATATCAGGACACCAACCACGCCCAGTATAAAATTGCCAAAGCTCTCGCATCCCAGCACGGAAATATTTGCGCAACCGGCGACCCCGACCAGTCCATCTACCGCTGGCGGGGAGCCGACATTCGCAATATATTGGCCTTTGAGAATGATTGGCCGCAAGCCACCATAGTCAAGTTAGAGGAAAACTTCCGTAGCACGCCCAATATTCTCGAAGTCGCAGACAACTTAATAGCCTTCAACGAAAATCGAAAACAAAAAAAGCTTGTTCCAACGAAGCCTCATGCTAAAGATGTTATCGTGGCTGCTTTCGAGGACGAAGATGAAGAAGCAAAAGCTGTAGCTCAGCGAGTGAAGAAGCTTTCCGAAGAAGGCGCATCTCTAAAGGACATGGCTGTGTTCTATCGCGTTAATGCTATGAGCCGTGTGCTCGAAGAAGCGTTTATACGAAATGAAATACCGTACCAGATGGTTCGTGGCGTGGAATTCTATAATAGAAAAGAAATCCGGGACATTCTGGCATATTTGAAAATACTTGTTAATCCTAACGATGAAATTGCCCTGTTACGCATAATCAACACACCGGCACGAGGCATTGGAAAAACCACAATTGACAGAGTCCGCGCTTATGCCGTCAACAATAGAATCAGCTTATTCGAGACACTGAAACGCGCAGGGCATATCGATTCTCTCTCAAAAGCAACCCAGGCCAAACTTGCCACTTTTATAAATATGCTTGAGCAATTCAGGAAAGATGTGACCGGCAAGGTTGCACCGCTTGCAGAGCGGGTCTTTATTGAGTCGGGGCTGGAGGAGTTTCTCCGGTCTGCCGGTGATCAAAACGCGTTTGAAAACGCTAATGAGCTGATAAATTCCATCGCACAATATGACCAGCAGGCAGAAGAGCCAACTTTGCTTGATTATCTTCAGCAAATAGCGCTATTCAGTGACACGGACTCGTACGATGGCACTGTCGAGCAAGTGGCATTAATGACTCTGCACGCCGCGAAGGGACTCGAATTTGAAAATGCTTTCATCGTTGGTCTGGAAGAAGGCCTATTGCCCCATGAAAGATCTAATACAGACGACAAGGATGACCTGGAAGAGGAGCGCAGGCTTTTTTTCGTTGGTATAACCCGCGCCAAAGTCGGTTTGCACATCAGCTATGCGCGGTACCGAACTATACGAGGACAGATGCTGCGAACGATTCCATCGCAGTTTCTTTTTGAGCTTGGAATTGACTTTGCTGAACCTGATAGCTCCAGTTCTTCGCTTCATCCTGTCATTTCCGCGCAGGCGGGAATCTATAATTCCATGCGGGTTTTTTCTGCGGGTGATCTTGTACGGCACAAGACTTTCGGAAAGGGCAGGGTTCAGGAGTTTATTGATATGGGCGAAAACAGCGTGGTGGTGGTTAAATTTGGTAATAGTCAGATAAAGTCACTGATGGTAAGATACGCCAATCTTTCAATAATATAAGAAGGAATCAATAATATGGCAAGACCTCAAATAAATCTTTACTACAAGAACGTGACTATCGGTGAGCTCGGTGAAGAACACAAAATAACAGAGATACAGCTCGAAGACCTCGCTAAAAAAACTGAGCCTTTAATTTCACAGTTAAACAAAGAAAGAAAAGAGGGAAAAACACCTTATCGAGATCTTCCTTTCGAGACTGAAATTTCTCAACAAGTCAAAAGATTAGTCGCAGAGATAAAAGACAATTGCGAAAATCTCATTGTGCTCGGCATTGGCGGCTCAGCCTTGGGTAATATAGCATTACAAACCGCTCTAAATCCATATCTTTATAATATAGATGACCGACAACGCCGAGGCCCTCGTTTGTTTGTTTTCGATAACGTTGACCCTGTTCAATTTTCTTCTTTTCTGGATTGGATTGGTGATAAACTTGATAAAACTGTCTTTAATGTAATCAGCAAATCCGGCAGAACTTCTGAAACCGCGGCTCAATTTCTAATCATTCGTGAAATGCTTTTAGATAGACTCGGAGCTAATGGTCTAAGAAATCAGATAGTGACAACGACAAACGCCAGAGAAGGTACCCTCCATGAAATCACACGCGATCTTGGCTTTAGAAATCTTGAGGTTCCTGATGGTGTTGGTGGTAGATTTAGTATTTTAAGCGCGGTCGGCCTATTCAGTGCTGCTATGTGTGGTATTGATATCGACTTGCTTTTAGCCGGCGCCCGCGATATGGATACAAGAGTCAGCAATGAAGATTTTTGCAAGAATCCTGCAGCAGCCAACGCAGCGATAAATTACTATTATTATAATCACGGTAAAAAGATTTCCGTAATGATGCCATACAGCTACCATCTCAAAGATTTAGCCGATTGGTATCGCCAGCTTTGGGCGGAAAGCCTCGGAAAGGCAAAAGACCTGAAAGACAAAGAGGTTCATATCGGCCCAACGCCTGTTAAAGCCTTAGGAGCTACCGACCAACACAGCCAGATACAATTGTATCGTGAAGGACCTAACGATAAACTTTTCACCTTTCTGCAGGTCAATAATTTTTGCAAAGACATCAAGATTGGCCCGGCTCCTGATTGCGCTCCTGAACTCGATTATCTTGCAGGCAAAAAATTAAGTACACTGCTAAACAATGAGAAAAAAGCAACCGAGTACGCTCTATTGCAAAGTAAGCGTCCTTGTCTGACAGTCATTTTCCCTGAAGTAAACGAGTATACGGTGGGGCAGTTTATTTATTTGTATGAGGTGACAACTTCTCTGGCAGGAGCATTGTTTAATATCAATCCTTATGATCAGCCCGCTGTTGAGTTGGGTAAAGAAGCCACCTTCGCCCTTATGGGTAAGCCAGGTAGTGGATATGAAGAACTGGCCAGCGACATTCAATCTCTAACAGATATTGACACAGCCTACCTGGTCTGATACTTATACTTTGGATTAAAGGCAATATGAAGGAACAGACTAATGAATTATGCAGTTATAATGGCGGGGGGGACAGGCAAAAGATTATGGCCTCTCAGCCGGGAAAAACGTCCCAAACAAGTTTTGAAAATTCTCGAGGGACAAACACTTCTTGGCCGATGTTTTGAACGGCTTGCACCTATATTTGACGCCAGAAACATAATCATTCTCACAAACGCCGGCTATGCAGACCTCGTTCGTGAAGAGCTTCCCGACGTGCCGTTCAACAATGTCATCGCTGAGCCGGCAGTACGAGACACAACAGGTGCAATCGGTTTAGCGGCAACAATACTTAACAAATTTGATCCTGATGCCCAGATAGCTGTTGTAACCGCCGACCAATTGATTGAACCTCCCGAAGTACTGCAACAGGCTCTTAAGGATGCTCTGGTTTTTGTAAAAAACAATCCCAACAATATGATTACTTTCGGTATTAAGCCAACGTTTGCCAGCACTCAGCTCGGTTACATAAAGTGCGCCGCTGCCAGTGAATATCCAGGTTGTAAGAATAAAATATTTTCTGTAGAGGCTTTCAAAGAAAAACCTGACGAAAAAACCGCACAAGAATATCTTCAGGCTGGCCAGTACCTATGGAATTCAGGCATGTTTGTCTGGAAGGCTAAAACAATTTTGGCCAACTTAGAAAAATTTTTACCTCAGGCTTCTGAGCCTTTACGCAAAATCGGGGCCGACTGGGACAGCCCAAATCAGCAGAAAACACTCGAGGAATGGTTTGTGAAACTGCCTAAGATCAGCATTGACTTTGCGGTCATGGAAAAGGCCGACAATGTTTATGCCATAAAGCTGGACTGTCGCTGGCTGGATATAGGCTCTTTCGCGGCTTTGGCCGACGTCATAAAATCCGACAAAGACAATAATATTGTTGTAGCTGGCTCAAGCGAGCTGCTTGACTGCAAAAACAGTGTTATAATTACCGAAGACGAAGGCCATCTAATCGCGGCTATCGGGCTTGAAAATATGGTCGTAGCCCACAGCCCCGACGCCACCTTAGTATGTCATATTGACCAGACCCAGAGATTAAAAGAGCTTCTTGAGCTGATAAAACAGCATCGTGGAGAAAAATTTCTATAGCAGCACAGTAAACCAATGAGATATCTGGCAATAGATTACGGCGAAAAACGCACTGGTTTGGCGATCTGTGATGCAAATGAGACCATCGTCACACCCTTTGCTGTAATCCATGGTCGAAAAGAGCTGCAAAAGAAAATTTCCGCTGTAATCGGTAAAGAAGGCGTCGAAGCTGTTGTCATAGGGCTGCCTTTGAATATGGATGGCTCGGAGGGTTCTCAGGCCAAACTTGTCTTGAAGTTCGCTGAGCAGCTAAGGGAGCACCTTGATGTTCCTGTCCACTTTCAGGAT
>CAZQKO010000002.1:37718-45686 GCA_964593945.1 uncultured Pirellulales bacterium | reverse complement strand
TACCGGGGCATTAGGACTGTTTGCTTCAATTATTTTTCATGAGTTCTGTCACTCGCTGGTCGCGAGGCGATACGGCTTACCTATGAAGGGAATCACACTCTTTATTTTTGGTGGAGTGGCTGAGATGGCCGACGAGCCAGAAAGTCCTAAAGCGGAGTTCCTGATGGCCATCGCTGGGCCTATCTCCAGCGTGGTGCTGGCAACAGGGTTATTATTTCTTCACGTGGTAGGCAAGCGCGCTGTTTGGTCTGAACCTGTAAAAGGTGTTCTGTGGTATCTTTGGTTCATCAACTATCTGCTGGCTGGTTTCAATCTGCTGCCGGCGTTTCCCCTTGATGGTGGACGTGTCTTGCGGTCGATTCTTTGGGCCGTGAGGGGCGATCTGCGATGGGCGACTAAAATCGCTTCACAATTAGGCTCAGGATTTGGCTTATTTCTGATTATCATGGGTATCTTATGTGTTGTTATGGGATACGGTTTTGTAGGAGGCGTATGGTTAGCTTTGATCGGTATGTTTATCCGAAATGCCTCTGCGATGTCTTATAAACAGTTGTTGGCACGAAGAACGCTCGACGGCGATGAGATTGATCGTTTTATGAAAACAGATGTTGTCACGGTTTCGCCATCCATTTCCATTGAAGAGCTGGTCAGTGATTATTTTTATAGACTCCATCTCGGAACGTTTCCTGTATGTGATGGTGACCTGCTGTTGGGATGTATTTCTCCAGAACAAATAAAGCAAGTACCGAGGGAGCAATGGGATGATATTACCATCGGTGACATAGTTAAGCCATGTTCTGCTGAAAATACTATCAGCCCCGACACAGATGCTGTGAAAGCACTATCTATAATGAATCGCACAGGTAATAGCAGGCTTATGGTTGTCGACGCAGGCCGATTAGTCGGTGTTGTCACTTTGAAAGATATGCTGAAATTTCTCGACCTTAAAATGAACCTCGAAGTAAAATAAGATCAGGATGCGTAAAAGCTGCCGACCTTATCCATTGAGGAATTCAGGCAACGGTTATTTCTTTTGATAGGTAAACATCCTGTACGGCATTTAGCAATTCAATTCCCTCTTTCATGGATTTTTGGAAGGCCTTTCTGCCTGTGATAAGTCCTGTTCCGCCGGCTCTTTTATTTATTACAGCAGTTTTGGTGACTTGCTGAAGATCATTATCTCCTGATGCTCCGCCGGAATTGATTAAGGGGACTCTGCCCATATAACAATTTGCTACCTGGTATCGCGTCCAGTCTATCGGGTGCTCGGACGTTAGCTTTTCATAAACCAAGGGATGAGTTTTTCCGAATTTCAGGACTTTGTAACCTTCATTACATGTCGGCAGCTTTTGTTTGACAATATCAGCTTGGATGGTGACTGCTAAGTGGTTCGCCTGGCCGGTCAGGTCCGCTGATGTTTCGTAGTTGACGCTGTCTTTTTTAAATTCCGGATTTCGCAAATAAGCCCACAGTACAGTAAACATACCTAATTGGTGTGCGTGTTCAAAAGCATCTGAGACTTCTTCTATTTGTCGCGGTGATTCCTGTGAGCCGTAATAAACCGTAGCACCCGCAGCTACCGCTCCCATTTCAAAGGCTTGCTCAACAGAGGCAAACATACGCTGGTCGTATGTATTGGGGTAGCTGAGAAGCTCATTGTGGTTGATTTTTGCAATGAAGGGAATCTTGTGGGCATATTTGCGTGACACCGCTCCAAGAACGCCTACTGTTGAGACGACGGCGTTACAGCCGCCTCCGATAGCCAGCTTTACTATGTTCTCCGGGTCGAAATACAACGGATTGGGTGCGAATGAGGCGCCAGCCGAGTGCTCTATTCCCTGATCCACAGGAAGTATCGAAAGATGTCCCGTACCTGCTAATCGGCCGTGATTAAAGACCATCTGTAAATTTCTCAAGACTGTATTTGGCCTGTCTGTGGCTGTAAAAACTCTATCTATAAAATCGGGTCCGGGTAGATGAAGCAAATCCTTTGGAATAGTAGTACATTTGTGCTCCAATAAATTTTTGGAGTCGTCTCCTAAAATATTAACAATTTTATTCGTCATAATTAACTCCTATAAATTCTGTTTTGTTTGTGCAGAATCGCGACCGTAAAAGAGCAATAAATGTATGTTAATTTCCGGCACCCAAATAAGCGGCTTTGAACTGTGCCAAGCATGTTTTGAGCTGTTCGATGTTTTCGAGATCGGTTGTTTGCTTGCACTTCATCGCGAGAACCATCATTTTGTGCAGTAACGTTAGTTTGTGTACATATTCCTTATAGGCTTTCTGGTCGCTTTCTTCAACCGGCTTGACCCGCTGTGTCATAAAGTACTGTGTCACTATCTCGCTGAAGTAGTCGGCATGGTTTTCCTTGTTTACAATCCAGCGAACTAATTGATTATAATTCTTTTCGCCCTCAGCCGAGAGCCTTTGGATTTCCCTGGTTGATTTCTCAATTGTTGTGATGTGTTCTGCCATCATATTCAGCCTCATCGGGTCATCATAAATTCCACAGGGTATCTCGCAGTGAGAAAACGCGATAGGTAGAGCAGCGAACAATAGTAACGCGCATAACGTCACGGCTAATAATATTGTCTTATTTGACTTTTTCATTTTGCTGTCCTTTCCATTCTCCGCCCCTTAGGGGCTGTGAATGACGAATCAAAAAACACCTTCCACATAATCTTCCATATGATGGAACTCGGCATTTTCGAGGAAACTCTGCGGTTTTGCTACGAAGTCACAAATATTCTCTAAGATAATAAAATGTTTTTGCTCTTGTTCAGCCAATTTTTTG
The DNA here is from genome assembly GCA_964593945.1 of uncultured Pirellulales bacterium. Classification (GTDB taxonomy): domain Bacteria; phylum Planctomycetota; class Phycisphaerae; order Sedimentisphaerales; family Anaerobacaceae; genus CAZRMQ01. Next base: position 42,886 of record CAZQKO010000002.1, on the reverse strand, counting down.
AAAATCTTCTTTTGGTCAGGATTATCTACTTCATCAGCCTTTTCAAGATAAAATTGTTTGGCTTCCTGCTCAATGTCCTTTGCTTTTTCGTAAAGCTGAAGCTCACTAATATCAAAGTTGAATTTCTCCGTAGATTCTCTCATTTTCTCAAAAACTTTTTTGGCATTTGTCAGCACTTTCGTATCGGTAATCTTCTCTGGAGTTTTTTTGCACATCTGCTGTACGACTTTATAGTGCTTTGCCTCCTCATCCGCGAGCATATTACATATATTTTTAAGTCCCCTATTGCCGGTTTTGCCTGCCAGTTCACGGTAGTAATTTTCACTATATTTTTCCTTCTGCATGGCGAATTCAAATATGTCCATAATGTAACCTTTCAAAGTTCTGTTTAAATTGTCTGTTCAGTCTCCTGCATAGCTAATGTAAAAGGTCTTTCCAATGCTTCTACAATCCATCTTAAGAAACGCAGGCCTTCGGTACCATCTATAATCCTGTGGTCGTATGAAAGTGACAACGGCAATATCAGCCGAGGTTGCAGAATATTATTTATATACACAGGTTTTTGGCGCGCTCTGGCTAAGCCGAGAATGGCGACCTGAGGCCAATAGATAATTGGAGCGAAATTTGTGCCGCCGATACCTCCGAGATTGGAAATAGTAAAATTGCCACCGAGCATCTCTTCCGGGGAGATTTTTCTGTCACGTGTTTTCTGAGCCAGCTCTGTGAGTTCAACCGATAGCTGCAGAATGTTTTTTTTGTCAACGTTGCGTATAACCGGAACTAAAAGCCCGCGATCCGTATCTACGGCAATGCTGAGATGATAGTATTTCTTGTAAATAATCTCCTGAGTTTCAGTATCCACACTGGCATTAAATTTGGGAAGGATCTTTAAGGCCGATGCAACAACTTTCATCGCTATTGAAGTTATAGTCAATCTGCCACCGGCCTGCTCAATTTTCTTTGAGTACTCGGCTCGAAACTTTTCTAATTCTGTGATGTCGGCCTGGTCATACTGAGTTACCTGAGGGACATTAGCCCAGGTATAACTGAGGGTCTCGGCGATTTTTCGGCGGGTGGTTGTCATCGGCTGCTTCTCAATATCACCCCATTTGGTAAAGTCAGGAAGTGGCCTGCTTTGCGTGCTTGCAGAGAGCATCGGTCCGGATGAAATAATTCTTTTTGCATGCTCTTTTACATCATCCAGCGTGATTTGCCCTTCAGGTCCGCTACCAGTGACTTTGTTTATGTCAATACCTAATTCACGAGCCAACTGGCGAACGGATGGGGAAGCTGACACAGCAACTACAGCCGGCCGGACTTTCTCTTCAATTTTTTCTACTTGTTTCTTTTCCTTGGCAACTTCTTTTACTTGAACTTTTTGTACAGGTTTTTGCTCCGGCTGTTTTACGGTAGGTACGGGTTCTATTTTTTCTGTAACTTTAGCTTCGGTCTCGACCTTCAGAATAACTTCTCCCACCTTGACCTTTTGTCCTTCCTTAACATTTATTTCGATAACTTTTCCACTGGCCGGTGATGGGACCTCAAAGGTTGCCTTTTCCGTCTCGATCTCAACGATAGACTGCTCCTCTTTGATAAGGTCACCGACCTTTACCAGAACATCAATGACTTCACCTGATTCCACGTTTTCAGATATTTCAGGTAATCGGACCTCTTTAATCATAATATTGTCCTTTTTTATTATGTGCCTTTAGATAAGCGCCGGATCGACCTTCTCAGCGTCGATATCCATATCCACCATTGCTTTTTTGACCTTATCAGGACTTATTTCACCTTCAAGTACCAGGCATTGTAGTGTAGCTAACGTTATAAATCGGGCATCAACTTCAAAATAGTCCCGCAAAGCCGCTCTATTGTCACTTCGTCCGAAACCATCTGTGCCGAGTGCTATGAAGCGACCCGGAATCCACTTTGCAATTGAGTAAGGCACAGCTTTAAGATAGTCCGTTGCGGCGACAAAGACGCCTTTTGTTTCGCCTAAGCATTGTTGTATATACGGAATTTTTTGTTTCTCATCTGGGTGAAGCATGTTCCAGCGTTCCGTCTGGCAGGCTTCGGTGTACAGCTCCTTGTAGCTGGTGACACTCCAGACGTCGGCGGTTACATTATAGTCTGACTCAAGAATTTGCTGTGCTTTCACAGCTTCGTTAAGGATTGCACCACTGCCTAAAAGGTGCACTTGTCCACCTGAACTTTTATATCTGTACATGCCTTTGAGGATTCCGTCCTTAACTCCTTCTGGCATAGGAGGCATATTATAGAATTCATTCATAACGGTTATATAATAAAATATATCCTCTTGCTTTTCGTACATGCGATATATTCCATCTTGTACTATCGTTGCTAATTCATAAGCAAAGGTGGGGTCGTATGCTTTAAGGTTAGGCACTGAAAATGCAAAATGATGGCTGTGTCCATCCTGATGTTGCAGACCTTCGCCGGCCAAAGTGGTTCGGCCTGAAATGCCTCCTATCAGAAAGCCCTTTACTTTTGCATCACCGGCTGCCCAAATCAGGTCGGTCATGCGCTGACAGCCGAATATGGAATAAAATATATAAAATGGAATCATATTTATTCCATGCGTGGCATAAGCCGTTCCTGCCGCGATGAATGACGACATAGAGCCGGCTTCTGTTATTCCCTCTTCCAAAATAGCGCCATCTTTTTGCTCGTTGTAGTAAAGCAGGCTTTCTTTGTCCACTGGCTCGTAAAGCTGACCTACAGGAGAGTAAATGCCCACCTGTCTAAATAACGACTCCATTCCGAAAGTGCGGGCCTCATCCGGGACAATTGGTACAATCAACTTGCCGATTTTTTCGTCTTTCAATAGTTTAGACAAGAGCCTGACAAAAATCATTGTTGTGGCGACTTCGCGTCCCTCGGTACCCTTATAGAACTCCTGAAATAAATCTTCCGATGGTGTCGTGATTGACGGGGAGTTTACAATACGATTCGGGACGTAGCCGCCCAGCTTTTTTATGCATTGCTGTAAATATTTTGTCTCTTCGCTGTCCTCGAATGGTTTATAAAATGGAGCCTCCTGCACTTCTCCATCGGGAATAGGGATGCCGAATCGACTTCTGAATTCCAGCAGTTCCTGCTCGTTGAGTTTTTTTTGCTGATGTGTGATATTTTTCCCTTCACCGGCTTCACCGAGTCCATAGCCTTTGATTGTTTGTGCCAGGATGATTGTTGGTGAGCCTTTGTGCTCAACCGCTGCTTTATAAGCGGTGTATACCTTAACAGGGTCGTGGCCTCCGCGTCGCAGCTTTTCCAACTGTTCATCGGAATAATTCTTAACCATCGCCAACAACCGCGGGTCTTTGCCGAAGAAGTCTTTACGTATGTAATCTCCGCCGGAGACGGCGTATTTCTGATATTGACCGTCTGGTACCTCCTCCATTCGTTTGACTAAGATACCGTCTTTATCCTTATCCAGCAGCGAGTCCCATTCGGAAGCCCAGATAACTTTGATGACATTCCAGCCGGCCCCTGCAAAGAGGGCCTCCAATTCCTGGATGATTTTGCCGTTACCGCGCACGGGCCCATCGAGTCTTTGCAGGTTGCAGTTGACGACAAAAATCAGATTATCGAGTTTGTCTCGGCCAGCCAGACCTAAAGCTGCGAGGCTTTCCGGCTCATCCATTTCTCCGTCACCTAAAAACACCCATATTTTTTGGTCTGTTGTTTTTTTTAAGCCTCTATCCTCAAGATAACGATTGAAACGGGCCTGGTAGATAGCCATTATCGGTGATAATCCCATCGAGACGGTTGGGAACTGCCAAAAGTCCGGCATAAGTCTTGGATGAGGATAAGAGGACAATCCTCCTTCCGGACTTAATTCACGCCTGAAGTTTTCCAAATCAAAACCTGAAAGACGGCCTTCTAAAAATGCCCTGGCGTAAATCCCAGGTGAAGCATGTCCCTGGAAATAGATAATGTCACCATCCTGATTTTCATTTTTAGCGCGGAAGAAGTGATTAAATCCGACCTCGTGTAAAGTGGCAGCCGATGCGTATGTCGAGATATGTCCCCCGATGCCGGAGGACATCCGGTTGGCTCGGACTACCATAGCCATTGCGTTCCAGCGGATGAAGCTTTTAATGCGGTGCTCGATTTCTATTTTGCCCGGATATGGCGGTTGCTGCTCTGCCGGTATTGTGTTGATATAAGGAGTGTTGATAGACCGCTGTATTTTAATACCAAGTTTTTGTGCTTCTATATGGAGCTGTTTTAGCAGGTCTTGAACTCTCTCTGGACCTTCGTTCTGAAAAACACTATCAAGAGATTCAAGCCATTCTCTGCTTTCAAGTTCTGTAAATTTGGAGTCCTTTTTATCCATATCGTATTTGAGAAGCCCGCGTAAAACAAAGAGCTAAATACTTCTCTGGTCTCTTTTTTTCAGGCACAATATTTCACGTTGCACTACCTTTGATGCAATAATACATGCCGGACAGCCCATTATTTATCCAAACAGGACACTCAGGACAATTACATCCCTTCCTTTCAATGGAGGCAGTGCTTTTGCCGCGAGCACAATATAATCCTTCCCCGCCGCTTTTCGGATAACTTGGGCAGTTATTGCAATTGTTCTGCATACAAATTTTGAAGTTTTCCTGTGTATCATCTACCTTCGCCATATCTATTACGCACCTTTCGCTTATTCAATCAATTTCAAGATATAAATGTGGAAGTCGAGCAGCCTCTTCGTTGCTGATTTGATAGCCTCGTCAATCTTCAGCCGGACAGTTGGCAAAACAGTGTGATTACCTAAAGTCGTCAATGGTTGATATTGATTTACCTTTCTAAAATTTCAATCTTTCGGCTGTATCAGCAACCGCTCATGCATCATTTTTCATTGGCCAGTTCGTCAACCTCTTCTGCGCCCTCGGCAAGAAATTTTTCCTCATCCTTAAGCAAAATATTAATCAGTCGTTGAAATTCACCAGCGTGTACACGTTCTTCGTTGGCGATGTCCTGCAGGACTTTTTTGGCAAGCTCGTTGTCCGTGGCGTCGGCATGAGATTCATACAGGTGTACCGCTTCCTCTTCCGCAGCCAGATCCAGGCGTAAAGCCCGTGCTAATTCCGAATCGGTCATCTTACGGCCAGGCGTAATACCGCTAAATGGATTTACAAATTCCGGCATTT
>CAZQKO010000002.1:0-37618 GCA_964593945.1 uncultured Pirellulales bacterium | reverse complement strand
GTCATCTTACGGCCAGGCGTAATACCGCTAAATGGATTTACAAATTCCGGCATTTCTTATTTCTCCTTTCTTTCAAAGCGTTTGTTTTATTCTGTAACTTCGATATCAACGTCATTTTCCCATGTACCGTGTAAATTACAACGCTCAAAAGCACGTAATTTACCGTGTGCGTGGTCCAGAGATACACAAATCTTCATAACGGGGCAAGTTGTTTTGGCTGTAAAATCAATTCTCGCCAGATATGTATCGCCCGCGTAGAGCTCGATAAACTGGATGAAGTGTCCCGGCTCATTCGGATGTTTCAGGAGCTTGCCCACTTCGACTGTAACTTCAAAACACTCGCTTTTCTTGATACTCTTCGGAGCGCTTATGATGGGAAGATGCTTTTTTTCCAGGTCTGTAGCTTGCCCGGGGTCTTCTACCATATTTACGCCGCAAAAAATATCTTCGGCACACGTCTCTATTGTTTGTTTAGTTTTGGTAACCATCTCAGTTACTCCTTTCGTTTAATTTTTAAGCGAGTATCAATTATCGCTCTGTTTTGAGACAGAACGTATATTTTTTATGACCCGTATTTTATCTGGGCAAAATTCCTACAGGATTTAGATATCAAAAATTGTTACGTATCCGCTTAATTGCTGTTCAATAACTTATTATTTTATTTAGAGTATAATTTTCGCCAATATATCAGGCTCAATTCGAAAAGTCGAACCTTTTCCCTCAAAAAAGCCGTGTTCAGCGATCAAATGTATATTCAGGTCTGACCAATGGATAGTCTCGTCAGATTCGATGAGATTGACTATCGTAACTCTTTTGGCAAATCGGCCTGGATGCGGCCAGGGACACACTATGACTCCTTTCGCCTCATCGACTCTGGCCCGGCGATTCTCATCTAAATCAACCCAATTGCCGAGGGCGACTTTGGCGATATCTGTGATTTCCTGCATTCTGGCGGCGATCTGTTTGGCTGTAAAGCCTAATCGTGAAATTTGTGCGGCATCGGCCTCGATAATCTCGGATAAACTGCGGGTGTCTGTTCCCATAAATCCACCGGCGACGAGTTTTGACGACCGAAGGATGGCTTCCAATTTTCGCATTTGTGGTGATTCTTTCATTGTATGATTTTTCCTAACCTACTATTCAAATTTATCATAAAAGATATTTTCTTTGTTTAAACCTAACTCGGTTAAAACTTTTATAGCTGCATCAATCATCCCTGGACTGCCGCACAGATATGCCTCACACTCAGCAGCATTCTTCAAGTCCTTCTGTAGTATTTCAGTGACCAGCCCGACTTGGCCATCCCATTTCTCACCATCCTGAGGTTTTGCTATAGCCGGCACAAAGCGAAAATCAGCCAGTTCCTTCTCAAAGGTTCTCATCTGCTCTGCCATAAACATATCTTTAATGGTATTCGCCCCAAAGTAATATGTGGCTTTGCGCTTAATGCCTTCATTTTTCATCTGGTGCAGCATACATTTGATGGGCGCCATTCCGGAGCCACCTGCTATAAAAACTATAGGAGCATCCGTACCGGAGAGCCGAAAATCACCGTATGGACCGTTGATTTTCACTTCATCGCCGACTTTTAGGTACTTAAAACAATATGTAGTACAAATTCCTCCAGGTACAAGGCGAATGATTAACTCGATATTGTTTTTATCCGTCGGGTCTGAAGATATCGAATATGCTCGATATACTTCTTCGCTGCTTTTTTCGTAAGCCGGCGTCAGCAATTGTATGTACTGACCCGGTATATAATCAATAGTTTTTGGTTCTTTCAGTTCAAACCGGAATTGCTTAATATCGTATGTAAGGTCAATAATTTCGGCACATCGGCAGGAGAACTGGCGAATCGTGAAAAGCTCGGGTGGAATCTCAATTTTTAGGTCATTGCGGACTTTCACCTGGCAGGAAAGACGTACATTTGACTTTCTTTCCTGCTCGCTCAAATATGGCTCTTCCGTTGGCAGCAGGGGACCTGCCCCTTCGAGGACCTTTAGCTTGCACAATCCGCACGTGGCTCTACCGCCGCAGGCGCTGGGGATGAATATCTTCTCTGTGGTAAGCATCGATAACAGGTCTTTTCCGCCCTGGACAGTCAGCTTGCGTTCATCGTTAATGGTTATCTGGCATGGGCCGTAATTAGCCAAAAAATATTCTGATACGGTCAAGACAGCAGCTAAGCCTGCTCCAATCGAACTAACTACCATGACCGCTATGATTACAGAGAGAACCATTGTCGTGATTATCTTCCTTGCAGTACGCCAGAAAATCCTATAAATGCCATCGCCATCAGGCCGGCTATTATTAGCGTTATACCCGCTCCCTGAAGTCCCTGTGGGATTCGCTCGTTAGCCAGCTTCTGCCTGATACCCGCCATAGCTATTATTGCCAGAAACCAGCCGATTCCGCTGCCAAGACCGTAACCAACGGTCACAATGAAACTATAGTTGCGAATCAACATAAAGAGTGATGCGCCGAGTATAGCGCAATTGACCGTTATCAATGGCAGAAATACGCCGAGCCTCAAATACAGGGCCGGTGAATATCGCTCAATAACCATCTCTACAAACTGCACAAAAGCTGCGATGATGATGATAAACAATATGAATCGGAAAAACTCCAGTCCCAGCGGCTCAAGTACATAATGATAAGCTAACCAGTTTAACATGCACGTTGTAGTCATTACAAAGATGACCGCAAGACCTAAGCCGAACGAAGATTTAATTTCACGCGAAACCCCAATAAATGGACACAATCCCAGAAAGTAAGACAGAAGGATATTCTGTGTGAATACCGCTGAAACACAAACCACAAACGCCTGCCAAATTTGAGCAGCATCATTCATTTGCTTTTTTTCTCCTGTGCGAGCTGAATCGATCTGAATATCCATGTCACTATAGCGAGCATAAAGAAAGCACCCGGCGGCATTACCATTATGATCCACTTGTCCCAGTAAGGGCCGCTGAAATAAGGCATTGGATAACCTAACAATGTCCCCATGCCAAGAAGCTCGCGAAATATTGCAATTATTAATAGCACAAACGAGTAGCCAAGTGCGTTGAAAAATCCGTCCAGAAAGGCCGGCACCGGTGGATTGGAAATGCCGTATGCTTCACACCTGCCCATAACGATACAGTTGGTGATAATCAGGCCGACATAAGGGCCGAGATTTCTGCTCATTTCCGGCCAATAAGCCTTGAGTATTATATCCACAATGATCACATAGAAAGCTATAATCAAGGTCTCCACCATCATCCGGATATTACGCGGCGTGAGCTTACGCAGGACCGAAACCGTAGCAGCGCTTAGTGACAGTGTAAATATCAGAGCGAAACACATAACCATGGTATTCAAAACAAGGTTTGTAACAGCCAATGTGCTGCATATACCGAGAACCTGTTTGAATATCGGATTGTTACGCCATAGTCCCTCTATAGCAATATTTTTTCTTTGTGTTCCTGCACCTAACGCGTTCATTTTGCTACGTCCCCTTTGTTGAGCTGCTGCCGCCAGTTTGTCAGCGCCGAGTTGATTATCTTTTCCAGTCGGGTGCTCGTCTGCGTGGCCCCGGTGACGGCGTGCACATCGCTGGCACCCAGCTCCATCCCAGGCCTTTTGATGCTTAGAGGTTTGTCCCCGACCGAAATAACCTTGCCCTTGAATTGCTCTCTAAATGTTGCCTTTGCTATTTCAGCGCCAAGACCGGGCGTTTCATTTTGCTGGTAAAATGCTATTGCTGTAATTGTCTTTTTACCCGCTTCTATGCCGATGACACCCTTAATTGGTGCCCAAAAACCCTGGCCTTCTATTAGCAGGGCATAAGCAACTATTTTGCCGTTTTGCCGGAGTGTATAGGCTCCGGCTGAAAGCCCATCAGGCTCGGTGACCTGCTCGGTGAATATGCGATGCAGCTCCGAATTATTCATTTTCTCCCGGTAAAGTCCCGGCAAAACAGAAAGAACAGCCCTTTCAAAGGATAATTTTTCATTTGCCTTGACCTTTTCGCTTGTGAGCTGGGTAAAGCCAATCACGATTGAGCTAAAAAAGGCCGTTGTGACAAACATATAAAGAATCGGAAACCATCGTTTCTTTCGCATCAGACGGCCTCCTTAATCCCGACCTGTCGGGACTTTCTTTTGTATGACCTTACGGCATAATCCAGTATCGGAGCGAACATATTTCCAATCAGAATTGAGAACATCAGGCCGCCGTTAAATATCGAAAAATTTCTTATGATGGTGGTAAAAATGCCAATGATGATTCCGTAGATTATCCTGGCAGGCTCGGTTTTGGGAGCACTGATGGGGTCGGTAGCCATAAAGAAGGCACCGAATAAAAATCCTCCACCGAGCACCGCCGGTACAGCTCCCAGCAGAGGTTCGACGCCAAGCCAATATAAAACCTGGTTCAATACTGCATAAGTTGTGACCAGAGAAAGAATAATAGTTCGGCTGGCTGTTTTTGTATAGAAAAGATAGATACCTCCAACCAGTATTAAAAGCGCACCAGTTACTCCCATTGTACCGCTGATTCTTCCTAATAGGAGCGCTTGGTATAGAGCGTTTCTTTTTACGTATTCAATTTGACCTTCAGCGACATCAACCGGTATTTTCGATGCCGCATTGCCCTCATCATTACTTTTAAGGACTAATTTACCCGCCTTTAGAAATGCCATTGGAGTAGCACCGGTTATCGCATCTGTAGTTGATGCTGTAGTCCATTTATTCAATGCTCCTAACGACCCTTGTGCCACCGGTGCCCATGTGGCTGTAAGGGCGACGGGAAAACAAACATACACAAAACATCTACCTGCCATTGCGGGGTTGAAGATATTGCGTCCAAAGCCGCCGAATATCTCCTTGGTGAACATTACAGCAAATACAACTCCGATAGTCAGCACGTGTATTGGAACGGTTGGCGGCATGATAATCGCAGATATAGTGGTGGTGACAAAGACGGCTTCGGTTACAGGTTCGCTACGGCGTCGGGTGAATATAAGCTCAACAATGAAGCCGACCATCCCCGCCCAGACCACCATAAAAAGGGATCGCCAGCCGAAGAAATAAACGCCCCCAGCTACGCAGGGTAAAAGTGCCAACAAGACACGCCGCATCATCAACTGTTTCACTAAGATTTTAACTGGAGCCTTTCCCTGGACCATAATCGAAATCCGTTCTTTGTGCTTTGTTGCAAACGTGCGTTGAACATTGATACTAATAACGTTCTAAGGCTCGTTAAGCAATAGGAAATCGTCTGATAGTTGAAATTCGTTTTTTTATATTGCCCTATAGAAAACAGGAGTTTTACACGCAATTGGCCGTTTTGGAATAAAGCGAACAAAAAAGCCTTTCGTGCAGGCTTAACTGTTCTTGGTATAAAAAACCTATCTTCAGACAGGTTTTTTATATATCCCACCGCAGGCTCAGATAGAAAATATTTGGATAAAGACAGGGCTGACCGGTCAGTAACGCACCTATTTTTTTCGGTGGGATCAATGTATATCTTCAGCAAAAGTCAGGCTTTTTCCAAAAGACTCCTCGCTAGATTGATCGTACGTTTGACACGCCGGCGCTTTTGAGATGGGTTGGGTACAAAGCCGGCATGACTAATGCAAGAGACTTGGGTGAAGTCACAATATCGATGCTGCGAGGGGAACACGGACGGCGGGGGGGATGTGACAAAAACACATATTGCCTGGAAAACCGAGAGGGGCGGCCCGAATATCTGTAGTCCGGTCAGCAATGGGAAAGTGGTATTCATGCTGTTTTCTGAGGGCCTAATTAGCTGCCATAGAGTGAAAGATGGGACGAAATTGTGGGAGAAGGACCTGAGAGAGAATTTACAGGCTTCCCCGAGTTTAGTTGGGGATAAGCTATATCTTTTGGACGAAGAAGGTGTCATGTACGTTATAGAGATCGGCCCCGAATATAAAGAATTAGCTGAATGTGAGCTGGCCCCTGAGGGGCTGGGTAAGAAGTGTAATGCGTCGCCAGCTTTTGCCGATGGCCGCATTTATATTTGTGGCTTAGAGAATCTGTACTGTATTGGATTAGCTGCTAACAGACCGTAAAATGGTTATTTCTATCCTTACTTAATTACATGGATGTTTTTCTTTTTGCACATGTCTTTTAGGATTTTTGGCCAGACGGTGGCACTGACTTCGCCGATGTGGGCCTTTTTCAATAATGACATAAACGTGCGAGATTGGCCTATGCCGCCACCGATGCTCAAAGGAATTTCGTCATTCAATATGGCCTGATGGTACGGTAGCTTTAGAAAATCGAGTTGGCCGGAAATCTCAAGCTGCTGCTTGAGCGTTTCTTTATTGACTCGAATACCCATAGAAGTCAGCTCGTGACGGCGTTTTGTCACCGGATTCCAGACGAGAATATCGCCGTTTAAGCCGTGCATCGGTTTTCCATCTTCGGAGGTAGTTTCGGTTACCCAGTCATCATAGTCAGCGGCCCGCATCTCATGTGGATAGCCGTCCTTTAGCACCCAACCTATGCCGATAATAAAAATAGCCGGGTACTTCTTTGCAATTTCTGTCTCTCGCTGCTTTCGCGGCAAATCCGGGTACATGTCGAGGATTTCTTCAGCGTGGATGAAAGTAAGCTCATCCGGCAAATCCGGATACTTGTCGGTCTTAAGCTGTGGAAACATTTCCTGAACGTGGATTTCGGCTCCTTTTAGAACCTTCCAAATCTTACGCACCACATCTCTGAGAAGGTCGAGATTTCGCTGCTGTTCGGTAATAGCCAGCTCCCAGTCCCACTGATCGACATAAGCGCTGTGGTCATGGTCAAGAAAATAATCCTTGCGTATCGCTCGCATATCGGTAAGCAGACCTTCGCCGACCTCCATTCCGAATTGCTTTAAGGCCATGCGTTTCCACTTGGTCGCCGCCTGAACAACCTCAGCATCAATCGGATTTTTGTCGTAGTCATTCGAGATATGGAATCCGATTGGTGTGCGTGAGCCATCACGGTCGAGGTAGTCGTTGATGCCACTTTCCACGTCTACAATCAAAGGAACCTGGACTCGAATAAGATTAAGCTCTTTGCAGAGGTTTTGCTCGATGTAATCCTTGACCGCATAAATAGCGATTTGCGTTTCTTTTGGTGATAGTAACGATGTGTAATCTTGTGGCAGTATTTTCTCTAATTCATTATAGTCGCCGATTCCCGGACCGGCTAAGTCTGCTTTCTTGTCTGACATTGGGTTGCCTCCTAAAATGTTTTAAATAGAATTATTCAATATACGATAAGAAACCCCCAGTAAAGCTGGGGGCTAAACAATTCAGATATACTCAATAGTTGCCGGTGGCTTCGGTGTCAAATCATATAAACAGCGGCTGACATCTTTTAACTCGTTGACGATACGCTCACAGATGTGATTAAGCTTTTTCCAGGGAAGTTCAGTTGCTGTTGCATTTCTGGCATCGGTACTTTCAACACAACGCACGACAATTATCTGGCCGAACTCGCGTTTATTGTTACGAATACCGGTCGCACGGTCGTTAAGTAAGGCAGCCAAATACTGAAAGGCGCCGCTGTCGGCAAGCTCTTCCTCGACGATAGCTGTCGCTTTGCGTACAGTAGCCAAACGCTCGCGTGTGACTTCGCCGACAATTCGAGTCGCTAAAGCCGGGCCTGGAAATGGTATGCGATGGGTAATCTCCTTGGGTAAATCCAGGAATTTGCAGACCTCACGGACACCGTCTTTTCGCAAGGTTTTCAGCGGCTCAATGACTGAGTAACCATAAGCTTTTTCCGGATTGATGCCGATTTGAGCGAGAATATTATGCTGCCGTTTGATACCGGCTACGGTTTCTTCAATATCTGTGAGGATTGTGCCATGAAACAAAAACTTCGCACCAGATTCTTTTAACAAACGTGCAAAAACCTTTGAATAAAATGTGTCCGTGACGGCCTGTCGTTTTTCCTCAGGGTCTGTTAAGCCTGCCAGGGCAGAGAGAAATTCTTCCTGGGCATCGATTAATTCCACTTTAATGCCCAACGAAGCGAAAGTTTTCACAACCTGTTGTGGCTCGCCTTCGCGCATTAGCGCGCTATCAATGAAGACCACTTTTAGCTGGTTGCCCAGGGCACGGTGTCCAAGCACTGTGACCAGAGAGCTATCCACTCCGCCGCTTAAAGCAGTAATTGCCTTTTCTTTGCCCACGGTCTTTCTAATATCAGCGATTTGCTCTTCGACGAATTTTTTGCAGTCCATTGCTTCCTCCTGCAAATTACTTTAGATTTATATTGAAATATGTTTAACTTTGAGGGCAGGAATCTAACAGCTTCGATAAGAGATGTCAAGATTGGGATTTTGACTATTTGAGTAATTCTTCTCTTTACTTTTCACTTTTTCCTTTTCTTTTGCTGTTTCCTTGAATTCTGACTACAATATTCCCCAAAATAAGAAATTTGTAATTGGTGATTGGAAATTGGTAATTACCAGTAACCATTTACCAATTACCAAAATAGAGAGGAGTTAAGGAATATGTCACACAAATTGATGTTGAGCATAATTATCGCAGGTATGACGATATGTGGTTATGCCGTCACACAGGAGAATCCTGCCACCGGCTCCGAATATGTCTTTTCGTATTTCAAAGGAAACGGCGAGGACGGCCTGCATTTGGCCTGGGGCGAAGACGGTCAAAAATGGCACCTGCTAAACAACGACCGCTCGTTTCTGCAGCCGCAGGTCGGCGGAAAACTTATGCGCGATCCCTGTATCTGCAAAGGGCCGGACGGAATATTCCACATGGTCTGGACGAGCGGCTGGTGGGACAAGGGTATCGGCATTGCCCATTCACCTGACCTGATCAACTGGTCGGAGCAACAGTGGCTGGGTGTTATGACACATGAGCCGAACGCTATGAACTGCTGGGCTCCGGAGATTTTTTATGACGAGACACAGAAGCAGTACCTTATCTTCTGGGCTACAACCATCCCCGGCAGATTTCCCGAAACCGACGACACCGGTGACCGTGGTAAAGACGGCCTGTGCAATCATCGCATCTATTGTGTCACCACAGCCGACTTTAAGACCTATTCGCAGGCGGAGCTGTTCTATAACGACGGCTTCAGTGTGATTGATGCTACCATCGCCAGAGACGGCCAGCGATATATAATGTTTCTCAAAGACGAGACACTAAAGCCCGACCCCAAGAAGAACATCCGCATAGCATTTGCCGAAAAGGCAACAGGGCCATATAGTCGTGCTACGACGCCGTTTTCGCCTAATTGGGTGGAAGGCCCAACCGCGATGAAAATCGGCGATTACTGGTATGTTTATTATGACGCTTACAGGCGGCACCGATACGAAGGCGCACGTTCCAAGGACCTTCTTGAATGGGAGTCTATCACCGACAAGCTATCTTTTCCAAATGGGGTAAAACACGGTACTATCTTTACAGCGCCGGAAGAGATTATTACAGAGCTAAAGAAATTGAATCCCGTGTCTGACAAATCTATACAATAGCCAGAACATAGGGCTACAAGCTTAAGTATATTGTATGTGAAAAAATTACCTAAATATCTCTGTTTAATATCAAGAACCTGGATTTTGGAGGTTAGAGCCGTGAGAATGAGAAACTTGCTGTTGGTGATAATAGTTGGTGTTTTTTCGGTGGGACTTGCAGAGTACTCATCAGCTCAGCAGCAGACTTTCAGTAGGAGAACACCCGTTGTAGAAGTTTATGAGAAAACGCATAATGCGGTGGTCAATATTTCCGGCGAGCGAACAGTATCAACCTCTATATGGCCCGAGTTCGACTTGCCGGGCATGTTTGACTTTTGGGGACCGAGATTCCAAAGACAGGTCAAGGTGCTCGGCTCAGGTGTTATTGTTCACGAAGATGGCTACATCATTACAAATGCACACGTTGTAGAAGCCGCTAAAAATATCAAAGTAATGTTAGGCGATGGCCATGAATTCCCTGTCACAGTGATAAGTGCGGACCAAAGCAAAGACTTAGCTGTTCTGACAATAGAAACACAAGACAAGCTGCCTTTCATACATCCAGGCAGGAGCAATGACTTAATGATAGGCGAAACAGTAATAGCAATCGGCAATCCTTACGGCTATTCGAATACGGTTACCAGCGGCGTTGTGAGTGCTGTGGGACGGGATATTGAAGTAACGGAAGGATTCTGGCTGCGGGGTCTAATTCAAACAGATGCTCCGATTAACCCCGGCAACAGCGGCGGGCCGCTTTTGAACGTAAAAAGCGAGCTTATAGGAATTACAACCGCTATCAGACCCGATGCCCAGAATATTGGTTTCGCGATACCTGTAGATACTTTAGCCGACAACCTGACCCAGATGCTCATGCCGGAAAAGCTGCGTCGCGTTCAACTTGGATTGATAATGGGCAGGTTGAAAACAGTCGGTGAATTTACCGGCCTGGAAGTTGACTCCGTAGTGAAAGAAAGCCCGGCGGAAAAAAATGGCATGGCCAAGGGAGATTTGGTTCTGGAAATTGACGGACGAAAGCTAAACGGAGTTATCGACTTTTATGTAAAAATGATGCACAAAGAAATCGGAGAGCCCATAGAAATCAAGTACGTAAGACTTCAAGGATTACGGCCAGAGACTCGAACGGTCCGATTGACAATGGAGGCTAAGCCGTTGCCTGACGGCAGTAAACTTGCAAAAGAATTCTTTCAAATAGAAATCTCGGAACTGACCGATTCTGTAGCAAGAAAGTTTGGTTACGATAAGGCTTATCCAATACTAATTATAACCGATGCAGAACGGCAGGGCGTGGCAGCACAGGCAGGGCTTACCGGCGGTGACCTCATCTTAGAGGTAAATAATACTGCGGTGCGTAACATTAAAGAATTTTCCCTGGAAATGGAAAAAGTCAACGAAGGTGACATAGTCAACCTGAAAATAATGCGTATCAAGGTGAGCGCTTTTGGGCAAGTACGGCGTATAGACACTGTGTCATTAAAAGCGCAAACCAAAAAAACAAGCCAGCTCAGATTTTTGTAGAAGGCTATAGAAGAACTCATCTGACGACAGTCAAGATTGGTTGGCACTTGTGCTGCGTAGCGGCTACGCAGAGCAGCAAGCATCATCCTAAGTCTATATTTACCAAAGACATCCGGTAGAAATGTAGATAGGCGAACCCACATGCTGGATGAATTTTCAGATGGCAAACTTAATAGCGTTTGTCTGATAAATGCCGAAAAGTCTCGATTTTGCTTTCCCACTTGTGGGAATCGATCACGGATGAGTTATTTTCGCAGCAATGCCAGGTTTGGCACCACCATTTCCACATAAATCGAAGAATTCTCATGTCATCACCCCTTTTTGAATTGCTATCTTATGATAACAAATAAAGAGCTTCAATTCAACGTAAAAGCCATGTAACAAGGCACTTTATAATATAGAGGCAGCAAAGATGATTTTTTATGGGACATTTCTAAAAAATTTTTATATGCAGCAAAGAAAGCCGACAGAAGGTATTGCATTTTCGATGATACATACCCCCCTCTAAGGCAAAAAGGTGAGGTATAAGCGTGAATTACTAACCAATAAGGGCTCAATGATTATCCCCGGTGCGATTCGAACGCACAACCTCTGGCTTCGGAGGCCAACGCTCTATCCTATTGAGCTACGGGGACGAAAATGAATATCTTTTATTATGCTAAAACGCTGAACAAGTCAAGTGTTCTCGCAGAGGGCGGAGGTAAGATTCGCCTTTTTTCTGTTTTTTACATAAATATCTCGTTCGTATCTGCTACAATGAATATATACTTATTACCGTAGGAGAGATGAAAGGAGCAACCGTGCATACTCTAACTCGTGTGTGGCTCATCGTGCTGCTGGCTGCCTTTTTATGGTGGATTCCTGCAGTTTCAGCTAACCAACCAGAATGGCAACGATATGAAGTAAACTGGCGTATTACAGGAGGCAAAAACTCAAAAGCGATACACTATCCAAAGGAAAAACCTGTGCCTCTCAAAGATAGTCAAACCAGCCGTGGTGCCCCTCTTCAAAAGAAAATCGTCCTCCGTGAGGAGTGCCTAGGACTGAGACAGCCGGTATTTAAATCAGCACTTTCCCAAGACGATTCGGCTCAGGTTGAAAACTTCGGCATGGTTGCCCCCGTGCTTGCTTACGCCATTGACTCGCCGCCTATTGATGGCTTCGTTCCATGGATAATCATTTCCGTGACCAACAAACGGCTCGACGATCTTGAGCTGGATGCTGTTCCGGAGACATCCATCGTGGGCCGTTATCCGCTCGGAATTAGTCCCAAGACCGATTATGCCATCGGCATCCTCGATACAGGCGCAAGCGCCAATGTGATGAGTTATGCAGCCGCTGTTCAGGTAGGACTTTTCAATGGATTCCCGAATCTCATTACCTCAAATACGAGCATGATCGCAGGCGTAATTGGATCGGTTGATGCATGGATAAGCCAACCGCTCGCTATTTTTGTCGATGGACTCGGTTCCTTGGACCCCAATGGGTTACTGCTGGATACATCCAGAATGCTTGGAGAGAGTAACGTGTCAATAGTTGTTGGTCAAGACCCCGGCAGCGGACCCGATCTTACAACCGCTGTTGGTACACCCTTAAGTGTATTTTACACAACTGTCATCAACAATGACCAGGAGGTAACTGTCAGTCGTGGCGGCGAAGAATTCACCGCCCCGGACATCCGTCTTTATGAGCATGAAGACCCATGTATTCCGTCATATTCCAACATTGTGCCGCTTGAATTGCGGCCGGGCGGAGCTGTGAGTGTTCAATATTTTCCTACCCTTACAAGCTTCTTTGAATTTCCGCCGATGAGTCCATCCGTGATTATTGGGAACTTATCCCAGAGCCTCATTTTCATTCACAGTGTGGACCTTGTTGAGGGTGAAAACAGTGCTATCGACAAGGACCGGTTCATGCTCGATACCGGCGCTCAGGTAACAGTTATCGGCTCTCGCATCGCAGCCCGCCTTAAGTTAAATCCAAAAGAGCTGGAATTTGAGGTTGAGATAGAAGACGTCACCGGTGAAGTCGTCTTTGTGCCCGGCTTTTACATCGATTCAATCCAGATACCGGCAATCGGTGAGTGGCTCAGCTACACAAATGTCCCTGTGATTTTACTTGATGTCTTTTCTCCTGAAGGAGGCACCCTTGATGGCGTAATCGGCATGAATCTCTTTGTCGATTTTAATTTAGTGCTGCGCGGCGGCGGTATGTTCCTTGATGAGGATCCTGCTCTCTATTTTGAACCTGTGACCGCTCTTGTTGCTGATATCGCCCCCAAGGGTGGCGACGATAAAGTCGATTACTTAGACCTTTCAGCCTTTGCCGAGGCCTGGCTCGCTGATTCTCAGTCTCCCAAATGGAACGAAAAGGCCGATGTAGCTCCCATCCTGAATACGGATGGTATTATTAATTTTCTGGACTTTTCCGTTTTTTCACAGTACTGGCTGGCTGGCATTCGCTAACGGCAAACGGCGTGTATAAAACACGAAGCTAAACATTTGGCAGCTTTCGCCAATACACTTCTATATTCTCCATTTAAGAGAACTTCGCAGTGTAACATTTGACTATAGCACGTTCAGGAACTATCATTGTGCCATTGTATTTTTGAAAGAAAAGATCAATGAGAGTTCTGATGGACTTTATATACTTGTTTGCTGCGACGGCATACAGCCCTATGGTTATCTATCGGACCATCAGGCATAAACGCTATCGTACAGGCTGGGCCCAGCGATTCGGCAAAATTACACGCAATAATCCAGAGAAAAGATGTATCTGGCTGCACGCGGTAAGTGTAGGCGAGATAAATGCTGCAAAAACTATTATCGATGAGATGCAAAAGAAATTTGGTAATTATGAGATTGTAATCAGCACTACCACCGATACCGGCTTTGCCCGTGCAAGCAATATTTTCGGTGAGAATTTTAAGGTATTTTATTTTCCTCTCGATTTTTCCTGGATAATACGACGTGCCTTTCGCAGAATCAATCCGTCACTGTGTTTGTTGATGGAATTAGAGGTTTGGCCCAACTTTGTTAATATAGCCCATAAAATAAACGTCCCTGTTATTGTCGTCAACGGCAGAATAAGTGACAAAAGCCTTTCAAGATACAAAATAATAAAGCCGGTTGCTTCGAAAATCTTCAGCAAGGTCAGTCTTATTCTCGCTCAAACGGATGAATACGCTCAGCGTTTCAAACAGATCGGCTGCCCGAACGAAAGAGTAATTGTCACCGGCTCCCTAAAATATGACACAGCCCAAATCACCGATAACGTTGACGGTGCCGATGCTCTCGCAGAGCAACTGTTTGGAAAAATCGCAAATCGAAAATCACAAGTCGCAAATCGTTTGTGGGTAGCAGGTGCCACCGGAAATGATGAAGAAAAAATACTACTGGAAGTTTTTCATAATCTAAGACAAGCAGGTCGATTTAGTAATCTGTGTTTGGCTATTGTGCCGCGTAAACCGGAAAGATTCGATGAAGTTGCGCAGCTCATAGAACAATCCGGTTTTAACGTAATCCGATATAGCAAACTAAAAACACTGGCACCAGTTGCTGGTGAAAAATCGCAAATCGCAAATCGCAAATCGCAAATTGATACGGTAATTCTCGGTGATACGATGGGCGACCTTCGAAAATTTTATTCGCTGGCAACGGTAATCTTCGTTGGCAGGTCTTTAGTTCCGATGGGCGGTTCTGACATGATGGAGGCAGCGGCTCTCGGCAAATGCACTATCTTTGGCCCTCACGCATTTAATTTCAAACAGACTGTTGATGCACTTATTAAAGATAACGGTGCTATTATGGTTAAAGATAAGGATGATTTACTTGCAACCATGCAGAGATGTCTTACTGAACCAGACTACGCCAATAAAATCGCCTTAAACGGCCGAGAGACAATCAGAAAAAACCAAGGCGCAACTACAAAAACCATCGAGCAAATCTCAAAATTCCTCGATGGTTGAGGTCTTTGTCATTCCCGTGGAGACGGGAATCCAATACTTGTAAAAATCGGTTTTAATCTAAGTTTAAGAAAATCGAAAATTCCCCTTGTTTATCCCGACAATCGCCACAATAATACTTGAAAAAGCAGACATTAACATCCACTGGTATCTTATAGGAACCATATAAAATACATAGTTAGGCCTTAACCAGCACTATGAAGCGGCTTAATGGCAAATGAAGAATAAACAAGCGCTAATCAGAGTTTTTTTACGTCGGCCGCACCGGCGCAGGCCGCTCACGTTTGTCTTTATTATTCTGGTTATCGTTGTGTTTTTCTGTCCGTGGTATTCGGACATCCGGAGCTTCTCAGGAATAGGCGGTGTCTACTTCGTTTCAGTAAAGCATTCTGGTTTCGATTTCGCTGTTTCGATATTACACCTCCTCACGGAAAAGGAAGTCCCTATCACTAACTTCCCCATTCGTCACTGGGCAATAGCGGCATTCTACTTCTCCTTCGTTGCATGCCCAATCACAGTCATTCTACTCGGTGCACGTGTCCTGCTCGCTCCAGAGTCTGTTTCCAAGAAGCGGATTGCTGTCTTAAGCGCAGCCGGCCTGCTCCCAGCACTGATTTTTCTTGGCTGGCACTTCGGACAGTATCTTCTCCACCCAAATCAAGTCGGGATAATCCCCACTTGGATAGCGAGGGTTGGACACCAAATTGAGCCGCTCTCCTGGTCGGTGCTTTTGAGCTCATACGGCGGCATCTTATTATCCTACGTGACCCGATGGCAGTCGCGCTGGATACTATTCTTCAGTTTCCTTCTCTTCGTCGCTCTCTTTTGCGGGCTTTCGTATGCCCCGGTCGTGTATGGACGGGATGCTCTATGAACAACGCAGAGATTGTTTTCGGTTCGGCTGGACTGGAGGCAGGATAAAAAATTGCAAATGATTGTTCAGAGCAACCCCTTCGACTTCGCTCAGGGCAGGCCTGACTGGCGTGACCTCAGTGACAGCTTGTACGATTAACATCGCGCACAAGGCAGATGCCCCAACTACGCTCGACATGACAACAAAAGCAGCTCAATGTCGAATAGGTCGTAGACGGCTTTGTATTTCCACCCTTGCCCCCTCTCTCTCTTTTGAGATCCTTCGTTCCTCGTTAGCCGTTACCAACTCGCAGCTTCCTGCTCATCGCTTCGATATGAGCAGGTCCTGTGCCGCAGCAGCCGCCAATAATTTTTACGCCGACAGAATGAATCTTTTCAGCAGCAGTTGCAAATTCTTCTGGCGATACCTTATAAACAGCCTTACCATCAATTAGTTCCGGCTTTCCTGCGTTAGGCTCGGCAAAAATCAAAACATCTCTGTCTAAAGCTCTTACTGCTGAAACAAGCTTTTCCGCCAGTTCTATATATTCATCGAGTGTTAGCATGCCGCAATTAAATCCGAGCACATCGACATCCAAAGAAACAATTTTTGAAACAGCAGACTCGACATCAATTCCCATCATTGTCTTAAAATCGTCCCCGGCTTTGTCAAAAGCCAAAGATGCTAAAATAGGTAGATTGCCGCAAACCGATTTTACTGCTTCGATTGCAATTTCCACTTCGTCAAGAGCAGCCATTGTTTCGATTATAAATCCATCGACGCCACCATCTAAAAGTGCCTTTGCCTGCTGGGTGAAAGCATCTTTTAATTCCTGTGGCTCTAAGTTCCCCAATGGCTGGAGAAAATCTCCGCTCGGCCCAATATCACCTAAAACGTATTTTTCTTCACCTGCTGCCTGCCGAGCTATTTGTGCGCCTGCGGTATTTACATCAACGACTTTGTCGGCTAAAACATGCCGTGCCAAAGCA
Source organism: uncultured Pirellulales bacterium (assembly GCA_964593945.1). Classification (GTDB taxonomy): domain Bacteria; phylum Planctomycetota; class Phycisphaerae; order Sedimentisphaerales; family Anaerobacaceae; genus CAZRMQ01. The sequence continues at coordinate 20,796 of CAZQKO010000002.1, read as the reverse complement.
TATTTATTTGCACCGAATGTATTGGTAAGAACTGCATCGCTGCCCGCTGACAGATACGCCCGGTGAATATCCAAAATGACATCTGGTGAGTCGATATTCAGATAGTCATTACACACCCCTGCCTCGATCCCGCGAGCGATCAGTTCGGTTCCCATCGCCCCATCCAACAAAAATACACCCTGCCTGATTCTTTCTCTCAGATTTACCTTAGACATAAAAAAACTGGTTCCTTCGGCTTTGCTCAGGACAAGCTTTTAATCCTGCCTTTGTTCAATCCACTTTCCATCAACATTTACAAAAAGATGCTTAAATCTCTTTGGTTCCGGATGATTGAAAAGGATATTTCGCTGCTTGGAACTTATGCTCGTTGGCTTTATAGAAGTCAGACGAAGGGAAATCTTTGCCTGGTACTCGATATTTGCACTGTGCCTTGAAATCCTGATAATCCTCGGTGCAAAAAAATCCTCAACAATCTTCTTGTACTTATATAGCTCCACAACGAGCTCAGATTCATCATCAATATTAAAATACTGGATCTTCCGCACAGAATAATCGCAGTTATAGATATATATATTTTTGATTATCCCTGACTTGTCGTTGCGTCTCGTCAAAACATCAAAGACCCCTTCCTTTGACAATGACCAATTTTTTGCATCTTCCTTGTCACTTGCCACTGCCATAATTCCAAGGGCTTCAAGCACAACTCTCGGATCGAGTAAAAGTCCCTCAACAGAGCCGACCTCGGCCCACGCACCCCACCAGTAGCTGCTAATTTCTTTGAGTCTTATCGCGAGCCAAAACTCATCTTCATTTGAACCCAGAACAATTCCTCTTGGATCAAAGGCTATATCACCTTGCATATAAATTTCAGTTGACGGATTTAACCAAAGTTTCACAGGGAAGTTTTCCTTCTTTAATTTGCCGTCAGCATAATACTCCAGACGGCATTGGCCGTTAGCTTTCAATGGTGCTACCTTCTGTGAGCGTGACTCTAAAGCAGCCAGCGCCGCGATTGCAGTTTCCTTACCCGGACAGACACGCGTCGGCTGTCGAATTTGCTCGGCGCAGCCGGTTAGAATTAGTGTCGCCGCCAAGTAAAGAAAGAATAGATGATTTCTATATTGAAGGTAATGCACTTTTTATAAATCCGTTTGTAGAATCTCGCCTATCTGTGAGGACAGTTGCTCGATTTGCGCCTCATCAAGATGTGGATTTGTCACCGTGACAATTTCCTTTTCGCCGGTTATTCTCAAACGCCAGATTTCCTTGCCATCCTCGGTCTCGGATGAGTCATATTTCAAGCGTCTTTTTCGCATTAGAATTAGTGCCAGCACAAAGCGAAAGTTTACTTTTTCCTGCTCAGTCTCTTCTGCCAGCCTGTTAAAAAAAGCCATTAGCATATCATCGTCGATAAATTGTGTTTTTTTCTGGCCTGGTTGTGGCAGCTTTGTTTTCCAGAAGCAGAACACCTCCGGCTTCTGGCTCTGCCAGTAATCGGCGCAGAAATCCCGGCGTTGTAATCCCTGCTCGGTTTCCACAAGAGCGCCGTAATACTCTTCACTGTATTCTATTTTTCTGCCGGTTCCGTAACAGGTTCCAACCGGCTTTTCTATTTCCCACTCTTCCATTCTTTTTTACTTCACTAATTATTATCGACTATTGTTCCTGTTTGCATCCACACTCTTATGGTATTTCTTTTCACCCAGAGCAGACCATAAGCCGTAAGTTTCCTCATGGATGCGACACTTACCTTTGCTTGTCCAGTTGTAGCCGAAGTTATATCCGAACCACAAATATTTATCTCCACCGCCGTTTTCAGTAGTTATGATATAGCGAGCTGAAACATTCCCTACTCCCATAACCCTTTCGCCCGGAAGATTTTTGTCCGCTTTATTGGCGTCGAATGGAATCCAACCATACGGCGGCAGATAAACTTCCACCCATCTGTGAAACGTATTGTCTATCCAGCTATCATCGCCACGCCGGCTCACCGCTCCCACGTACCGAACAGGCACCCCAAGTGCCCGGCACAATGCTATCATACAATATGAATATTCCGAGCACGAAGCTGTCCCTCGCTTTAGAACTACCGGAGCCGGATTCCACCCACCTATCGGCTTTAGATTATAACTCAAGTGCTCACACAAGTATTCCATAATCCGCCGAGCTATCCAATAAGGATTTTTCTCATTACCGGCAATTTTCTGGGCTGTTTCCTTGATATAGGGATCGTGAATAAGGTATTTCTCTCCGTCACCAAGAAATTTATCCTTAATTTCCTTTGGGATGTCATCAAGTGTCCCTATCCTTTCAGGATAAATAAGGTACTCCGTAGCATATATTTTGGCCTTCACCTTCCAACCTGACCGGACAAGATTATAGCCTTCCAGGTCCTTGTAGCTGAAATGCGCAATATTTTGCCCCCATTTGTCTTCGATTACTTCTACAGGCTCGGTGTCAAATTCGATCGGAGCCAGTAGTGTTTGGTTGTCACGGTTCTCCGGCAGTGGAAGAAAAACATCCAGCGTTTTTACTGTACCCGGCCCGTAATTACGGAACTCCTTAATAAAATGCAATGACGTCTGCCATTCATCCCACCTGGTGACAATGTCGTCATCGAATATTTTTATCATATAAATTTGGCGGTTCTCATAATCTACATTCCAAAGAACTCCATCTGCCCACGCCAGCCCATAAGGAACCGGCCCATAACTTCTCAATGACGAAAGGCACAATCCATCATTCGGATCGACCAAATAAATTCTGTCTTCAGTTCGGTCTGCCACCCACAGATATTTTCCATCGAATGTTATTCCTGTGCTTTCTTTCGCTGGACATGGAAAAAACTTTGCTGATGCTCCGTCAACCGGCGAGACCCTCATCAACACATCTTCTCTATGATCTACTATCCATATAAACTTGCCATCCCAGGCAATATCACGGGGATTAGCGGTACTTGATTCCACAACTTTTATTGCTGCTGCGTTGTTTGGATCGAGTCGATAGATCAAATTTTCTCCCGAATCAGTGTGCCAGAGACACTCACCGTCCCATGCAAGTCCTTCGGGGTGATGCCCTGGTGTCTCGAAGCTCTTAATTACCTTACCGGTTTCGGCATCTATCGCATAAATCATGTCGGTGAAGCTATCAGCCACCCAGAGATTCTTACCGTCAAATGCCAGTCCTTTCGGACATGGTCCAGGCGTATTTATCACCTGCAGGACATTCCCCACTTTCGCCCAAGCTATCGAGGACGTCATGAGCAGGACCACAATACCTATTTTTAATCCTCTCATCTTAATCTCACCCCAACTTCACCACAAAAGACGGTTTCGATTCCAATCTCTATCCTTATCTTATTCAAACTTGAGATATTTACTCATATTTTTTGCGGTTTTAGGTCCTATACCTTTGACTTTTTGCAAATCGTTACAGTCTCTAAAGGCAAGCCTGTCGATTTCTTGTAAAACAAAATTCTCTCTATATGCAACTATTGCCTGTGCCCGCAGGCGGCCTATATTTGGTAATCTTGCCAGGCTCACTGCCGGTGCATCGTTCGGATTTATTTTTTCTTCTAATGCAATCTCTCGGCCAGCTATAGTAGAGTTATACCCTGCAAAACATGAAGTGACAATGCCGACAGCCAGTGCGGCACAAATTAGCTCACTAATAATAAAAGCAAACGATTGAATCCGTTCTTGTCTGGTTTCTGTCATGCGTTGTTGTGTTTATCAGCTAAAAATTTCATCACGAAGCTTTTCCAAAGCTTGAAATGATTTTTTAGGCTCAAGCAGTTTGGTCGTCAGGCCACTATTTGCAATGGCACTATCCTTCGTATCGGCAAGTGTCGAATATGTTACTGAGTCAACATACGGCTTACTAAGTGCTATTTTATAAAACTGTTCAATCCATTCTGCCTGCTGCGATTGGTCCCATTCCTGGTGCCATGTGCCGGCAACTTTGCTGCTGTATAAGCCGTCGCCATTTTGGCTTGGCACCTCTACACCGGTTACATACAAGGGTTTGCCTATAGGTCCAAAATAATCCAGAACGGCCGATATCTGCATCATGTCTCTGACGTGCATACCGGATATATTTTTACCTAACCGCATGGCTAATCCGAATGCATCGAAATTTATACCGCTTTGCACAATCATGTCCATATACGCCAGCGGCGGAATGGTATTCGGTGCTATCGCAAAATATTCACCCCAGGGATTACTGATTTCTACAATCCTCAGAGCCCTGTTACTGGCAGCCCTAACAGCCATATTAGCCGCACGGGTCATTCCTAAAATTTGCTCGAAACTAAAACCAAAATAATTAAAAGTATTCAATCCGCTCAATACAATCCACCTGTGAACGATACCCGAATAGCGAGCTACCACCCTCAAAATAAATTGGTATGCGGTTTCGCGAATCTTTTCAAATCCTGCATTGCTCTCGAGCAGCCATTTGGGCAGAGACTCTTTGGAAAAACGAAGCAAGGGCCCCGCTGCGATCACCAGCTTCCTTCTTCCAAGCACGTTAATGCAGTTGTCAGCCATCGAAAAATCTAATCTACCCTTCTCCGGCTCTATCTGCGCCCAGTTAATAGGAATCGTTACAGAGCCAAACAATTCTAATAATTTATGAACATAATCGGAATTGTTAACCTGTATCGGGTCAACGCTACAGCCGAGACAGCCCCGACCGAAACTGTTGTTCTTGGCCTTTGTATTGAAAAATGACTCTGCCTGTTTTATGGCCAGCTTTTCAGCAATAATTATAGCCTTTTTAAGTGACTCGTCCGCAAATTGCGATGCTGCCTCTGCGTCCGAAACATTTTGAATCGCTCGAACAAACAGCTCCCGGGCCTGTTTTGAAATATCTTCCAGATCTGCTAAGCTGTCAAAAAATGACCAGTCTTCTCTTTTGATGATGATTTGCATCAGCTTAGCTCGGGCAATCTCGAGATTCAAATTGTACGGACGCTCTCTTTCAGGAAGGCACGTTGTCGGCAAAAGCATCCTTCCAAAGCCATCAACAGGCCACAATAAGGCCAGCCCCGCTGTTTCTAAATTTGGCCTTTCACACTCGATAAAGCCGTTCTTAAACCTTATCTTCGCTCGGCGAATGCTAATGCCATCGGTCCCGAAAATATAGGCGCCGTAAAACCTGAATTTGTCAACAACTTTACCGTCCTTAAAAACCTGGAATCGCACTGTTTCCTCTGTCAATTAGCCAGGGCGAAGCCCTGGACTGGATCATACCCGACTTCGTCGGGATTTTATTACTATACCTACAAGCAAAATTAAAACCTAATTATAGCAGCAGCGAGCTTAAAGACAATCCAAAAACCAAAAACGCAGACTGCCGAGTTGAAATTCTACAGAGACTGGGTGGAATTTGTCGATGGTATAGTGAAATGAAAGGAAAAAAGTATATTATTTTAACAGTTTCAGCTCTATTAGCTTTCTTGAGCTTTGCAGGTTGTACTGAGCCTGCCCCGCCTCAAATAGTATTTGAACCGCCTCGGCGGACCACACCTGTTTTACCCTCCGTCGCCGTGGAGCATCGTATTATAGGCACATCGGTGCAGGGTAGGCCCATTATGTGCACTGTGCTTGGTCAGGGGCAGGATGTGACTCTTATTATGGCGACTATTCACGGCAATGAACCTGCGGGTACGCCCCTCGTTCAAAAGCTGACAGATTACCTGCAAAGCAAACCGAGCCTCTTAACCGGACGCAAGGTCGTTCTTTTACCTTTGGTTAATCCGGATGGTATGGCTAACAATAGCCGTTACAATGCAAGGAGTGTGGACTTAAACCGCAATTTCGCGGCGGCCAACCGGCAGAACAACGCACAGAATGGATATGTTCCGCTTTCAGAGCCAGAGGCCCGAGCTATCGCATCGGTCATCCGACAATACTCACCGGATCGAATTGTCAGTATTCATCAGCCGTTGACTTGTATTGATTATGATGGCCCCGCTTCGGATTTGGCCGACCACTTAGCTCAGCATTGCAATTTAACCATACGCAAGCTCGGTGCACAACCCGGCTCGCTGGGCTCTTACGCGGGTCTATCCCTGCGTATTCCTACCATTACTCTTGAATTACCTCGTAATGCCGACTATCACAGCCAGGAGGTTTTGTGGCAAAAATATGGCTCTGCTCTGCTCGCCGCCGTCGTCTATCCGCAAATGGCCAAATGAACATCATGTGCATTGCAATTGCTGAAGAAGCCGTCACCACTGCTTGATGATCGTGCGATGTAGAATACTACGTTTTTCACAGTCTTTTTATGGAGGAGATCTTTGCTGATTAGTCTGCCAATGGCGGATGGAGTAAACATCGTGTTAAGTGCATTTATTCTTTATTTATTAATTCATTTATTTCACTAAGATGTAGTTTGAAATGCCGTGGGAAGTCAACGACCATGGCTTTTAGTGATATTTTTTGATTTAAAGCAGATATCCAAACATTGTCTAATTTTTCAGTATTTATATTCTGAATTACGTGGACAATGTGCATGTTAGTATATTTCCATAATTGAACCAGGTTATTCCATTCTTCCTCCTGATAGTTCTGAATGGCAATCCACCTGTCATTATTACCAAGATTCGCATAGTCCGGAAAGATCAAGGGACTTTGCTGGTATTGCAAGTGAATTATTCGATGCGTGTTATTAGAGGCGGAATCCACCATGTGTCCTACAATTTGCTTGATGGTGCGATTTTGACTGTTTCGTCGTTCAGTAATAACATCATTGCCAAGAGCTAATAGTTTTGGTTCCCATTCTTCAATTAGGGATAATAACTCTTGGCTGATTGATTCAAATTCATTCATAATTGCACCTTCCAGATCGCACTTAAAAATGCGTTACAATTAGGGTATAAACGCACTTTGTATTATTTACAATCAAGAAAATTTATTTTGTGATAAAAGAAAAATATTTCTACCTCGTTCATGTAGCCCACCGAAAATAACCTTTGATATCTTTTAAGGCGAAGTTTGCTCCACCCTATGCCTGCTAAACGCTGCCTCCTACCCGCTATATGCAATACGCATCACGCATCACGCTTCACAATAATCGTGGCGGGCAGGTCGTGTCCAATTTAATGAATAACGTTGGGGCTCAACGATGCAGTTGGTGGTTGGACACAATCATCTCAGTTTTCGTCAAGAAATCCATTAGTACATCAAATGCGCTCTTCACAATTAGGGCATCCATCTCTGAGTGAAGAGACTTTTCGCCGTGGAATAGGTTGCAACGGACACGATAGATCGTGTGTAAGGAATGTGGCCAGTCTCTTGGAATCACTTCCCCACGCTTCATGTGGTAGAGAGCACACTCGGGAGCGAAGTCGATGTCAGCATGACGCGAATACTCCTTGATGATCTCTTCTCGACTATTAGAAGGCGCACTGTTGTAACCATGCTTACGAACATCTTGAGCCTTAAAGATCGGCCAGAGTTTCGCGAACTGGTTCACTTCGCTAGCGAAATCGGATTCCGACGAGAGAAGATCCGTAAAACGATGACGAAGATTAGTGCAGTCCGCGACACATCGGACTATATCGATATCTCGGTCTTTACAGGTCACGCATGAAGCCCATCCATTGAATGATATCCAAGCAAAGATGAAGGGCTCAAATGATTTATCAGGTGAACACTCTCGACGCCTATATGACCGTTTAAACCACGACTGGATGAGACGCTTCCCGTCCCGGTGGAGGTAACGGTAGGTGTCAAGATTCAGGGGGACCGAAGTTGTATTGATGTACGGACAAGTCATTGTATCATTTGCCAACATAATAATCTACAACACAACTCAGCCCGTGAGATAGGCAAAGCCGTAATCTCACGGTTTTTTTATGCTACCATTATGCTAATATCAACGCACCGGCTAACCAGCGGTCTTTCAGGCTGTTTCTCTCCAGTGATTTGTTATTCTTTTACTCTTTGAATTCGTTGAAGAAACTATAATCTATGTCGTAAGTAGTTCTCGGATTTAATCCCAATTCAAGCTGCTCGAACATTCTAACTAACACTTCGCCGTCAACTAATTCGATGGGAGGAACACCATCACGAATTGCCTCTCTTTTTGCATCTGCTGTGAAAGTTCCCGTTGTGATGATAATTCCTTTATCAGCTCGGCCCATCATGGAACCTCGGAAGTCCCGAACTTGCGATGCGCTGACCGAACCCGAATAACGTTTGCTTTGGAATAGAACTTTGAAACTCACAAAAGGATTAATTTGAAGAATTCCAATTCCGTCAATCCCACCATCACCGGATTTACCTGTAACAATCACTTCTTGAAAACCAGATTCTCTTAATAAACGTTGACACAGCCTCTCAAATCCCGATGGTGGTAAGGAAAGTATTATGTTGAGTAAGTCATCTTTATAGCTAACCTGCTCAGGAGGTGGAGACGCCTCATTACTTTCTTCTTCAGATAGGATGATATTTTCATCTTGGGAAGAAATTATCCCAGCGTAAGTATTTTTCGAAAGAGGAGTAGATTGGGATTTGACATCTTTTATTAGCTGGTCAATTTCTGTTTCTATAAACTCTTTAATTTGTCTGCCTTTATCTGTAAGTGACCAGACGCCGCGTTTTGAAGAATCGATATAGCCTGCTCTAACAAGATAAAACCTTGCCCAAGCTACTTGATTCTCATAGCGAGAACCACCGCTCTCTCTTTCTTCGTTGAGAATTTCATCAGATAGATTAAGGGATTTAGCAATATATTTATAAACTTCTTGGGGTCTAGCGGAACCACCTAGAGCATTGATTGCATCAATGACAGGATTTATATAATCTCTAAATTTTGGATCAGCCAACGTTTTACCTCATTTAACTGAAGAGTATGTATATGTATAGGTTTCTTGCATAACATAACAATATCTAATACTTCCTGCTATGCCGTGGCAAATAATTATTATCAGGGCGTAGCCGGAAAGGCGAAGCCCGATTATATCCTTAGTTTAATTTGCTGTAATTCAATGCACAATTTCCTCTTTAGCCTTGTTGAAAATCCGCGGAGTTGTTGCTGGTGATTATACCGACCTGCTGTTGTGAAGGCAAAAAGAATATCATACATAAAAGTTAAACGGTTGCGTTTGCGCTGCTCGTCACGGTTGCGTCTGACATAAATCGGCATTTGAGACGAAAACCGAATTACTTAAGACGAAACGAGTCGCGCAGCCGGTAAACGAATAATGGAGCTTTTCACTATTTATAATTCCTTTTCATTGTTTTTTGCCGTAAGGCATCCTTTGGACTGTATTCTGTGTTCTGGATGCGGTATTCTATCAGTATGAGTATCTTTAAGTTAAGCACAGAGTTTAGTCCTGCAGGCGATCAGCCGCAGGCCATAGAAAGGCTTGCGGAAGGTCTGCGCTCGGCCAAGAGATTCCAGACCCTGATGGGCGTTACCGGCAGCGGAAAAACATTCACGATGGCTAACGTCATCGCCCGGTTCGACAAGCCGAGCCTTGTCATATCTCACAATAAAACCTTAGCTGCTCAGCTTTATGAGGAATTCAAGGAGCTGTTCCCGGAAAATGCAGTCGAATACTTCGTCAGCTACTACGACTACTATCAGCCGGAAGCCTACATTCCGCAGCGAGATATCTACATTGAAAAAGACGCCTCGAAAAACGCTGACCTCGACCGGCTTCGGCTCTCCACCACAACCAGCCTTTCATCAAGAAGAGATTGTATTATTGTCGCATCCGTCTCATGTATTTTTGGACTTGGCTCACCTGAAGATTATAAAGCCAGCGTCGTAGCCGTCACAACAGGTGACAATATAGATAGAAATGTTCTTCTCGGCAGATTGGCGGACATCCAGTACACAAGAAACGATATCGACTTCCAAAGAGGAAAATTCAGGGTTCGCGGCGACGTGGTCGAGCTGTATCCTTCGTATGAATCATTCGCGATTCGCATTGAGCTTTTCGGCGATGAGGTTGAGCAGATAAGCTACATAAATCCTGTATCCGGCGATGTATTGGCCGTTGAGGAGCAGGTCTTTATTTATCCAGCGGAGCACTACATAATGCCCGGCGACAGAATTACCTCCGCAGTGGAGAGCATCAAGGTTGAGCTGAAAGAGCGGCTGTCTGAACTGCGGAGCCAGGGCAAGCTCCTTGAGGCCCAGCGGCTGGAAGCCCGCACGCGCTATGACCTTGAGATGATTCAGGAGGTCGGCTATTGCAGCGGTATCGAAAATTACGCCGGACATCTTTCGGGCCTGCCGTCCGGAGCAAGACCCTATACGTTGATCGACTATTTCCCGAAGGACTTTCTTTTATTTCTCGATGAATCACACGTCACCATCCCACAGCTTCGGGCGATGTGGGCTGGCGACAGGAGCAGGAAAGAGGTCCTGGTTGAGCACGGATTCAGGCTGCCCAGCGCATTAGATAACAGGCCCCTGCGTTTTGAAGAGTTTCAGGAAAACTGGGCGAACGTTATTTTTGTATCAGCTACGCCTGGGCCGTTCGAGATGGAAAAATGTAACCACGAGGTGGTCGAGCAGATCATTCGGCCTACAGGGCTTTTGGACCCGAAAATCTTTGTGTATCCGGCGAGCAGCCAGATACCGCACCTTTTAGGCGAGATAGAAAAGCGTGTTCAGGCCAAAGAACGAGTGCTCGTGACGACCCTGACCAAACGAATGGCGGAGGATCTTTCAGGCTACATCGCAAAGAAGGGTTTCAAGTGCCGGTACCTGCACAGCGAGATTGATACTCTCGAAAGGATCGAGATACTTCGTGACCTTCGTAACGGCGAATTTGACGTTCTTGTGGGGATAAATCTGCTGCGGGAAGGTTTGGATTTGCCGGAGGTTTCAGCCGTTGCCATCCTCGATGCGGACAAGGAAGGCTTCCTGCGAAGCCAGATTTCGCTGATACAGACTATCGGCAGGACGGCCCGGAATATCAACGCCACCGTTTTTCTTTATGCAGATACGGTTACGAAATCAATGCAAAAAGCTATTGACGAAACAAACAGACGCCGTACAATTCAGTTTGAATATAACAAGAAGCACAATATTACGCCTGAAACGATAAGGAAGGAAATCCGTAAAAGCCTGGCTGAGCGGATAAAAGCCAGGCATACCGCCCGCGAGGCGGTGAGCTTTGCCGACAATGAATACGATAAGGTCGAGATGGCGAACCAGATTGAAAGAGAAATGCTTGAGGCGGCCCAGGCCCTCGATTTTGAGCGGGCTGCTTTTTTGCGGGACCAGCTACGTGAGCTAAGGGAATTGCCCGGGCTAATCATTACCGGCTCAAAAAGAAAGAAAAGTGACTTCTTAGCTGCAAAGAAGCAGCGAAAAACAAAAGGAAAAACGTAGGGTGGGGAAGTTATTTATGAAGAAGAAATTTGACGCTGTGAAATTTCAAAGCAAAGTTCGTGAAGAGTTAGGCAAAAAGTATTCCTCAAATCGAAAGGCGTTTGTCCATGTATTAGAGGATAAATACGGCAATAAACAAAAACACAAAGTAAATGCACAGAATAAATAATAAAAATGTATCTTTGTTCTCTGCGAAGTAAAACAAAAAGGTAAAGAATGATAAAACTTAGCATTGCACAAGTAAGGCCGTTGATAAAAATGGCTATTGAAGAAGACCTCGGAAAAGGTGACCTGACAAGCGAGCTTCTGTTCACAGATAATACCATTGACAAGGCAAGCATAATCTCCCGGGAGGAAATAGTGGTCTGCGGAATGCCTGTGGTAAAAGAAACCCTCAGAATTTATGATAAAAGGCTTAAACTAAAGATACACATAAAGGATGGTGAATCCGCTCACATAGGCCGAAAAATCGGTACCGTAGAAGGGCCCCTGTGTTCCATGTTAAGTGCCGAACGAGTTATACTAAACTTCCTGCAAAGACTTAGCGGTATAGCTACCAACACACGCAAATACGTCTGGGCCATTCAGGGCACAAAAGCAAAGATTTACGATACCAGAAAGACACTACCTGGCTGGAGAATCCTTGAAAAGTACGCGGTACGCTGCGGTGGCGGTCATAATCATCGCTTGGGACTATACGATGGCATTTTGATTAAAGATAATCATCTCGCACAATTGGGCAGAAACTTTCAGCCGAAGCTGAAAAAAATCGTCTGCGAAGCAAGAAAAGTAAAAGGGGTCAAATTTGTCGCGGTGGAGGTTGACCATGTGGATGACCAGCTCAACTACGTGTTGGAAATTCCGGGCATTGATATAGTTCTCCTGGACAATATGGGTCAGTGGCAGTTTAAGCACGCCGTCGAGTTGCGTAACAAAATGAGCGGCAAAAATAAAAAGCCGCTGCTTGAAGCATCAGGCAACATAACGCTAAACAACGTCTCAGCTATCGCACAGTGTGGCATTGACCGAATCGCTGTCGGTGCACTGACTCATTCTGCTACAGCCGTTGACATCGGCCTTGACAGGTATCCCTTGTCCTGAGCGTAGTCGAAGGAAAAGCTATGTGTCAGACCGACATGCTCGACCCGGACAAGATAAAGATAAATCTGAAAACTAAGCGCATAGGCAAAAAAATCCTCGTTTATAACTCCACATCAAGTACAAACGACATCGCTGCCGAATATGCAAAGGATAAAAACAACGACGGCCTCGTTATTTTTGCAGAGGAGCAAACCGCAGGCCGAGGCCGAGGCGGCAATAAATGGCTCAGCAGGCGTTCAGAGAGCATCCTTTGCTCAATAACTCTGATCAATAGTACACTAAAAGCCGAGCTGCTGTCACTTACCTGCGCCGTAGCTACCGCTGAAGCGATAGGCAGACCGGCTAATAGCGAAGCAAGAATCAAATGGCCAAACGATATATTACTGGCCGGAAAGAAAGTTGCCGGTATCCTGCTCGAATCAAAATCGTCCGATACCAGTAATATTTACATCATTGGCATAGGGATAAACTGTCACCAAAAGAAAGAGTCTTTTCCATCTGGGCTACAGTCAACCGCAATAAGTATCGATATAGAAACTCGGACAACGTGCAACCGCATTATACTGGCAAAAAGACTGCTGACTTCGATAGATAGCTGGCTCGAATTAGCAGAGAAAAATCCAGGCAATGTCACCAACCGATGGAATGAGCTAAGCGTTCAATTAGGCCACAGGATAACACTCTTGTACAATGGCAGAAAATTCAACGGCAATTGTATTGGAATAGACCCTGAAAGAGGCTTAATCCTGCAGTTAGATACCGGCGGCGTAAGGATGTTTGATGCCACCCACTCATCTATTGTGAAGAGTTAATTCGAATTTCGAATTTAATACTTCCTTAAAAGCCAGTGCACCGGTTGGACAAACCGACACACACCGGCTCGCTGCATGCTTGAGAGCCTCGGTCATTGAACGATCGAAAGGTACCGCAACCCGCACATCGAAGCCACGCCCGACGAATGTTAAGCCGAGCTTCTCACCGGCCTGTTCCGCTGTGGAAATACAAAGGCCACAGGCTATACACTTTCCCGGTTCATAAATCACATCCGGATGTTGATAAATCTGAACAAATGAACGCCGTTCACCTTTATATCGGCTGGTCTTGGCTCCGTGACTCTGGGAGTATTGCCTCAGTTTACAGTTATCGGCTTTGCGGCAATCACAACGCAGACAGCGAGCCGACTCCTCGCGAGCCTGTACATCTGTGAATCCACCATCCTTTTGCGACGGCGTCACTCGTGCGGCCTTGCTGGCGCAGGTCATAAACTTTTCTATCTCTCCTTCTTTAAGCTTGCCGATATGGGTATTAAACGGCTTGGTAGCTCCAGTTACTTTTTGACCGGACAAATACTGCGCGATTGATACAGCAGCCTCCTTGCCGTCTGCCACCGCTCGAACCGTAAGCTTTCGCCTGCGAACCGCGTCTCCACCGGCAAAGACACCTTTTAGATTTGTCTCGTATGTCCTGAAATTTACTGCGACCAGACCTGAACTTTCCTCAAGACCAAGAGGCCGATCATTACCTGTTTTTATCTGCCCGAATGCAACAAACACAGCGTCGAAATCTTTGCGTAAGTTCTCCATTGATAGTGCTTTACCTATGTGTGTTTGTCCCTTGAAATTAACACCCATCTTAAAAATTACAGCAATCTCCTTGTCAAGTACGTTCCTCGGAAGGTCTTGTTCAGATACAGCGTATCGCAACATTCCGCCAGGTTCTTCATGCTCATCAAAAATCGTACACTCAAAGCCCTGTTGTCGTAAATAATAGCCGGCAGCTAAGCCGGCAGGCCCCGCCCCAATAATAGCTACATGTTTGTCTCTATCAGGTTCGCAAGCAGGCAAATATGGCTTTGTCGAATTTAAATCGACGTCAGCAACATACCGTTTCAAAAGACAAATCGAAACTGCCTCATCATATACGGCTCGCCTGCAAGCTCGTTCGCAGGGAGCAGGACAAATCCGACCCAATACAGCAGGTAGCGCAATATCTTTTTTCACAGTGGCTATAGCGTCACGAAGCTGGCCTGCTGAGATTTGACGAATCATCAACGGAATATTCATATTAGCAGGACAAGTCACCTGACATGGTCCCATACAGTCACCGACATGGTCGCTCAATAGAAGTTCCAACGCTGCCTTTCTTGCCTGACGGACTTCCTCGGTATCGCTCTCAACCTGCATACCATCTTCGGCAATAGCTCCACATGCAGGCACAAGATATTCTGAGCCGATGACCTTGACAACGCAAACCATACAGCTTGTTGAAGGCTTATAGCCCTTTAGAAAGCACATAGTGGGAATCTCGATTCCCAGCTTTTCGGCGGCATCAAGGATCGTAGAGCCATCGGCTACTTCTACTTCACGATTGTCTATCGTTAGCTTGGGCATCCGGCTTCCTTTAGACAGACTGAACTTTTATAGCATCGGCAGGACATACACTTTTGCATGTCTCACAGTGAATACACTTATTAACATCTATCTCATGCTTTTCGTACGGCTTCATCTCGATTGCATCAACCGGGCAGTGCTGTGCACAACCGTTCTAAAATATCCAGCATTCGGCGGGTTCCTATTCTGCAGAAAGTACATTTACCACAGGATTGATTCTGTGTAAACTCTAAAAAATACCGTGTTGCATCCAGGATGCGTGTCGAGTTTGCAGGTAAATTTTTGGGCCTTTAACACCAATTTTTCAATAAACACACATCCATCCCCAAGCTGCGCCCTTCGATGCCTCTCAGGGCTGGCTTGAGGCTGCCACGCGTCGTTATCTATATCTTCCGTTGCTCATTTACGGTGGCGAGTGGCAGCCTCAATCCCGATGAATCGGGATTGGGGATGGCTTATTCCAAAAGAAATCTTTTTACCTACAAAGATGACATGCACCCGTAGATTGTTGCGGATAAAATTTATTCAGGCTTCGGTCCCCAGTAGATTTCGACCAACGATACTCCGTATCGTGGCAAACTGAAGTTCAATTGGACCTGGTCGTTGCTAACATCACAAAAGCGGATAGGCTCAAGAAGCTGGACCTGGGCCGCTGTGTTAAGATCGGCTATCATTTCAGGCGAAGGATTCTGAGGTTTGCCTAATTCAATCCAACGTGTATAGCTGTTGCTGTGAGTATCGTCGATTCGATAGTGGACGATGCGGGCACGTCGAGGAGCATTCTGAGGACCTGCCCGCCGTACTTCGTCCGATGGTAAAATGGACTTTTGGAGGACACTCTGGGCAGGCGGGGCTTTTACAGTTAATTGTATTGAAGATGGTGCCACGTTTATCATATCGTCGTGGTAATTCCAGATAAGAACTTGCACTCTCTCATCGGTTGCTGCCGCTAATCCATCGATATCCGGACGTGCTCTAACGCTTCTGCTAACAATATTAGCCAGGCCGAGAGCGCCACTGCTTGTAACAGGGATACGTCTGCCCCGGAGCATTCCCAGCATCCTAAATCCGTTCAGCACCGGCTTATGGACGCCATTTGTTGCTAAGCTTCGGAATCCCTCAAAATACTCATTTCCATCGAACATAAATGCCCAGGTAAGTATTCCCTGGAGATTTATTTGGTGCTGAGCTGCAAGGTCCAATGTATGCTTCATCAGTGCAATTTCGTATGCAGCGTAAGCGGAACTATTGCGGTAGCTGTTGGCCGGCTCAACTCGTGCCGATAGTGCCGCCAGACCCTCCGGATCGCATTCTCCTATAATTATGGGTGTATTGCGAAACTCAGGAAAGCCGGCGATTATCGAAAAACCCCGTTGGAGCACGGAAAGGTTCATTCCCAAATTCATCTGTGGATGTAAACCAACCATCTTGGTCTGCCCTTTGGAATGAAATCCTATGTAGTCTAAACGGGTGCCAGGCTTGCCAGTGATGGCGTTTGTGCCACGTAAACAGTGTTTTAAAAACCGGCGGAGAAATGAAGGAGCGCCTGCTGTGTGTGGCCCACCTAAAATCGCCTTCGGAAGAATTTCATGCAGTGCATGCTCGGTGTAGTCGTAGAGCTTACAATACTCCTCGAAAGTCCCTTGCCAATAGAAGATGTTAGGCTCATTCCACAGCTCCCACAGCCATGTTTCTTCGACGTTTTTGTATCTGGCAAGACTGTGGCGTGCCCACTGACGAATCAATTCAGCCCACTTATCATAATCTTTGGGTGGATATGAAACCCCGGCTTTATTTCTTGAAAACACATCCTTGCCTTTGTAGGGTTCAGGTTTCGAAGATAAATCTTTGGGCATAAAGCCGATTTCTACTAAAGGCCGGCAGCCGGAAGCCAGTATGGCATCGAAAATCTCATCCATAATCCCCCAATCATAGATAGGATTACCGGCAGAATCCTCGGTGTAAACGTTGGTGGACCCCCACTTCAGTTCCGGTCTGCCATCGCCGTTTGTAAGAAGAAAGTGCTGACGCAGATAGACCGGTTCGGGATTTATATTTGCCAGTGTTTTCATCAACTCTTTCGCGCCGGGTGTAGTTGTGCAATTACACTCATCATATCCAAAGTATTGCCAGACATGCCGCAGCGGCTTACCAGGTGCGCTTGCATCGACGTTGATCGTCACCATACTGCCACTGATGGCAGGTTTCTCGGTTTGCTGTTTTATTGGCTCCCTTTCAGGACCAAGATCATTTGGATTCGGCAGGCTCACCACAGGTGTTTCTGCAGCAAATGCCGGCCAGTTTGCCGACAAAAACAGAAAAATAATACCTATAACTGTGATTTTGATTTTTTGAATGCTCATTGGACCTTTCTCCTGGCAAAATTTCTTGTTGAACAAAAGGATTTGTTATTTTCCTAAAGATAGCGGTTATGTTTTCAGAGTGCAAATGTTTTGTGTCCTCCGTAAGTCCCGTAAGGGATGCCTGACGGTAGAGTCCTTAGAACTGCTGTGATCGATAGGGCCATCGTGAGGAAAGAACAATTTGACTCAGACCCCGTAAATATGTTAGAATTAAAGTAGAATTTTTTAATCTTGCTGTTTTAGACTACGACCTGCCTGCGCGTAGCCGCTTCGGCGAAGGCAGGCCTGCATGGGCGTATCCTCTAGCTCTGCCACAGGTACGGAGATAACATACACAGACCTGCCTGCACGTAGCCGCTTCGGCGAAGGCATGTTTATTAATCTTAAATAACAATGGGAAACAGAAAATAAGATGCTCCTATCTTTAAGAATCTCAACGATTTGCCTGATAACAGCGGTATCTTTAGCTGATTTTGCTGGTTTTGCATTACCTGTCCTGAGCGGGGTCGAAGGATCGGCTGACGATAAGCCTTTGGTAATTAACGAAATAATGGCCTCCAATAACAGCACTATACAGGACCCACAACTCCAGTACGACGACTGGATTGAGATTTATAACTTTGGTAATACGGCTGTTGATGTAGGCAGTATGTACCTCACGGATGATTTATCTGAACCCGCTAAATGGCGATTTCCGACGAATAATCCCACCGCAACCGTTATTCCGGCACATGGATATCTGTTGGTATGGGTTGATAATGATACAGACGATGCCGGTATGCACGCAAGCTTCCAGCTCAGCGCCGGCGGTGAAGAGATTGGCCTGTTCGATAGCTCTCCGTTAGGAGTCCCTAGGACTGCCACAGGTACCGATGGCAGCTCTTTGATAGATAGCATTACCTTTGGCCAGCAGACCGCCGACATTTCTTACGGTCGTTATCCAGATGCCAATGATGTTCTGCGTTTCTTCGAGACACCTACGCCCGGTGCTGAAAATAATAGCGGGTACATAGATACTGTAGCTGAGCCGGAATTTAATCAAAGAAGAGGTTTTTATGATGCGCCGTTTTCTGTCACGATTACTACCGAAACCGAAGGTGCCACGATATTCTATACACTTGACGGCAGTGAGCCATATAGTTTTGATCATGGTATACCGACTGGCATGATTTACCGAAATCCCATTTACATTAGCACGACTACGTGTCTTCGAGCGGTGGCGTATAAAACGGGCTGGAAGCCAACAAACATATACACTTGCACTTATATATTCTTAGACGATGTGTGTCGACAAGCCACCGATCCCGTCAACGGGCATCAGACAATTCCACCCGGTTATCCTGCTTCGTGGGGTTCGGTCACCGGCGATTATCAGGTGGACCCCGATGTGGTCGGCCAGAACGGCGAGGATAAATTTGAAGGTCTGTACGCCGGGACGATTAAAAATGACCTTAAATCAGTTCCAACTATTTCTTTGGTAATGGATAGGGATAATTGGTTCGGTCCCACTGGGATATACATCAATGAATCCCAGGATGGGACCGAGCGTGTATGCTCATTAGAGTGGATCGATCCCAATGGAGAGGGATTCCAGGTCAATTGTGCAATGGCTATGCAGGGTGGTATCAGCGGTGGTGGTACGAGCCTGAACAGATGGAAGGTGTTCAAACTCTCGATGCGCCCAAGGTTCAAGACTACTACTGATGACGGCAAGCCCACCGGCGGCCCTTCACAGTTGAATTATCGCGTCTTTCCCGACTCGCCGATCGAGCAATTTGATACTATTGTGTTAGACGCTGTATTAAGCAATGCCTGGAACCACAGCGGTCAGCATTTTTGGCCAACGTATATTCAAGACCAGTACGTCTCCGACCTTCATAATGTGATGGGCGGTCAATCACCGCATGGGCTTTACGCCCACCTTTACATCAATGGTTTATACTGGGGTATGTATTACATCCACGAGCGGCCCGACCATTCATGGGCTGCACAGATGTTCGGCGGCGAAAAAGAAGAGTACGATGTACTAAAGCATAGAACAAACTTAGTCGTCAACGACGGCGTCGGCGGTAGTGCAACCACCAACTTCAATACCATGCTCAATGCGGCTAACGCCGTGGCAGCCGATCCCGGCAACCAGGCTAAATATGATGCTCTCTGCCAGAAATTGGATATAGACAACTTCATCACGGATCTCTTGGCGCATTGGTTCGCGGTGAATTGGGATTGGCCCAATAAGAATTGGTATGCGACACATCGTAACTCACCCGACGGCCGGTGGAGATTTCATACCTGGGATGCAGAACACTCAATTGAATACTGGGATTCGCAGAATGTCCTCGGCCAAAGTGTCTCCGACCTTCATGATAAGCTCAAAGCAAATGCGGAGTATCGAATGTACTTTGCTGACCTTGTGCACAAATTCTTTTTTAACGGCGGTGTGCTGACATATCCCAACACTGCTGATATGCACCGCGCGCGGATGGCACAAATCGACCGTGCAATTGTTGGTGAGTCGGCCCGATGGGGTGACACACGGTCTTCCACGCCGGGCACACGGGCAGATTGGCTGGTAATCCAGGAAAATATCCTCTTCCGGTTTATTTGGCCTCGTTCCGCGTTTG
Organism: uncultured Pirellulales bacterium; assembly: GCA_964593945.1. GTDB lineage: Bacteria > Planctomycetota > Phycisphaerae > Sedimentisphaerales > Anaerobacaceae > CAZRMQ01. Next base: position 960 of record CAZQKO010000002.1, on the reverse strand, counting down.
TTCTGAATTGGCTCATAAAAGCCGGACTTTATCCCAATGTGGAAGCGCCGGTCTTTAATATCAACGGCTCATATCAGCATGGTGGCTCTGTTTCTTCAAGCAGTCAACTCTCAATGACCAAACCCAGAGGCACAGTATGGTACACTGTTGATGGTTCTGATCCGAGAGTACCCGGCAGTGGAGGCGGGACTGTTAGCACCAGCACACTCGTACCTGAAGGTGCTTCCAAGCGGGTGCTTGTTCCTACTGCTGCTATTAGCGATGCGTGGAAAGGCAGCCAGGCGTTCGATGATTCAAGCTGGTTAAGCGGTACCGGCGGAGTCGGCTATGAAAGAAGCTCCGGCTACCAGGACTACTTTAATATTGATGTCCAGCAGCACATGTACAACAATAATGGTACTTGTTACATACGAGTTCCCTTCACCTTATCCAATACCCAACTGGCTGCAATGAATAGCCTGATTCTCAATATCCGATATGATGATGGTTTTATTGCATATATCAACGGTGACGAAGTCCAGCGAGCACTATTCACCGGAACATCTATGTGGAACTCACAAGCCAGTAGTACACACAGTGACTCCCTTGCTGTTAACTTCGAAAGCTTCGATATATCGAATTATATTAGTTCTCTACGCCAGGGCGGTAATATACTTGCCATCCAGGGTCTTAATGCCACGATTACCAGTTCAGATTTCCTTATCTCCTTTGAGTTGCTATCTGGACAGAGCACTACTCCGGCAAATTCGGCCGACATTTCTCCAACAGCCATAGAGTATACCGATCCTGTCACGCTGACCAAGAGCACACACGTCAAATCGAGAGTACCGGATGGAAGCACCTGGAGCGCACTTAATGAAGCTACCTTTGCAGTCGGCCCGGTAGCAGAGAACCTGCGTATCTCCGAGATTATGTACCATCCAAGCTCTGAACCTAACGAGGAGTACATTGAGCTTACGA
>CAZQKO010000001.1:34815-51470 GCA_964593945.1 uncultured Pirellulales bacterium | reverse complement strand
CTCGGTTAACGGTGGGGTTGCGACCCCACCCTACAAAACTCGGGGAATATCAATGAAAACTATGAGCATAATATAGCACTCGCCGGATGGAATCCTTCTTTCTCAGCTTTATATTGTTATTCGGCATTGCGTATTCCTCTTGATACTCGCACTAAAAGAAATGATAAAGGGAAGTGGATTCCGTGTCAAGCACGGAATGACCCTCCGCCGCACTACGTGCTTTGGAGGGCAGGCAAACAGCGTCGCCGTATTGACAACGGCTAAACGAAGGAAAATCCTATGATAAAATCCCCTTCGAAGGCAGGGGCAAGAAAGCAGGGGGGTAACAGCAGAAAAAACAAAAAGCTGCAAAGTAACACCTCTAATAGGCCGAAATTAGTCTATGTCGATAATCGCAGAATGTATGTAAATACAAGGACCTATAACGCACAGAAAAAAGGCAGCCAAAAATGGGAAAAACAGCATTATTAAATCAATCCGAGGTGCTGAAAAGATTTACTGACGTTCTCTATCTGACAAATAACGGCAATAATATCCCTACAGAAGTAAAACGACTGTTAAGGCAGAATAAACTTTCCTTTATGGTATTACCCATAGATAAATTCTCCCAGATTCGTAATAGAGTCAGCCTTATTGGGACTGTGATTATCGATGCTGATGAATCCCCCACGTCTCAGGCTACGGCTGGCTTCGCCCAGACGAGTCGACTGAGCGACTCGGCCGTCTTCGACCCGGACTTTGGAGGGTTCAGCCGAGCCGAGGCTCAGACCCAAATGAAGCTCGTCGAAGTCCCGCCGAAGTCCGATGGACCACAGCAGTGGCAATTGGCCAGAATAATTGAATCGCTTGAGATGGAAGGTGTCGGTGTGATTCTACTCACAAATCGTACGGAAACACCTGTTAAGAGTTTTTCTTTAGCGCCGGCGAATAACAGTTTCTCCAGGACTAACTCTGCGAAGTCCGTCGACACAGATGAACTGTGGCTTAATATCAGCCTCAATCTTGCGTATCGTAAAAAAAGTCCTGGTATAACAGTAAAACCTGCACTTGCGACAAATCAAATCGAAAACTGCCAAAGGGCGGATAAAAATACATTGGGTCAGCAGCTTCAAATGGCTGGTACGCTGGTTGATAACCTCGCAGAGCAGCTTCGTATGGCCGGCAGAGTTCAGCGTGACTTTCTGCCGGATCAACTGCCGAATTGCGACGAATTACAGTGGGCTACTATTTTCCTGCCGGCAGAATGGGTCTCAGGTGATATTTACGATGTTGTACGAATAGATGAGCAACATGTCGGCTTCTATGTAGCTGATGCCGTCGGTCACGCAATGCCGGCTGCGCTTTTAACCATCTTTGTTAAACAGGCCCTGGTTATGCGTGAGACATACGAAAATAGTTATAAGATTTTTTCGCCGGCGGAAGTCATAAAGAACCTCAATGTTCGGCTGACAAGCCAGAAGCTCTCCGGTTACCAGTTCGCTACAGGCTGCTACTGTTTGCTGAATATAAAGACATTGCAGTTGACCTTCGCTCGTGCCGGGCATCCCTATCCGGTTCTTATCCGGCCCGGTAAGCGACCTGAGCAATTGGAATTGCGAGGCTCGCTGCTCGGAGTTTTTGAAAATGCCGACTATATTCAGCAAACCGTCCAGCTTCAAAGCGGTGATAAGTTATTGCTGTACTCTGATGGAGCAGAGCCGTTTATAGGCGGGTTCGACGACATGACCGGCTTTCATTTCAATGACCAGTTCTGCAGAATCGCTGAATTGCCTGTTGTGGAAATGATGGATGGATTTAACTCATTAGTGCATAATCAAACCGTTAGACCTTCTGAGGTTGATGATATTACTGCAGTTGGTTTCCAAATCCTTTGAAATTCCGCCTTTTGCGGAGCAGAAAACAGAAGATAGAAATTGCTCTGTCTTCAATTCACATCATAACCATATTTTGCTACTGCTTCTTTTTTGATGTAGTCCATGATTGGGGCAAAGTGAATAGCTGGCTCGATCCAATTACTTTTGTTTTCTGCCTGCGGATACACAATCCTTAGGATTCTGTCTTTTTCCCATTCCCTTGGTTCAATTTTAAGTCGCACTGAAAATCCATACTTGGAAAGAGAAGCGAGGTTTGGAACCGGGTATGCTTGAGCTTCTGCTCCTTCGCACTCAGCTAACGATGGAACAATAAACGGTGTAATGAAACCGTCATTCAGGCCTATATCGAAGTTTCTCTTTTTGATGTCAACAAACAGCAAATCGCCTGAGAACCATAGTCCCCTTACCTCTTCAGCGGCGCGCCTTGCTGTACGTGCTGATTGGACACCGAGCTTTTCAAGCTCCCGATCAAGAGCTAACGTCACCGCTTCGTTGAATTCATGCTCGCTATCTGTCAGCGCCATAGCAGCAATGTGGCTTCCAAAAACATTTGAGAAAGTGTCCTCCCACGAAAATGCGGAGGGGAAATCCGTAAAAAATCTTAAACTTTTATAACCGAACCATGTAAGAGTTTCGTGCCATATACTCGCTGTATAAGCCATGTATTGCCCGACCTTGATGGAAATATCTCGGGCGACTTTTTCTTTTTGCTGCTCCGAAAGAACTGTCCAGTATTGAGGATATACGATATTTACATGGTATATAGAAGGTTTTGCTGTTGTGAATGTGAAATCGGCCTTGTTTTCAATCAGGTTATCAAAGGTTTTTGCTGCAAGAAAGGCTGTCCAATCGATGAGTTTGCGCGCATGAGCTATGTCAATATGTCCTGCTTTGCAAGTATATATAATGCCGTTTTTCTCAGATATGTTGGGTCTGTAAGAGTGTGGTCCTAAATCTTCGAGGCCAAGAAAATTTGTTCCTATGGTGGAGCTTGCGTATGATGCCAGCCGGGCCTGCGGCGGTGTTTTAGCATCTTTTGGATTGAGGAATTTGGCCTGAGATAGACTGTGTCCATGGACTATGATAAAAAGGCAGAGTAATAAAGTACTACCATTTTTTTTGCGAGGAAAATAGTAAATCTCTTTCATTTAGAACATCTTATTGATTATCGAGCAGTCAATTTATCCTAAAACCTGTACTATGTGTCTATCAACCAACAACTATTTTAGATTGAACGAGCTTTGTTCTGTAATCAAGAAAGGTTTTTCTCCACAGGACGCCCTACGGCGCTGAATTACAAGCACCTGATGTGGTACAAATTACCGTATCAGAGTGTTCTACAATCAGAATTCCGAATTCTGTTCCACCGCTTCGGTTTCCTTTTTGAGCGGTGTTGTCCACAGATATACTTTGTGTTGGGAGCCATCTTCGCTGGTCACGGTGACAACCTCATCCGGTTTGACTCCCCTCATATCGAAATCGTGCGATACAATCCGAGAGCCGGGCTTGAGCTTCTCCAGTTGTGGAATCAACTTTACATTCAGACTCGGAAGCAGATAGAGAGTGATTACATTCGCCTCGCTGAGGTCGAGGGTGAAAATATCCTCCTGCTCAATTGCAACTAAGTGCCCAACGTTATTCTTCTTTACATTTTCCAGCGATTCTTTAATACGTTGCGGGTCAATGTCATAACCTACTGCCTTACAACCATAGTTCAGAGCTGCCGTTACTACGATTCTGCCGTCACCACAGCCCAGGTCATAAACCAAATCGTCCTTTGTGACTTTCGCCATCTCCAGCATCTTTTCCACCACCTCCTGAGGCGTCGGGACAAACATAATATCCGGTGTCCGGATCGGCTTCTCGGCTGCGTTCTCTTCCTCTTCGATGGTAGAAGTCACAGGCCACTCCACAACGCTATTGGGAGTTTGAACCGCCGTGTAGTTGTTATTTTCATCGCTCGGTAGTTCAGCGGGAGTGGAACCGGACTGGCGCTCATCACAGCCTGCGAAAAATACAGAACAGGCAAGCATCAAACTGACTACCAAACTGAGTATTTTTTTCATTGTCGAACTTCCTAAAAAACCTTAATATTTTTAGAGCACTTAGAAAGAGAGGGGGAACTAAATACTATCCCCTTTTCTGTTTTGGTTTAAAACATTAATGATACCCCAAAAAACAGTTTATATCAAGATAAATTTACGACTTTGGTGTTGCTTTGTTTAAGGAATATTTTTGTTTGTCGTGTCATTTTAATATATTTATCGGAACATCGTTTTTTACGATAAAGATACATTAAAAGCAGCCGCTTTGAAGGCATGAAAGTAAGCTATCAATCAAATTATAAAAATCCCTTCTTTCTCTTGAGGGGCACTTTATATTTTGAGATTTATTCTTGACGGTTAAATATGAATAGGCTTTACTTATAGTGTAACCGATTAACGGCGAAGTTCCGTTGTGCAATTTGCGGCACAGTTTCAGCGATTAGTCGGTTGTAATAGCTTATAAAAAAATTCTTGTACAATTTTTATGGAGTAATATCTTAATTTTGGAAAGGATTGAACAATGCTAACTACGAGACTGTTAATGGTTTTGCTTGTAGGTATCATAGTGCTGGTGGGTGGTTGCAATTCAGAGTTAGAGGACTTGCGAATTCAAAACGAAACACAGCAAAAGCAAATAGATGCGCTGCGGGCTGATGTGGCGGCTAAAAACCTTGAGCTTGACAAGCTGAACAGAGAGCTTGCCGATGCCGAAGAAAAGGGCGGCATCGATGTAGAAACACTGGAGCAAAAAATCGCTGCTCTTAAGGAAGACCTGGCTAAGAAACAAGGGCTAATTGATTCAATGCAGAAGAAACTGCTCTACGGCGGCGCACAACTACCAGTGGAGCTAAGCACCAAGCTGGAAGATTTTGCCAAGCAGTATGATCTGGTTACATACGACGCAAGCCTGGGAATAGTGAAGTTCAAGAGCGATTTACTTTTTGAAGTGGGCAGTGACAAGGTGGCAGCGGAGGCGGTAAAAGCTATTAAATCACTTTGTGAAATTTTGAATTCCGAAGAGGCTAAAAAACTCGATATTGTAATTGCGGGTCACACAGATGACATCCCGATTGGCAAGCCCGCGACGCTTGCGAAACATCCGAACAATTGGTACCTGTCCGTCCACAGAGCTGTATCGGTGCTAAACGTGATGGCAGAGAATAAGATCGACCCGAAACGAATGAGCGCCCGCGGCTTTGGCGAATATAGACCGATTGCGGACAATAAGCCCAATAAAAAAGGCAATCCTCTTAACAGACGAGTTGAGATTTACATTGTCCCTGAGGGGATGTAGCGTAGCGTCTCGCTAACAGAAAACAGAAATAGAGACAAGCGACGAGCCAAGAAGTATAAACATGGCAGAACGAACTCTGGTAATCATCAAGCCGGATACTATCCAACGTCATTTAATGGGCGAGATAATATCGCGACTCGAACGAAAGGGCTTAAAACTCGTCGCCGCAAAGTTTATGCAAATCTCTGAACAGTCAGCGCGCCGGCTTTATGCAGTACATAAAGGAAAGCCATTTTACGAAGGTTTAGTAAGATATATAAGTTCAGCACCGATGCTTGTGATGGTCTGGGAGGCGGAAGGTGTTATAGAAATCATACGCAAGATAATGGGAGCTACTTCCGGCTATGAAGCTCAGCCGGGCACTATCCGGGGTGATTTTGGCTGTTCCGTAAGATACAATCTTATTCACGGCTCCGACAGTCGGGAGTCGGCTGAGCGGGAAATAGAGATATTTTTCCACCCTGATGAAATCGTCGAATATGAATTAGCTGATTCGAACTGGCTTTACGGTAAAAAAGATTAGCTGAAATAAACGTCGCCGTGCCGGCGACGGCTAAACCTGAATAACGAAAGATACAATTATATTATAGCAGAACAGAGTTTACAGAGTAGATTTCTCTTTTTTAGCCTTCTTCTCAGAAGGCTTTTTTATATCCACTATATCTATTGCTGGTTTCGGGCATGTTGATTTTGGGCGTTCGCCGGTCCAGCAAGAAAGGCAGAGCTTATCCCTGGGCCTTCCGATGGCCTTAACCATATCATCCACAGTCTGATATCTGAGTGTCGTGACACCTAAATCTTTGGCAATATATTCCACCATTTTTTTGTATTTATCGGAATTATGGTCTATGTATTCCGACACATCTTCAACGTCATGACCTTCCAGGCGGTGAATGGCTTTGCGGGCGGCAAGCTCATGACTCGAACGCGTGGAAAGATTGAACCTGCATGGAAACATCAAAGGCGGGCAGGCCAGCCTTATATGTATCTGTTTGGCACCGCAATCCCATAGTTTCTTTATAGTGAAGTTTTTCAGTTGCGTTCCCCGCACAATAGAGTCCTCACATACAACAATGCTGTTACCTTTGATCACTTCTTTGATAGCGATGAGTTTCATCTTTGCAATATGGTCGCGTATCTCTTGCGAAGGCGGAGTGTAGCTTCTACCATATCCCGGGGTATATTTAACAAGAGGGCGTCTGAAGGGCTTGCCGGATTCCATCGCATAGCCTAAACCATGTGCGATTCCGGAATCAGGGACTCCGGTGACCAAATCAACATCGATATCTTTATCTTGTTTTGCAAGATATCGTCCGCATTTTTCTCTGACGATTTCCACATTTATTCCGTCATAGCTTGATGCAGGAAAGCCGGTATAAATCCAGAGAAATGCGCAGATTTGGCTTATATTTTCTACTGTCGGCCTTCTTTTTTGTACCATTCCCTGCTCGCTTATCAGAATTATTTCACCCGGCTCGACATATTTTATTATCTCGAAGTCGTTATTTGGAAATGCGCTGGTCTCAGTCGTGACTGCCCAGGCGTCTTTTCGCTTGCCGATAACAAGCGGTGTGTATCCGAATCTGTCCCTTGCAGCATATATACCATCTTTGTTAAGCAGCAGCAGTGAACAGGAGCCCTTTATAACATCAAACATTTTTTCTATACCGTTTATCAGGTCGTTTCCCTGGTTGATCAACTTTGCTATCAGCTCTGTAGCGTTGGCACTTTTCCCGCTTACCTCGCTGAAAGATATTCCTTTTTCCATCAAATCTTCAGCAAGCTCTTCGGCGTTTTCAATTCTCCCGTTTGTCGCAATGCAGAAAGGCCCAAATTTTGACCGCAGATAAATAGGCTGTTCCTCAAAGGCACTAATAACACCAATACCCTTGTTGCCTTTCATGTCTTTATAATCGTCGTAAAATTTAGACTTAAACTGGCTTTGAGTTACATCCCGTATCTGACGGGTAAAGTCTTTATCAAGCACAGCCAGACCGCCGTATTCTGTTCCTAAGTGCGAATGATAATCTGTGCCGTAGAAAAGAGCTTCTGCACAACCTCCTTTTGAGACGACTCCAAAAATACCGCTCATATCTCGACTCCTTTATGAGACCTCCTTAGGAGATCGGATTGAAACTTGGCACCACTGATGCTTCGATGTGCTTGTATATTATCAGATATGTTCTGTATGGGCAAGTGTTATATGTTCGTTTCTCTGGTTAGCTAAAGGTAAAATTGTCTGAATGCCGATATTAGTATAGAAACTTATAGAGCATCGTGAAGGGACCCCGCTTCGCGGAAAACCAATAGTGAATTGCCATTTGTGACCTGGGCCGGATTCCGAGCGACTTCACGGAGATTTTCTGTGCGACTGAGATAATCGAAGTCAGCGAGCAAGGGTTCCCGCTTCGCGAGAGATTAAAGATATGCTTTCTACACAGACACAATCTATTAGTGAAAAAATATTGAACCTTCCTCTCGGACAAAGTGTGAAAGATTTTCTCGATTATTTAGTCGTTGAGGGGGGACTTTCCAATAATACGATTTTGGCTTATGGCCGCGACCTGAAGGGTTTTCTGGAATATTGTAAATCGTGTAAAATTCATGGATTGCAACAGATAAATCCTGTCCTTATACGAAGCTATCTGCGAATTCTCACTCAAAAACAGATGAGCGAAAGCTCGATGAAGCGTTGTCTTGTTGCGATAAGGATGCTGCTGCGATTTGCAAAGCTTATGGACCTTGTTGAAGACGACATGGCCTGTACTATTGAAAGCCCGAAGGCCTGGCAGAAGCTGCCGATTACCTGCAGCAAACAGCAGGTTATCGATCTCCTGAATGCTCCACATCCGGACGAGCCTTTTTATCTGCGTGATAGAGCGATGCTTGAATTGCTTTATGCTACGGGAATTCGTGCAAGTGAATTAGCATGTTTGAAAACGTCCGATTTGAACCTTGATATCGGCTATCTTCGCTGTATGGGTAAGGGCAACAAAGAGCGAGTTATACCGCTTGGTAAAGTGGCTTGTGCCACGACAACTGAGTATCTGGCGATACCTGACGGTCGGCCTAAATTGATAAAGGTTGGAAGTGCAGATTTTCTGCTGCTTTCCCGAACAGGTCGGCCTATGAGTCGTATTGAAATCTGGAGGTTAGTTAAGAAATACGCGATGCGTGCAGGTATGCCGCGAAATTTGACTGTTCATACACTAAGGCATTGCTTCGCGACACATCTATTAGCTGGTGGAGCCGACCTGCGCAGCGTCCAGGAAATGCTCGGACATGTTGATATAGCCACAACTCAGATTTATACACACGTTGACCAGGAAAGATTGCGAAGGATTCATAAGAAATTCCATCCAAGGCCGTAATGGAAGTGCATTTGCAAAAGGCAGGTAAGTACAGTTGAGAGTTTGCTATCCGATATATTTTAGTGGTTCTGGACAAAATGTGTGCGAATGAAGAAAATCGCTGAGAGCTAATTGACCGGGATGGATTTGGCGGTTATTATGATACTTAAATGGACAGGCGGCAGTTTCCTTAAGGCCATTCGAATGAGCACAAAACGATTGTATCTGATAATGTTCCTGTTAGTGATAGGATGTCAGCAGGCTGGCGTTGGCCAGAGCGAACCAGCCTTGCTGACCGATGAAGCATCCACAAAGACCGAGCTTGACCCCCAGTTGAAAATCATCAGAGATGCTTTATTGAAGGGTTCGACAGAGGCGGCAACTGTACTGCTATTTAATAAAGACCCCCAAGCCAGGAAATTTCTGCTTGAGGCACTAAAGCAAACTGACAGTAACAGCGCACGAGTGGCTGTATGCAAAGCACTAATTCAGACGCGAACAACACAAAAAACAGTAGAGAATAAAGAGGAATTTATCCAGCCTCTGCTTGAAATATTGACCACTGACGATATCACCGGGGCGAGATTAGCTGCTGAAGCGACCTTGGTTTTTAAGTATGAGCAAATTAAAGAACCTCTTGAAAGGATAGCAATAAATGCCTCATTACCGGTGAAGGCGAGATTGAACGCGATATATGCGTTGAGGCTTCATCCTGATATGGCGGCGGTATTGAAGTTAATTGAGCTGCTTGAAGATCCTGAAAGTCAGGTGGCAGCCGCAGCAGCAAGTGCCCTTTCTTCTATAGGCATACCAATCGGAGGCAGCGTTGAGGTCCGCAAAGAAATTATAAATGAGTTGAAACGCCAAGGTCCGGAAGCCTTCTTGCGGGATAGGCTCCTCCGCAAAGAAACAGAAATCCGAAGACTGGAAACCGAATTGAACTCGTGGCGGCAGCGCTACCGCACGGCGCTTGATAAGATATACTTAGCTTTGAGTGATGATGCGGTCAGGAGCCAGTTTCTGGTGGAGAATTTGCGTGATCCTGAGATGATAATCAGATTATGGGCTTTGGAAAAGGTCCGCCAGGATAGGGTGGGAACCCGACCTAATCCAAAGCTGCCGGGGGAGGTAGGGCCCATTCTGGCGAATTTAATATCGGACCAAAATAGAGATGTCCGGCTTAAAACGGCTCAACTGCTTTCTTTAATGGGTGGTGTGATCCCTGCTCAAAGTCTGCTGGCTCGGCTCGAAGTCGAAAATGATGACGGAGTTAAAATAGAATTATTTGTAGCACTCGGATATGCCTTTGCTCCTAATCCTAATATAAAAGTTCCTGAGGATATAAGAAAGCAGGCCTTGGATTGGGCGGTCAAATATCTCAATGAGAATGACCCGAAAAAGGCGCAAAAGGGTGCGGAAGTTATGAAAAGGTTGCTTGAGCAGGATGGATTAGCGTCTGCTGAGGTCGAAAAATATCTCGGTAAGTTGGCGGAAAAATTTAACCAGCAAGACAAAGATACAAATGGGGCTTTGCGTGGTGAGCTACTTAGCACGATGGCGGGGCTCTGTGCGTCCCAAAGTGCTCAAAATGTGCCGGCGAGAAAGCTATTCAGACCTTTGTTTGAAAAGTCTATAAATGACAGAACAGATTTGGTTCGAGAAGCGGCAATAGATGGACTTATCTATATTGATAAAGCGGGTGCCCTTAAGATATTGAGAAAAGATTTCGTCAATGACCCCAGTGCAATTCTGAGGAGGAAGCTGATAGACCTTGCCAGCGATGTCGGTGCCAAGGAAGACCTGGTGTGGCTGGTGGAAAAAATAGGTTCAAGCCCGGAAGGCAAGCTGGCCTGGCAGGCAATGCTCAAAATATTTAACGGCTCCGATACCAGCGTTTTGAGCGAGTGGATAGACAAGTTATTTTCGAAAAATAGCCAAATCAAGCTATCCGACGAGCAGAAAATTGCTTTTCTTGAGATAGCAGATCGAAAGATTGGTGAAAATAAGCCGGAAGTTCTCAAAAACATCAGAGAAATGTTGGCTAACCTTTATATTGAGATGGGTCAGTTTGAACAGGCGGCAAACTATCTGGGCAGATTACGTGAAGCTACGCAGACCGAAGAGGAAAAAGAGGCTATTTTGTCTAAGTTGGTGAAGGTGTATTTAAGATGGTCAAAGATAGATCTTGCAGTTAATTTAGTAGAAAACTGCTTATTACAAAAGGACTTAGATCTCGACAATAAAGTGGTACGCTCAATTGACGCATATCTAAGTGCTCCCGACGAGGGCGGAGCAGATCCTAACACTGTGTTGGATGCACTAAATAAGATTAAGGGAGATGCCCTTCAGGCCAAGCCTGAGTGGCGTAAGCAGATGAAACGCTGGAAAGAACTCATTAGCAAGGCAGCAACTACGGAACCACAATGAAATATAGGTGATTAACCGCGACTTTAACCGATATAATGTAAGCACAGATTTGCGTTACTTTTGTCTGTAAACAGCAAGTTTGGCTCATTTTTAGAAAAAAACGAGCTGTGAAGATTTTTTGTGTTTTTTTATTTTTTTTGTTTTTTATGTTTGCAGTTCTTAAAGCAATTCTTGTATTATAACTTGTTTATACTAAAGTAGGTCATGTAGCAGGCTTTTTCCTTATTAACTTTAGGGGAAAACAAGGGGATATTGTTGTCTGCAGGATGATCAAGGTGAATTGGTTTTTGCTGCTGTAGCTCAGCAGGTAGAGCGCGTCCTTGGTAAGGACGAGGTTATGGGTTCGAATCCCATCAGCAGCTAAATGTAAGCAGGTCGAGCTGAGATTGCTTGCAAACTATATATGAATCTTAACGTGAAGCTAATTATTGAGGTTTGAAAGCGGATGTCGGAGAGTAAGTGAAGATTTGGGCAAGTAAATAATATTAACCTTGCATATTGGAGGTCTATATTAAAATGGCTAAGGCGGTATTCGAACGGACAAAACCACATGTAAACGTTGGAACCATCGGGCATGTTGACCACGGCAAGACAACTTTGACGGCTGCAATGACAAGAGTGATGGATTTCAAGGGCCTATCAAAGTTCAAATCTTATGATGAAATCGCAAAAGCATCGGAGTCTCAAGGGCGGCGCGATGAAACAAAGATTCTGACCATTGCCACGGCGCATGTTGAATACGTGACAGAGAATCGGCACTATGCGCACGTTGATTGTCCGGGCCATGCAGACTATGTCAAGAACATGATTACAGGTGCGGCACAAATGGACGGGGCCATTCTTGTCGTTAGTGCAGCCGACGGTCCGATGCCGCAGACTCGTGAGCATATTCTGTTAGCCCGCCAGGTTAACGTGCCCACTATAATTGTTTTTCTTAATAAAGTGGATTTGGTGGACGACCCGGAATTATTGGATCTGGTTGAGCTGGAGATAAGAGATCTGTTGAATAAATATGATTTTCCAGGTGATGATACACCTGTTATCCGCGGTTGTGCTCTGAAAGCAATGAGAGCCGAGAGCATAGATGACCCTGAATGTGGACCTATCCTTGAATTGCTTAAGGTGATGGATGAATATGTCCCAATTCCCGTGCGGGATGTCGATAAGCCGTTCCTTATGCCGGTTGAGGATGTCTTCAGCATAAAAGGCCGGGGAACAGTCGGTACGGGAAGGGTTGATCGTGGAAGAGTTAAAGTTGGCGAAGAAGTAGAAATCATCGGATTGGCTATAGAAACACGTAAAACAGTTGTAACCGGTGTGGAAATGTTCAACAAAACCCTCGATGAAGGCCAGGCCGGTGATAATATTGGTTTGCTTTTACGTGGAGTTGAGAAAAAGGAGCTCGAAAGAGGTCAGGTAATTGCGCGGCCGGGCAGCATCACGCCTCATACCAAGTTTCATTCCGAGGTCTATGTCCTGACAAAAGAAGAAGGTGGCCGTCATACACCGTTTTTCCCGGGTTACAAACCACAGTTCTATTTTAGAACTACAGATGTCACTGGTTCAATTCTTGCGCTGTTAAGTGAGGAAGGCAAGCCTGCAGAGATGTGTATGCCGGGCGATAATATCACTATGGAGGTGGAGATTATTTCCCCCATTGCTATGGAAGAAGGACTTCGTTTTGCTATTCGTGAAGGTGGTCGAACGGTCGGTGCCGGCGTGGTAACGAAAATCCTTGCATAGCACCTCTGAGTAACGAATGGGTTCCATGAATTGAGGAATCAAAGTATTACTGTCGGCGGCGGTGAGACATCGTTAGCGGACATCTGCAGGCAGAGCAAATTTACTTAAATAATCGGCCTGCTTGGTAGGATTGTATTTCTATGGCGAAGAAGAGCAAAAGGGAAAACGTGTGGCTTGAATGCACTGAATGTAGCAGCAGAAACTATCGCACGAGTATCAGCGTAGCTGAGGGTGTACCGAAAATAGAGCTTAAAAAATTTTGTAGAAAAGAACGCAAACATACCGTTCACAAAATACGACGTAAATAGGATAAATCTGCCCTGTGATGACAATATCAATAGAGATTAGGCCAGTAGCTCAATTGGCAGAGCGTCGGTCTCCAAAACCGAAGGTTGGGGGTTCGATTCCCTTCTGGCCTGCTTTGATTATCATCAGTCCCGACAAATCGTGGTCAGAAAAAACTAAAGGCAATCAGGATTAGATAAGGTGTTTTTTAGAATTTATAAACCTGGACAAGGAAAATACACCAGATTATGCAGCGCCTTGGGTACAGCGCTAATCGTCGGATTAGGCTGTTTGCGGCTTTATCACCTATTGGAAGCTACTGATTTGGGATTGTGGGTCGAAAGTATGGTGCCCGCAGGATTGTTAGTCGCTTTGGGCATTTTGATTTTTTACTTTATGAATAAGCCTTCTGTTGCAGATTTCCTGATAGCGGGTGAAGGCGAAATGAAGAAAGTAAGCTGGTCGAGCAGGAAAGAAATAGCCGTTTCGACCTTTATCGTGATTGTGGTTGTGGTTTTTATGGCTGTTCTTCTTGGTGCAACAGATACCGGCTTTAGACTTTTTTTTGACTGGCTGTTTGCTTAAGGCGGTGCGATGCAGTGGTACGTTTTGCGAGTTGCGGCAAATAAAGAGATGCAGGTAAAAGAAGCTCTTGCGCAGAAAGTGGAAAATGAGAGCTTAACGGATATTATTGGTAGAATAGAGGTTCCTGTAGAGCAGATTAAGCGAATACGGGGAGGCAGACAGACAATCCAGAAGAGAAAATTGTATCCCGGCTATGTCTTTATGGAGATGGACCCGACCGAGGATGGCCGAGTTCCTGAAAGGGCCTGGTTTATGATTAAGGCGACCCCCGGAGTCGGTGATTTTATTGGTACAGAGGGAGTTCCGACCCCAATGAGGGATACGGATGTGGCAAAGATGCTGTTAGAGGCGGAAAAGCCGGAGCAGGCGCCAAGCATCAAAGTCGAGTTCCAAAAAGGCGATCAGATTAAAATCCGAGAAGGTGCTTTTGAGAATTTTGAGGGCGTAGTCGATTCGATTGATGCCGAGCGCGGGATTGTGAAGGTGATTGTTACGATATTCGGTAGAAGCACACCGCTGGATATAGAGTATTGGCAAATCGAAAAGCTGTGATATTGAGTATGGCATCGCCGGTTCATATCAAGAACCAAGAATCAAGGGTATAGCAATGGCTAAAGAAGTAGCAGTAAAGATTAAATTGCAGGCGCAGGGCGGACAGGCGACACCGGCCCCGCCTGTTGGACCTGCTTTGGGTCAGCATGGTGTTAATATCGGCCAGTTCGTTTTGCAGTTTAATGAGCGAACAAAACAGCTCAATGGAACAATTGTGCCGGTTGTGATAACCGTCTATAAGGATAAAAGTTTCACTTTCGAAGTTAAAAGCCCGCCAGCAGCGGTACTGCTGAAACAGGCGGCTGAAATTGCAAAGGGAAGTGGAGTTCCAGATAAAGAAAAAGTCGGAAAAGTAACTGCTGAACAAATCCGGAAAATTGCTGAGACCAAATTCAAAGATTTGAACGCGTATGATATAGCCGGTGCTGAAAAAATCATTAGAGGTACAGCCCGAAGTATGGGCGTAGAAATAATAGAAAGTGGTGAATAGCAAAAGAAATTGTTCAGGCGGTGTAATACGCTGTAAGAGATAAGATATGAGGTATAGAAGCAAAAAATACGAGAAAGAATCGCAAAAAGCAAGTAAGGAGTCGGTGAGTCTGGCGGAGGCGGTCGAAAAAGTCAAATCTTTCAACACAGCGAAGTTTGACCAGAGCATAGAGTGTGTTCTGCATCTGGGAATAGACGCGAAACAAGCCGACCAAATTATTCGCGGCGCAATATCTTTGCCTTATGGAATTGGTAAACAGAAAAGAGTCGTTGCTTTTTGTGAAGGTCCGGACATCGAAGCTGCCCAAAAGGCCGGTGCCATTGATGTCGGCTGTGACGAGCTTATAAAAAAGGTCTCGGGCGGCTGGATGGATTTCGATGTGGCGATTGCTTCGCCGAAGGTAATGGGCAAGGTCAGTAAGCTCGGCAAACTGCTTGGTCCACAAGGGAAAATGCCTTCACCGAAGAAGGGAACTGTAACCGATGATGTAGCCACAGCCGTAGCTGAATTCACGGCGGGCAAAGTTGAATTCAGGAACGATGCAGGTGGAAATGTCCAAATAGTAGTCGGCAAGCAGAGCTTCGAGGCAGAAAAGCTTATAGGTAATATCGAGGCATTCGTCACACATATAAAGAAAATTAAACCGGCAACAGCGAAAGGCACATATATAAAGAAAATGTGCATATCTGCAACGATGAGCCCTGTTGTAGCTGTTGTTGTTTAAAGACCGATTGATTGTGCAGCATACAATGAAACTCTTGATATTAACAGGTGAAAGATGAGTAAGTTCGTAAAAGAACTGCTTCAGGCAGAGCTGGAAAAGAAAGTTGCTGATGAGCATATTAGCGATTTCCTGGTTGTCAGCACGATTGGTGTCAGTGGAGTTGACAATAATCTGATGCGTGGTGAGCTTAAAGAAAAGGGCATCAGGTTAATGGTAGTGAGGAACTCGCTGTTTAAAAAGGCTCTATGTAATGTCAGGCTGGAGACGGCGACGACTCTGTTTAAAGGCCCATGCACCATTGTGTATGGCGGTGATAGCATTGTTGATGTGGCTAAAGGAATGACGCAGTGGTGCAAAAAGGTTCCTACAATAGAGATAAAAGGAGCATTTCTGGAAGGCTCATCTTTAGATGCTACAGCAGCAGGGGAACTCTCAAAGATGCCCACGCGTCCAGAACTGCAGGGCAAAATAATCTCTCAGGCACAATCACCCGGGGCAAGATTGAGCGGCTGTTTTGGCGCTGCTGCAACTATAATAGCCGGTTGTATAAAGACTGTTATCGAAAGGGCTGAAAAACAAGCGGCATAAGACAAGACACAAGGTTGCTTGTGTGGCTGCCTCCGACAAGTCGGAGTTAAATGAAACGACGGAGTTTCGGCTACCATCAAGCGCAGAATAATAGGAGCAGATAGAAATGGCAAAAGAAGAGACAAAAGAACAAGCTAAAGAAGAGGCAAAAGAACAAACTAAAGAAGAGGTGAAGGAACAAGTTAAAGAGGAAGCAAAAGAGGTAAAAGAAACAAAAAAGGAAGAAAAACCACAAACAAAGGACAAGAAGAAGTGGAGCACTGAGATTAAAAAACTTGGTGACGCAATAGTTAACCTGACGTTAATGCAGGCTAAAGAGCTTGGTGATTACCTCGAGCAGGAGTATGGTATAGAGCCGGCGGCAGGCGGTGCTGTCATGATGGCAGGGCCGGTGTCTGCGGCGGCTGAAGAGGTTAAGGAGAAAACAAGCTTTGATGTAATCCTTAAAAGTTTCGGAGATAAGAAAATTCAGGTTATCAAGGAAGTGAGAGCTTTGACTGGGCTTGGTTTGAAGGAAGCAAAGGATCTTGTCGATGGTGTGCCCAAGCCGGTAAAGCAGGGATTGAACAAACAGGAGGCAGAGGCGGCTCAGAAGCAGCTTGAAGCTGTGGGAGCTGCCGTTGAATTGGCATAAGCGGAAATGAGGTCTTATCTATTTGTCCCGTTTAGAGGCTTTGCCTCTAACGGGATTTGAATCC
>CAZQKO010000001.1:0-34715 GCA_964593945.1 uncultured Pirellulales bacterium | reverse complement strand
AGGTCTTATCTATTTGTCCCGTTTAGAGGCTTTGCCTCTAACGGGATTTGAATCCTGGGAGTAACAGATGGTTCTAAAACCGATTCGCATTTTCGGAAAAGTAAATGACACTATGGAAATTCCCGACCTCGTAGCGGTACAAAGGTCAAGTTACGACCGATTTTTGCAAAAAGATATTCCACCAGGCAAAAGAAGCGATATCGGCCTTGAAGCGCTTTTCAGAGAGATATTTCCAATTGAGAGCTATGATAAAAAGAAGATTCTGGAATATCTGTACTATGAGCTGGAAAAGCCACACTATTCGCAGACCGAGTGCGTACAGCTACGGTTGTCCTATGCTTATCCGTTAAAAATCTTTTGTCGCTTGCGCAGCGTGCAAGGTGAGGATTTAGCCGAGCAAGGCATATATCTTGGTGAGATACCGATTATGATAGGCGGCGGTGAGTTTATAATCAATGGTGCTGTACGAGTAATTGTCAGCCAGCTTCACCGCAGTCCCGGTGTAGATTTTCTCATTGAGAGCAAGGAAGGCGATAGGGTTCTACACGGTGGCAGAATCATCCCGGAGAGAGGTAGCTGGATAGAAATAGGTGTTACTCAGAAAGACATTTTGGTAGTACGAATTGACCAGTCCAGTAAGATACCTTCAACGATTTTTTTACGAGCAATAGATTCAGCCTATGGGACGACTGAGTCAATATTGCGTTCGTTTTATAAAACAAACACGGTCTCCGTTGACAAACTCACACCTTCTATGTGGTCGGTGGAGCCAATCGTGGATAAAGAAACCGGTGAAATAATAGCAAAAGCCGGCTCGCAAATCGGTGATAAAGCTACCTTAATACAACAAAAAAGTGGCATTAAAAAAGTTGAGGTTATTAGTGAGGTCAGAGATACACTTATTTTAAATACACTTGCTGAAGATGATTGCCAGAGCCACGAACAGTCACTATTGAAGTTCTATGTGAGATTAAGACCTGGCAATCCACCCAACCAGGAGAAAGCAAAAACATTCTTTGCGGAGAAATTTTTTGATTCCAACCGATACCGGCTCGGTAAAGTCGGTAGATTCAGATTGAATCGTAAATTTAACCAGGCCGTAGATGAAAATGAGATGACGCTTCGGCCGGAAGACTTCCTTAACACTATGAAATACATTATCGCTTTGCGGAACAACGAAGGTGAAATTGACGATATTGACCATCTCGGAAACAGAAGACTGCGGACTATCGAGGAGCTTGCTGCTGATGAGATCAGAAAGGGATTGTTGAAGCTCAGAAAAACCGTTCAGGAAAGAATGAGCATTAAAAGAGACGTCGAAGAGCAGTTGCGAATCGCGGATCTAGTGAACTCAAAAAGTGTAGCCAGCAGTATAAATTATTTCTTTGGTCGTGGTGAGTTGAGCCAGGTTGTCGATCAGACAAACGCTCTAAGTCAATTAACACACGAAAGAAGATTGTCAGCTCTTGGACCTGGAGGTCTGAACAGAAGAAGGGCCGGCTTTGAAGTCAGAGACGTACATATCAGCCATTACGGCCGAATTTGTCCGATCGAAACACCCGAAGGAACGAATATCGGATTGATTTCCTCTTTGGCAATATTCGCAGCCGTTGATGAATATGGCTTTTTGCTTACACCATATCGCAAGGTAAAGTCCGAAAAGGTTACGGATGAGGTGAAGTATCTTCGTGCCGATGAGGAGATGAGAGCAGTATTTGCTCCGCCCGGAGCCGTGGAGCCGGAGACCGGAAAGATCAAGAAAGGTCTGGTCTTGGCAAGAAAGGGTGGCGAGCTTGCCCATGTCTCAAGTGATGAAGTTGATTACATTGACATTTCACCTAAGCAGATTGTCGGAGTTTCAGCTTCTCTGGTACCGTTTTTGGAACATGACGATGCCAACCGAGCTTTGATGGGCTCGAACATGCAGCGGCAGGCAGTTCCGCTTTTAAAGACAGAACCGCCTCTTGTCGGTACAGGCATGGAGACGGTTGTAGGACAGAATTCAAGTATGGTCATCCGTGCCATAAATAGCGGTGTTGTTACCGCAGTGGACAGTACCAGGATAATTATTAGCCATACCGACGAATATAAACTGGCCAAATTTGCTGGATTGAATGAAAGAACCTGTCTTAATCAGAAGCCGATTGTCGCATTGGGTGACAAGGTCAAGGCAGGACAGATTATCGCAGACGGTGGAGGAACGTCACAAGGTGTGCTGTCGCTCGGCAAAAATGTTTTGGTTGGATTTGTCTCTTTTGATGGCTACAACTTTGAAGATGCGATTATCGTGAGCGAAAAATTTTGTAAGGATGACAGTTTTACAAGCATTCACATAGATGAATTTACAGCAGAAGTTCGAGAGACACGCCTCGGCAAGGAAGAGTTTACTCGTGATATTCCTAATGTTAGCGAAAAAGCGTTGCGAAATCTTGATGAAAGGGGAATAGTCCGCGAGGGAACGAGGGTCTGTCCCGGTGATATTCTGGTAGGCAAGGTTGTTCCAAAGAGTAAGACCGAACTGACTCCGGAGGAAAAGCTTTTACACGCTATATTCGGCAGAGCTGGTGAAGACGTCAAAAATGACTCGCTTGAGCTGCCCAGCGGTTATGAGGGAGTGGTAATCAAGACAGAGCTGTTCACCAGACGTGGAGCCGGTACTGACGAGCAAAAAAAGGACATTGATGCCCAGATAAAACAATATGAAAAAGAAATCCTGGCTAACGAATGTGTTATATTCAGGCAAATGATAGAGTCAATCCATAAAAAATACGATGTCAATATCATCGATCCGTCCACTCGTCAAAAAGTCGGCGTCAGCGACAATGATGAAGTTGTTTATGAGCAGATAGAAAACTTCGACATTAAGTGGGTCAAACCTGCGTCTGCCCGAGAAAACGTACAGAAAATCGTGGAGAAATTCTGGATCAAGATTACCGAGCTTCAAGAAGAAAAGAACCGTAAAATCGAAAGATTGAAACACGGCGATGAGTTGCCAAGTGGCGTGCTGCAGATGGCAAAAGTCTATGTTGCGATAAAAAGAATGTTGTCTATCGGTGATAAAATAGCCGGTCGCCATGGTAACAAAGGCGTTATTGCCAAGACTATGCCTGAAGAGGATATGCCGTTTCTTGAAGACGGTACGCCCCTTGACATATTATTGAATCCACTTGGTGTACCGAGCCGAATGAACGTCGGTCAGATCCTTGAAACTCATCTTGGCTGGGTGGCAAAGGTGCTGGGCTTTGATGCTGTTACACCGGTGTTCAATGGCGCAACGGAAGGTGATATACTTAAGCTCAATAATGAGGCAAATAAGCTTATGAAGCGGCGAAAAGAGGAGCTTGAGCAAAAGGGCCAAGCCCCACCTCATGATGAATTTTTCATAAATATCCCCAAAACGCTAAAAACCCAATTGTATGACGGTAGAACAGGTGAGCCGTTCGATCAACAGGCAACCATCGGTTATATCTATATGATGAAACTGCATCATCTTGTTGATGATAAGATCCACGCTCGTGCCACCGGCCCGTATAGTTTGATTACGCAGCAGCCGTTAGGCGGCAAGGCCAGAACCGGTGGACAAAGATTCGGCGAAATGGAGGTCTGGGCGTTGGAAGGCTACGGAGCAGCTTATGCTCTACAAGAAATGCTGACCGTCAAGAGCGATGATGTGGAGGGCAGAACAAAAATTTATGAATCTATGGTCAAAGGACAAAACACTCTTGAAGCGGGTACGCCGCTGTCCTTTGACGTATTGTGTAATGAAATAAGAGGACTGGGATTGAATATCCAGCTCGAAAAGAAAAGACTTGGAAGCCATGCTCTATAACTGGTAACTGGTAACTGGTAATTGGTAATTGGTAACTGGTAACCGGTGAATGGTAATCATTTATCCATTTACCATTTAACAATTTAACCATTATAAGGGGCCATAAATGTTAGGAAATATTTACGATCGCATTAACGATTATGGTTCAGTCAAGATCTCCTTGGCCAGCCCTAATGATATACGCAGTTGGTCCTTCGGTGAGGTACGCAAGCCCGAGACCATAAACTACCGTACGTATCGGCCGGAGAAGGACGGCTTATTCTGCGAGCGAATCTTTGGGCCGGAACGAGACTGGGAGTGTGCCTGCGGTAAATACAAGGGCACTAAGTTTAAGGGGATAATCTGTGACCGCTGTGGTGTCAAAGTCACACATAGTCGTGTCCGTCGCAAGCGAATGGGACATATCAATCTCGCAGCTCCGGTGGTACATATATGGTTTTTTAAATCTATCCCGAATCGTCTTGGTATTATTCTGGGGATGAAAACATCGGACCTTGAGAAGATAATCTATTTCCAGGACTATGTTGTTACAGATCCCGGACACAGCCCGCTGAAGGCGGGCCAACTGCTTAGCGAGGGGGAATTCCGTGAGGCAATGAACAAGTATGGCAGCTCGTTTAAGGCTTTTATGGGCGCCGGAGCCATCAGAGCGTTATTGGAAAACCTCGATCTGGAGAATATTGGCGTGCAGCTAAGGCAGGCTATAGTCAAAACCAACAGCAAACAGAAGGTCAAGGACCTTACCAAACGTCTTAAGACAATCAATGAAATAAAAAACAGCGGCAATAAACCGGAATGGATGGTGCTTGAGGCTATACCTGTTATTCCGCCAGATTTGAGACCTTTGGTGCTGCTGGAGAGAGATAACTTCGCAACCAGCGATCTGAATGACCTTTATAGGCGAATCATTAATCGCAACAATCGCCTAAAGAAGCTTATGGACCTCAACGCCCCTGATGTGATTATCAGAAATGAGAAACGAATGCTGCAGCAGGCTGTGGACTCTCTGCTGGACAACTCTCGGTGTCGAAGACCTGTTTTAGGCAGTAATAATCGACCTCTAAAATCTCTGACTGATATGATTAAAGGAAAGCAGGGACGGTTCAGAGAGAACCTGCTCGGAAAGCGTGTTGATTACTCTGCTCGGTCGGTCATCGTAGTAGGGCCAAACCTGAAACTATATCAGTGCGGATTGCCGAAGAAAATAGCTCTGGAGCTATATCAGCCTTTCATTATTCGTAAGCTCAAGCAACACGGCCTTGCAGATACGATTAAAAGTGCCAAAAGGATGATAGAACGGCGTGACGAAGTGATATGGGACATCCTGGAAGAAGTCATTCATCAGCACCCTGTGCTTTTGAACCGTGCTCCAACACTTCACCGGATGGGTGTTCAGGCTTTCGAGCCGATCCTTGTGGAAGGCAATGCGATTATGCTGCACCCGTTAGCCTGTAAGGGTTTCAACGCCGACTTTGATGGCGACCAAATGGCAGTGCATCTGCCGCTAAGTATTGAAGCTCAGGCTGAAACTCATATTTTGATGATGACCACTACAAATATTTTCTCACCTGCCAACGGCTCGCCAATGGTCGGACCATCTCAGGATATGGTGATGGGCAATTACTACCTGACGCTTTCAATAGATGAGCTCCAGAAACCGACCGAAGGCTCCAAACCTGGTGTCAAGGAACAAAAATCGCCGGTTTTTCGAGATACATTTGAAGCAATAATGGCTTACGAAGTCGGTAAAATCAATCTGCATGAGAAGATTAAGGTACGTATTCCTCGCTCAGCCGTGGCTCGAGCGAGCTTATCGAGGTCGAGTGGATCGAAAAAAGAGGAACCAACTACAAAATATGCAGTAATTGAGACAACTGTGGGCAGATGCATATTCAATGACATACTACCAGGCGGTATGCCGTTTTACAATACATCAATGTCTCAGAAGAGGCTGAGCCGGGTAATCAGCGACTGTTTCGAATTCTCCGGCAGTGCCGAAACTGTAGATCTGCTTGACAGAATAAAAGATTTAGGTTTTAAATATGCCACGCTTGCAGGCTTGAGCTTTGGTATTACCGACTTGAAAATACCGGTAAAGAAAGCCGAGATTATCAGCGATACGGAAAAGAAAGTTAGTCGAATCCAGAAGAACTATACCGTTGGTGTCCTGACTGATCACGAGAGATACAATCAGGTTATCGATGCCTGGACGAACGCCCGTGTGGCGGTCACCAACGAAATGATACGCAGCCTAAAAGAAGATACTAAAGAGGACGGTTCACCGTATCTAAATCCCATTTATCTTATGAGTGATTCCGGTGCAAGGGGAAGCATTGACCAGATTCAGCAGCTTGCAGGTATGCGTGCGTTGATGGCCAAGCCCAGCGGCGAGATTATCGAAACACCGATTAAATCAAACTTTCGTGAGGGATTGACTGTTCTTGAGTACTTTAGCTCTACGCATGGAGCGCGTAAGGGACTGGCTGATACGGCCTTGAAGACGGCTAATTCCGGCTATCTGACTCGTAAGCTTATCGACGTGGCACAAAATGTAATTATTATTGAGCGTGATTGCCAAACCTTGCAGGGAATTACCAAAAGCAGTGTCACCAGAGGCGAATCCGATGATAGTCGGAATGTGCCCCTTTCGCAGCTTATTATTGGTAGGACCGCCAGGGACAATATTCGTAATCCGATTACTGACGAAATGATAGTACGTGAGAATGAGATAATAACACCTGAGACCGCAGCAAAGATCGAGGCTTTGGGTCTTGATGCCATCAGAGTCAGAAGTACCTTAACCTGTGATAGTCCCTTTGGTGTTTGCGCCAAGTGTTACGGCTGGGATATGAGCACCAGCCGTTTAGTTGAGGAAGGCTCTGCGGTCGGTATTATTGCTGCCCAGTCGATTGGTGAGCCGGGCACTCAGTTGACGCTGCGCACGTTCCATACTGGCGGTGTCGCTTCCAGAGCCATTCTTGAACGTGAACAAAAGGCCACTTACACAGGAAAAGTTCAGTATCGTGATATAAATGCGGTTGCCTTACAACATGAGGATGGCACTACACACATAATCGCACTCAAACGCAACGGCGAAATAGGCCTTCTTGACGCCAAGGGACGAGAGCTCGACAGATTCAAAGTACCGTATGGCGGCGTCATTTTGGTCGAGAACGGCCAGAAGGTTAAGGTCGGAACGACACTATTCAGATGGGACCCGCACCGAACACCAATTTTGGCGGAAGTTCCAGGTCTTATCAGATTCACCGATATCATTGAGGGTGAAACCGTTCAACCTGAAGAAGACAGAAGACAGAAGGCAGAAGGCAGAAAACAGAAGGCAATTGAAGGAAGTCTACCCTCTTCTACTCTGAAAGGTTCCACTACAACAGGTTCCTTCAGTCCTTTGGTTGTAATTGAGCATAAAGGTGATAAGCACCCGCAGCTCATTATTGAAGATTCAGGTGGCAAAATACTTGATGTTCACTATCTGCCTGCAGGAGCCAGAATTGAGGTGACGGAGGGTCAGCGTGTTCAGGCGGGACAATTGCTTGCTCATCAACCCAGAGCAACCGGTGGCACACAGGATATTACAGGGGGATTGCCTCGCGTTACTGAGGTTTTTGAGGCACGTAAACCAAAGGACCCAGCCGCTATGGCTGAGATTAGCGGCCGAGTCGAATTACGCTCCGACAAGCGAAAGGGCAAAATGACAATAATTGTCAGCAGTGAAAAAATGGAAAGAGAACACCACGTCCCACGAGACAGACACCTGAATGTCCACGCGGGCGATATGGTTGAGGCAGGTGACGCCTTGACGGACGGCCCGTTGGTTCCCCATGATATCCTGCGCATCAAAGGCGAGGAAGCATTACAAAGATATTTGATTGTGGAAATTCAGAACGTTTACCGCAGCCAAAATGTCAATATCAACGATAAGCATATCGAAATCATCACTTCTCAAATGATGCGAAAGGTTGAAATTGATTCCGTCGGCGACAGCTCATTTTTACCGGGAGAGGTTGTTGATAAATTTTTATTCCGAAGAGAAAATGAAACATTAACCAGCAGTGTTAAAATTGTAAGTCCCGGCGATGTTCCTGATTTGAAGGAAGGACAGATTATCGATAAAAAGGAGCTGGTCCGCAAAGAAGAAAAATTTGGTGATATTAAGCCTACGCCGCCAAAGACAAGAAAGCCAAAACCTGCAACAGCCAAGACGTTGCTCCTGGGAATAACCAAAGCTTCACTGTGGTCGGATAGCTTCATCGCAGCGGCCAGCTTCCAGGAGACAACTAAAGTCTTGACAGAGGCATCCTTAGCCGGTAGAGTAGATGAATTGCACGGCTTAAAGGAAAATGTGATACTTGGTCACCTGATACCTGCGGGCACTGCTTTTAAGCCGCACCTTGAAATGAAGGTCAAGCATCTTGTAAAGGCTCCTCTGCCTAAAGAGTTCAAGCTTGCACCTTCAGAGGAAGTAATTAAGGATGCGGAGGCAAAGGCTGACGCCGCCGTAAAGGAAGCTTTAGGAATTGATTAATCCGCCTATGGTGGATTGGGTAATTTATAATCTAAGACTGTAAGAAGTAAGAATTATGCCTACAATAAATCAGTTAGTTAGACGTCCGAGGGCCAAATCTAAAGGTCGAAAACGAGTGTCCGATATAAGTGGTTCGCCGCAGAAAAGAGGTGTATGTCTGATTGTAAGGACGCAGACGCCCAAGAAGCCTAACTCGGCTTTACGGAAGGTCGCCAGGGTAAGACTGACCAACGGCAAGGAAGTTACCGCTTACATACCGGGCGTCGATCACAACCTCCAAGAGCACAGCACGGTTGTGATTCGTGGAGGTCGCGTAAGAGACCTGCCAGGTGTTCGGTACCATATAGTTCGTGGAGTCCTCGATTGTGCCGGCGTAGCTAATCGCAAACAGGGCAGAAGCAAGTACGGTGCAAAGAGGGGAAAATAAATTGCCGATTTGCGATTGTCGAATGACGATTGCAAATCGAAAATCGGAAATTGAAAATGAAAAAGTGGACCGTTTCAAGTCAACAATTAAAACCCGATCCTAAGTATAACAGCAAGCTGGCCTCGAAGTTTATTAACTCTATGATGTTGCAAGGCAGGAAAAGCGTCGCACAGCGGGTTTTTTATGATGCTATGAATATCATATCCAAAAAGATAGCAGATGCACCACCTATCGAGGTGTTCGAGAAAGCGATAAACAATGTGAAACCACTGCTTGAAGTTCGCAGCAAACGTATTGGTGGGGCCAGCTATCAGGTGCCTATGCAGGTCAGGTTCAAACGCCAGCAATCACTTGCTTTTAGATGGATAATACAGTCGGCTAGGGCTAAGAAGGGAAAGCCGATGTCTGAACGTCTGGCATCTGAGCTGATAGACGCCTACAGCAAGCACGGTGGTGCAATGACCACTCGAGAAAATATCCATAGAATGGCTGAGGCAAATAAGGCTTTTGCCCATTTTGCCTGGTAAGATTCGTAAGTTTCAACTGCCACGGAAAGTTTTACAAGATTACCGTGGCAGTTTTTTTATTCTAAAGTGTTAGTGCCTAAAGTGAGCTAAAGTTAAGCAAAATAATTACTTTAAGCACTTCACACTTTAGGTTCTTTTAGAGTTCGAAGAAAATGAACACTCTGCAGAAATTGCGTAACATCGGAATCATAGCTCATATAGACGCTGGTAAGACGACTGTAACTGAGCGTATCTTGTATTATACGGGCAAGACCTACAAAATGGGTGAGGTCCATAAAGGTACCACTGTTATGGACTATTTGGAGGAGGAGCAAAAAAGAGGCATCACAATCACATCAGCCGCGACCAAATGCCCCTGGAAGAGCTTTGAAATCAATCTTATCGACACGCCGGGACATATTGACTTTACCGCTGAAGTTGAACGGTCTCTGCGAGTTCTTGATGGTGCAGTAGTTGTATTTGATGGCAGCGAGGGAGTACAGGCTCAAAGCGAAACCGTCTGGAGACAGGGACAAAAATACGGTTTGCCTTTTATCTGCTTTATAAACAAGATGGACAAAACCGGCGCAGATTTTCAAATGAGCGTTGACAGTATCCGAGATAAGCTCCTTGCTAATCCGATTCCACTACAGGTCCCTATAGGTGCAGAAGACTCTTTTACTGGGATAATAGACCTGATCAAAATGAAAGCAATTTACTATCAGGCCGAAAAGCTTGGAGCTACTTTTCAAGAGGCTGAAATCTCTGTCGAGCTGATGCCGATTGCACAGCGACAAAGACACGTGATGATTGAATCTGTCGCCGAACATGATGAAGAGCTGATGGACTGCTATGTTCATGATAATCCGATTAGCGTTGAAATTATTCAAAGAGCGGTCAGAAAGGCAACTTTGACCGGCAAGTTTCATCCGGTATTTGTAGGTTCGGCATTGAAATATATAGGTGTGCAACGGCTGCTCGATAGCGTCATAGCGTATCTGCCTTCTCCTTTGGAAAAGCCTGATATTATCGGTCATAAATCAGATGATAAAGGTAAAGAAGTACTGGTGAAATGCGATCCGAAAGGCAGCTTGGTTGCTCTTGCGTTTAAGATTACAGGTGATGTACATGGCGATTTGAGTTTTCTTAGGATTTATCAAGGCACATTAAAAGTCGGAACCAGGGTGCTTAATGTAAATCGCAATAAGCGTGAAAATATTACCAGATTATTTGAGATGCATGCCAATGAGCGAAAAATCGTGGACTTCGCAAGGGCCGGTGATATTGTTGCAGTTGTAGGGCTAAAACACACCCTCACTGGTGACACGGTTTGTGACCCCAAAAAACCTGTGTATTTGCCCAGCATTACATTTCCTCAAACAGTAATTAACATGTCGATAGAACCCAGAACAGCAGCCGAAAAGGTTAAATTGGCAAATGCACTGGCTGACTTGCGGCGCGAAGACCCAACTTTTGAGTGCAAGACTGACAGCGAAACAGGCCAGACAATCATCAGCGGGATGGGGGAGCTGCACTTGGAAATACTTGAGAAAAAGCTGGTTAAAGAAAAAAAGGTCGATGTCAGGATTGGAAGGCCAAGGGTGGCGTATAAAGAAGCTGTAACTGAATCGACGCAGGCGGAAGGCAAATTTATACACCAAACCGGCGGTCATGGTCAATACGGTCATGTAGTTTTGATGATAGAGCCGATGTTTACAGAGGATGGACATTGGAATCGCGAGATAGACTTCGAGAGCAGGGTTGGCTCTGATATAGTACCGAAAGAGTATATTTCTGCTGTGGAACGTGGGACAAGACAGGCGCTGGCTTGTGGTGTATTAGCAGGCTATCCTGTTATGGGAGTTAAACTTACGTTAATCGGTGGCTCATTCCATTCGGTTGATTCTTCAGATTTGGCTTTTGAGCAGGCCGCGGCAATCGCGGCAGAAAAGGGCTTAAAAAAGGCAAAGTCTGTTTTGCTTGAGCCGGTCATGCGACTTCAAGTAATAGTCCCGGAGGCTACTTTTGGAGCTGTTCAGGGAAGTCTCCTGGGAAAAAGGGGCTTGATCACAGATTGTAAGCTGCATGGAAATATGCGTGTTATCGATGCTATGGTGCCCTTGGCGGAGTTGTTTGGGTTTTCCAGCGAAATAAGGAGCCTTACAGCGGGACGCGGAACCTTTACTATGGAACCGTTAACATACGAAAAAGTGCCGGAGCAGATCGCAAAGCAGATTATTCTCTAAGAAATTGTGTTAATTATTACATTTAAATAAATATTTTTGCCGATTTTATTGACAAAAGAAAAATTATTTGATAGATTCTTAGGTTTTAGGCTCTAGCGAGCATTGTTCATGAGGACTTTGCGTTAGTTAGTTAAGCTATGGTAGGTTCACATTTTACTGTCAAGGATGGTTTATTAAAGTACTCTGTTAGACGCAGGGGTACACCAAAGCCGATGAGTGCATCTGGTGGGGTGGCACGGTAACCCCCATATTAAGCTCGTAAGGAAGGCGAATATTATTGATTGCTGATGATTGAGAAGCAACCCGAGTAGCCGGTGTGAGATTATCAATAGTCAGCAATCAATAATCAATCAAAAAGGCCTTTCCTGCCAGAATCAAACGTTATGCTTCCAGCATGAGAGCAGAGTAACTATACTGCTGGGAGTGATTTTGTATCTTGATTTATAAGTTGATACAAGATAGGTATATGCGAAAGCAACCGGCTAATAAAGAAAGAGGCACCAGATGGCTGCTGAAAGCGAAAGAATAAGAATCAGAATGGAGGCGTACGACCATAGGACGCTTGATGCATCCGCTAAAGAGATAGTGGAGCACGCTCGAAGAACCAACGCGCGGGTATATGGACCGGTACCTTTACCCACAAGGATTGAGAGATATACTGTTTTACGGAGTCCTCATATCGATAAAAAATCGCGTGAGCAATTTGAGTTGAGGACTCACAAACGCTTAATTGATATTCGTGATGCAAATGCGAGAACAGCGGAGGTATTAAACCGCTTGGTTGTGCCGGCCGGAGTATTTGTAAAAATTAAGGCGTAACTCATCTCCGTGACCGGATGACGAGAGACAGACGAAAACCACAATGGCGATGTTATTAGGTAAAAAAGTTGGAATGACTCAGCTATATGACACATCGGGTCGGTTAGTACCTGTTACAGTCATACAAGCTGGTCCTTGTACCGTTATTCAGGTTAAGACCACCGATACCGATGGCTACAATGCTGTTCAGTTAGGCTATGATGATGTCAAGCTCAGTCGGAACAAGAAACCACAAATAGGCCACGCCGCCAAAGCCAATACAACACCAAAGAGATTCGTTAGAGAAATGCGGCTGCAGAACGACACCGAATCGGAATATAAAATCGGAGAATCCATTACGGTCTCTGTTTTTTCTGAGAATGAATTAGTTGATGTTGTTGGTAAAAGTAAGGGCAAAGGTTTCGCCGGCGTAATGAAGCGGCACGGATTCAGCGGCTTTCCGGCCTCTCACGGCACAGAACGAAAACACCGAGCGCCCGGCTCAATATCAAGTTTCGCCAGCAATGCCGGTATGGGTGCCTGTGTGAAAAAAGGCAAAAAAATGGCAGGTCACTTGGGCGACAGCAGAGTTGTAGCTAAAAATCACAGCCTTATAACAATTGACACAGAGAATAATTTGCTCGTGATTAAAGGTTCCGTGCCCGGACCGGCGGGAAGTTATTGTATCGTCCGCAGTTCCCCGAAGGGATAATGAGCCGAGGAACAACATTTGAATATGATTGAGCTGACAATTTACAACACAGATGGTAAGGAGGTTGATAGCTTAAAGGTGGATGAATCTGCTTTAGGTGGCGTGGTTAGATATTTGTTACTCAAGCAGGCTATCGTTATGTATCACGCCAATAAGCGTGTAGGTACAGCCGCGACCAAGAGCAGAGGTCTCGTGGCTGGTTCCACGCGGAAAATCTATAGGCAGAAAGGTACTGGCTTTGCCCGGGCTGGAACCCGCAGAACCGGTAAACGTGTGGGCGGCGGAGTTACCTTTGCAAAAGTTACCAGAGATTTCAGCAAGAGTATGCCTAAAAAGCAGAAAAGATTGGCCAGAGATTCGGCAATATTAGTAAAGCTTTTAGGTAACGATGTCGTGGTAGTTGATACGCTGAGTTTTGAAAAGCCCAAAACTAAAGATTTTATAAGAGTTCTGGGTAATTTAAAAATTGACCGCAGTTGTCTCGTGGCAATAGGTGACTATGACAGGAATCTTTATATGTCGGCTCGGAATGTTCCAAAGGTGGCTGTTATGCCCGTAGCTGAGCTGAATGCAGGTGATATATGCGGCCATCGCAAAATGCTGTTTACTAAGGAGGCGTTTTTATCTGTTTTGAATAAAGAAAACAGAGAACAGAAGGCAGAGGATGAAATACAAGATTTAGAAATCTGATCTCTGATTTCTGGCTGTCGTTAAGTCTTTATGGATATACATAATGTAATAATTCGGCCTGTGATTACTGAGCAGGGGATACACTTTGCCAATACGAAAGGTGCGTACCCCTTTGAGGTGAATAGAAAGGCCAACAAGGCTCAAATAAAAAATGCCGTGGAAGCATTATATAGCGTTAAGGTACAAAAAGTCAGAACGGCTAATTTGAAAGGTAAACGTCGCCGAAGAGGCAGAGTCACCGGCAGGACCGCCAATTGGAAAAAAGCCGTTGTATTTTTGAAACCGGATTATCATATAGATTTGTTCTAAACCCGAATTATGGCTATTAGAGTTTATAAACCAACAAGTGCAGGACGTCGGAACAGCTCAGTTATAGATTATTCTGGGCTGACTGTTACGAAACCCGAAAAGTCCCTGTGTTTACGCATCAAGAAAAACGGCGGGCGAAATGCTTATGGTATTACTACGGCGCGTTTCAGAGGCGGTGGAGCGAGGAAAATCTACAGAATCATCGACTTCAGACGGGGTAAGGACGGCATCCCGGCGAAAGTGACAACGATTGAGTATGATCCCAATAGAAACTGTTTTATCTCTCTACTTAATTACGCCGACGGTGAAAAAAGATACATATTGTCACCACAAGGAATAAAGGTGGGAGACCAGGTGGAAAGCGGTCGATCTTGTGAGCCTAAGATTGGTAATGCGATGCCGCTGGAGACGATCCCAGCCGGCATCGAGATTCACAATATAGAAATGACAGTTGGCCAGGGTGGAAAGCTGGTTAGAGGTGCTGGTACCGCTGCCAGAATCGTGGCCAAAGAAGGTGATTGGGTGACTATCATTTTGCCCAGTGGTGAAATGCGAGTGCTTCGCAAGGAATGTCGAGCGACAATAGGTCAACTAAGTAACTCCGACCACCAGAATGTAAGCCTGGGTAAGGCTGGCCGAACACGCTACCTGGGCCGAAGGCCCCATGTAAGAGGCAAGGCTCAGAATCCCGTTTCTCACCCTATGGGCGGCGGAGAAGGACGCTCAAATGGTGGACGACATCCCTGTTCACCTACAGGTGTGCTGGCAAAGGGCGGTAAAACAAGAAATCCCAGAAATCCAAGTAATAAAAGGATTATACGAAGACGCAAGACCAAGAGGCAAAAACAACTATCTATCTAAGGTGTGAATCGTACCTCATATAGTGAGGTGCATAATACGAGATGTAAAATGGGACGATCTCTTAAAAAAGGGCCGTATGTAGATGAGAAATTATTTGCCAAGGTTGACAGGCAAATTGCTTCAGGTTCAAAGGAACCTATAAAAACCTGGGCCAGAAGATGCACCATAATTCCTGAGTTTGTTGGTTTTACTTTTATGGTTCATAATGGCAAAGTGTTCAATAAGGTTTATGTTACCGAGGATATGGTGGGCCATAGGCTGGGTGAATTCTCCCTGACGAGAACGTTCAGAGGTCATTCAAGCAGGAAAATAAAGTAGCGGAACATGTTTAGTTAATCCGCTGGATACGAAATATGCTAAGCGCCAACAAATTAAAACAGTTATCTGAGCAGCAAAGAATAACCATAGATACGTTGGCTGGCCACCTTGCCGGAGGCAAGCTCGACAGGAAAAAAGCGGGAACAGCTGTCAAGAATTGGCAACAAGGTCTTTTTAAGCCTAAGCCACGTACTGATGATGTTCGCCGTCTGGCCTCGGCCCTCGGCGTAGAGGTAAATTACCTGGCCGACTGGCAATCATCGTATCGGTACGCTCCAATTTCGGCTCGTAAAGCCAGGCTGGTTACACAATTGATAGTCGGCCTGAACGTTCAGGACGCGATGGATGTCCTGAAGTTTACCAGAAAACGAGCCGCAGAAATGATTAACAAGGTCTTAAAATGTGCCGTTGCAAATGCCGATGCGCAGCAAGCCGATGTGGATAATCTCTACATCAGCCAGGCCCGCGTTGATGATGCGGGAATACGTCTCGGAACCAAAAGATGGATACCTAAAGACAGAGGTAGAGCAAATCCTATTCGTAAAACGGGTTGTCATATACATATAACAGTAACGCAGGCTTTAAGCTAAAAAACAGGAACGTATAACTTACATATAAGATTATGGGCCAGAAAACATCGCCAATAGGTTTTAGGACAGGTATAACACTTGGATGGCAGAGCACTTGGTTTGCTCCGAAGGCCAATTACGGAGATTTCCTTGTCGAGGACCAGAAGATACGCAAATATGTTGATAATAGATTCAACCGTCAAATGCCGAAGGGTGCTGTAGCAAAAATAGAAATAATACGAACACGCAATGAAGTTAATGTGACATTGCACAGTGCTCGTCCGGGTGTGGTCATCGGTCCGAGAGGCGGGGAAGTCGATAAGCTGCGAGAGGAGCTTGAGGAGTTGACGAACAGAAAAGTGGCTGTCAATGTTATTGAGATAAAAGAGCCGGACCTTAACGCTACTTTGGTGGCTGAGGCGATTGCCGAACAATTAGCCAAGCGATCCTCGTTTCGGCGCACGATGAAGCAGTTTTGCGAATCTGCGATGACCGCTGGTGCACAGGGAGTTAAGATTACGTGCGCAGGTCGGCTGGCAGGCTCGGAGATGGCCCGCGTAGAAACGCAGAAGCTCGGCAGCATCCCCCTGCATACGCTGGATGCTAATGTGGACTACGCCTTAGCGACAGCGAAAACTACTTACGGGACGATTGGCATTAAAGTTTGGATATACAAAGGCAAATTCGGCGAAGAGATACGACAAAGTTCACGTCGTCGGACCCGTCCGTCAAGGCGCGTTACTGCAGGAGCTGCAGGACCTAAAAGAGTCACTGGAACTGACGCAGGCGCCTCAACAGAGAGCAAGAGTGGCAGTAAGCCTAATGCTACCGTGTGACGTGGATTTGTTATAAATAAGGCCAAAAACAATGGCAATGATGCCAAAAAGAGTTAAGTATCGTAAAAGCCAGCGTGGCATAATGAAGGGCAATGCCTCGAGAGGCAATTTTGTCGCGTTCGGTGAATATGGTCTGCAATCACTGGAAACCAGTTGGGTGAGCGCAAAGACCATTGAAGCTGGCCGTGTTGCAGCAACTCATTATCTACATCGTGAAGGAAAGGTCTATCTGAGGCTGTTTCCGCATAAACCGGTAAGTGCAAAACCTTTGGAGACGCGAATGGGTAAAGGCAAAGGTGAGCCTGAATTTTGGGTCGCTCGGGTTAGGCCAGGCCAGATATGCTTTGAGATCGGCGGTGTAAGTGAGGACGTGGCAAAGCAGGCATTGCTAAGAGTTGCCCATAAGATGCCGATAAGGTGCAGATTCGTTAAGCGAAGACGCTCTCTGTGATAAAGGAGCCTTAAGTGAAAGTGCAGCAGTACCGTGAGATGGGTCGGGATGAGCTGGACAGCACTCTACAGGAGATCCAGAGACGGTTGTTTGATTTGCGTTCGCAGGCAGTCACAGAGAAACTGGAGAATTCAAAGGCTATAAAGAACGTTAAACGCGATATTGCCAGGATTAAAACGGTATTGCGTGAGCGAGTATAACGCTCTGCTGCGGGCCAGACCCCGGCAGCGCCATTGGTAGTCGAAAATGCAGGACAAAAAATTGAAAACTATAACCGGCAGAGTCATAAGCAACAGCGGCAACAAGAGTGTTAAGATTGCCATTGATTTTAAGGTCAGGCATCCGAAGTACGGTAAATATGTAAGACGCAGAACCAAGCTCGGCGTACACGATGAACGCAACCAGGCTAATCTCGGTGACCTTGTTGAAATTGCTCAATGCCGACCTTATAGCAAAACGAAAAGCTGGCGGCTGCTGCGAGTTGTGGAAAAAGCAGTTCAGGTTGAATCGTGAAGCCTGAGTCTTCAAACGAAATACAAGGTAAGAAGGACAACGGTGAGAGAACGATAAGGTGATTCAGCAGGAAACAATGTTGGATATAGCCGACAATTCTGGTGTAAAGTCGGCGCTGTGCATTAAGGTTCTCGGTAAGGTCGGTGCCCGCGGCAAATTTACCCGGCCGGTCGCTACATTGGGAGACGTTATCTGTGTAGCTATAAAGAAGGTATTACCAACCTGCCAGTTGGACGACAAAAAAGTACATAAATGTGTAATTATTCGTACCAAAAGTCCGGTGAGGCGACCTGACGGTAGCTATGTGAAATTTGACAGTAACGCTGCGGTGATGATTGATAATGAAGGAAATCCCATAGGGACAAGAATTTTCGGCGCAGTCGCTCGTGAGCTGCGCGAAAAAAATTATATGAAAATTATATCTCTGGCAAGCGAAGTTGTCTGAGTGTTTGGGAATAATCTATAAGCTATAAGCAAGATGACTATGCACGTAAAGAAAGATGATATGGTTGAGATTATAGCTGGTGACCATAAAGGTGCTACCGGTAGAGTGCTGCGTGTTATCCCTGAGAAGAATAAGGTGGTGGTTCAGGGTCACAATATAGCGAAAAAGCACGTTAAGCCTTCACGTAAAAATCCTCAGGGAGGTCGGATCAATGTTGAGCAGCCTATCCATATCAGTAATGTTTTGCCTGTGAATCCGAAAACATCCAGAAGCAGCAGGATTCACTATCAGCTAAATAAAGACGGCACTAAAAAGCGAGTGGCTGTTGATGGTACTGAAATCAGTGTTGTTAAAAAGGCAAAAAATAAGTAATGAGTCACTAATAAAGAGCTGGGTTACGAACCTGATATTATGGCACGGTTAAAAGATTTATATAGGTCGAGGATAGTTCCGGAGCTGGCTAAGGAATTCAGCTATAAGAGCTCTATGGCTGTGCCGCGCATAGAAAAGGTTGTTGTCTCGATGGGTGTGGGAAAGGCGGTGCAGGACAAAAAGTATCTCGAAGCAGCCAAAAAAGAGTTGATGATGATTACCGGTCAAATGCCTCTTGTTTGCAAAGCTAAAAGAAGCGTCTCAAACTTCAAGCTGCGCCAGGGTATGGAAAACGGCCTGAAGGTTACATTACGCGACGTGAGAATGTACGAATTTATGGACAGACTCATAAACCTTTCA
Organism: uncultured Pirellulales bacterium; assembly: GCA_964593945.1. Taxonomy (GTDB): domain Bacteria; phylum Planctomycetota; class Phycisphaerae; order Sedimentisphaerales; family Anaerobacaceae; genus CAZRMQ01. Next base: position 15,930 of record CAZQKO010000001.1, on the reverse strand, counting down.
ATTCCAAGGGTGAGGGACTTTCGAGGTCTTAATCCGGACAGCTTCGATGGCAGAGGTAATTATTCGATGGGCTTATCCGAACAGACCGTTTTTCCGGAAATCAATCCTGCTCAAGTCGAGTTTCAGCAGGGAATGAATATAACATTTATAACGACGGCAAAAACCGATGAGGAAGCAAGGCAGTTGCTGGTGCTGTTCGGTATGCCATTCAGGAAAAAATAATGATTGGTAACTTGTAAAGGTTAATCTCATTTAACCATTTACCGTTTAACCAATTACCGAGTATAGGAAAGTATAGATGTCAACCAAAGCGTTGGAAAACAAGGTAAAGAAGAAACAAAAATTCCGGGCTAGGCAATATACACGTTGTGAGCTTTGTGGAAGAGCAAGGAGTGTTTATCGCAAGTTCAAAGTTTGCCGTATTTGTTTCAGAACCTTAGCTAATGAGGGGAAGATACCGGGAGTAAAAAAGGCCAGTTGGTAGGAAGTAATACAAGAGGCATAAAATTATGAGTTTGGGTGACCCAATAGCTGATATGCTGACGAGAATTCGCAATGCTTTGCGAATAAATAAAGAGCAGGTTGAAATAAAAGCATCGAATATTTGTGAAGGTATAGCGGATGTATTAAAGAAGGAAGGCTATATCAAGGATTTCGATCGGATTGACGATGGCAAGCAGGGAATACTGAGAATAGCTCTCAAGTATGATCAGTTGGCTCAGCCTGTGATAAATGAAGTAAAAAGGGTGAGCAAGCTGAGCCGCAGGGTTTATTCATCTGTTGACGGGCTACCTCGTGTTTTGGGTGGTTTGGGTATCGCTATTGTTTCGACAAGCAAGGGAGTAATGAGCGATCAAGAATGTCGCCGGGCTAATGTCGGTGGCGAAATACTTTGTATGGTCAGTTAAATGAGCCGTATTGGTAAAAAACCTATTGTTATTCCTGATGGGATAAAGGCTGAGTCGAAAGGCTCGTCTGTCACGGTATCGGGTCCGCTTGGAAACCTGCAGATGGTTTGTCATCCTTACATAAAGGTGGAAATCGATAGTAACAAGCGGCAAATATTGGTTAAAAACGACCAGCCACAAGACCGGATGAGCAAGCAGCTACATGGCACGATGCGGTCTTTGATTGCCAATATGGTCGACGGAGTCAGTAAGGGTTTTGAAAAGAAGATTGAGATTTATGGCACAGGTTATAGTGTTAAAGAGCAAGATGGAAAGCTGATTTTTCAGATCGGCTTTTCCAGGCTGATAGAACTGGTGATTCCGAAGGGTGTAAAGGTGAACATTGAGGTTAGTGCTACCCGAGGCGATGAGGTTCCCGCAAAGCTGACACTCTCGGCAATGGACAAACAGCTCATTGGGCAATTTGCTGCCGATGTGCGGAGGATAAGGCCGCCGGAACCCTACAAAGGAAAGGGTATTCGTTACGCAGATGAACGTGTACGGCGAAAAGTCGGCAAAGCATTTACTTCGGGATCTGCTTAGTTAGGATGTAACTTTTGTGAAAGTTGACAGGATAAAAAAAGCAACGTTAAGGCGTAAACATCACGTGCGAAAAAAGGTTTTCGGAACATCGGAAAGGCCACGATTGTCTGTCTTCCGGTCTAACAGGCATATTTATGCCCAGGTTATAGATGATGTGACGAGAGTAACACTCGTTTCCGCGAGCACGAGGACAAAAGGAATGCGGGATCAATTATCTGAAACGTCGAACAAGAAAGCTGCTGAGATTATAGGGCAGACAATTGCGAAACAGGCTATCGGTGTTGGTATTAAGTGTGTTTGCTTTGATAGGAACCGTTATAAATTTCATGGCAGAGTCAAAGCGTTTGCCGATGCGGCGAGAAAATCCGGCCTGGTTTTTTGAAAACACTAACAGAAGTTTGGAGATGATAGTTTGGAGTACGAAGCAGGTAAAGTTGTTGAGCATGAAGAAAAGCCGTTAGAGGATACGGTTGTAAAGGTATTCCGTTGTGCCAAAGTCGTCAAGGGTGGGCGTAGGTTCAGCTTTGCAGCCTTGGTCGTGGTTGGAGATAGAGCTGGCACAGTAGGCATCGGTTATGGCAAAGCTAACGAGGTACCACAGGCGGTTGAAAAAGGTTTGAAAGATGCCAAAAAAAATCTGAAAAAGATAGTAATGGTTAACCGTACGATTCCACATCGGGTAGTCGGCAAATACAGAGCTACAGAGATAATAATGGTCCCGGCCAGCCCAGGTACGGGGGTCATCGCTGGCTCCAGCGCACGTGCGGTCCTCGAATATGCAGGAGTACAGGATATTCTTACAAAAGTTTATGGAAGCACAACTGCCAAGAATATTGTTAAAGCTGCCATGAATGGATTGTTGAAATTACGTAGCAAAGAGATGATCGAGGCTATTCGCGGCGTGAAGGTAGCAACCAGTAAAAGCTAAGCATTATTTAGGTGGTTAAATGCTTGATTGGGAAATAGCTAATATTGCGGGCAAGAAGAAAGCTCGCCGACGTGTAGGCAGAGGAAACGGCTCCGGACACGGTAAAACCTGTGGTCGAGGTCACAAAGGTAGTGGCAGCAGGGCCGGCGCGACTTCTGTATCAGTTTACGAAGGGGGGCAGATGCCTTTGTTTCGACGACTGCCAAAACGCGGCTTTAGTAATTTTAATTTCGCAACACGCTTCGAAATTGTCAATGTATTACAATTGGAATCTTTCAATGATGGTGATGATGTTGGTGTGGAAGAACTATTAAAAGCCGGACTGATTCAGAGCTGCAAAAGTAAAGTTAAAATTCTCGGCGACGGCGAACTAACAAAAAAGCTGCAGGTAACGGCTCATAAATTCAGTAAAGCAGCAGAGCAGAAGATCGTAAGCTGTGGCGGTGCAGCAAAAAAAATAGGCCAACAGTGAAAAACATAGGATACGAAGCTGCGCAGCAAGAACTACGATTGAGATTTGATTGTAATACCGTCTGCCTTTGGCGTGTCGGGGAATAGAGAGATGATTAAGACTGTATTTAATATATTTAAGATCCCGGATTTGCGCAATAAGCTTCTTTTTACGCTGGCGCTACTGGTGATATACCGGGTTGGGTTTCACATTCATGTACCGGGTATTGATCAGGAAAAGGTTGCTGCAAGAATGTCGGGAGACGCAGATACTCCTCTTGGCAGGGCCATTCTGTATATGCAAATGTTCACCGGCGGCAGTTTAAACAAAACAACTTTATTTGGCCTGGGAATTATGCCCTATATTACTGCATCGATTATTCTTATGCTGCTGGGTGAGGTCATTCCGGCTCTGAAAAAGCTGCGCCAGGAAGGGCAAACCGGTTACAAAAAAATACAGGAGTACACACGCTATCTGACTGTGATGATTTGCGTGATTCAATCGATAATGTTTATGAAGGTATTAGGGTGGGGAGGGGCAGGAAAAGAAGGATTGGCCTACGCTGGTATGGAACGTCAGGCTCTGCTAATGGGTGTTGTCGGCATGACAGCCGGCACTATTTTTATGATGTGGCTCGGTGAACAAATAGATGAATACGGCATAGGTAATGGCATCAGCTTGATAATTATGGCCGGCATCGTTGACAGAATGCCTTGGGCGGTCTGGTGGCTTTTGCAAAATGCCAACTTCTCGGTTGCTCCGCCACCTGGCACCATAGGTCCTGCGAAGATATTTTTCCTGGTAGCAGCTTTCATGTTTGTTACAGCCGGCGCGATACTAATAACGCAAGGTCAGCGCCGAATACCAATTCAGCAGGCAAAGATGATGCGAGGCCACAAGATGTATGGCGGCCAAAGACATTATCTGCCGTTGCGTGTAAATCACGGCGGCGTAATGCCGATCATTTTTGCGTCCAGTTTTATGATTTTTCCGCCTATCGTAATTGAATGGGTAGCCAGCAGGTTTCGTGAGTCGGGATTTCTTAGCATGTTAGGTGGCGCTTTTCGCTACGATGGTTACACCTACAATGTCTTGTATATGTTACTGATATTTTTATTCGCTTATTTTTGGGTGACGGTGCAATTTCAACCCAAGGAAATGGCCAAGAACCTGCGGGACTCAGGTTCCTTTGTCCCCGGCCTTCGGCCAGGACGCAGAACTGCTGAATATCTCGAAACGGTAATGACCAGAATTACATATTTTGGAGCCGCGTTTTTAGCCATAATTGCCATTGTGCCGTCGCTGGTTGCAACATTGTTGGGAATTCCATTTATGATATCAACGTTCTTGGGTGGCACAGGTTTATTGATTGTTGTTAGTGTTTCGTTGGACCTTGTTCAGAAAATCGAGGCCAACTTGCTGATGCGCAGCTATGATGGTTTCATGGGTACAGGCAGGATAAAGGGAGCTTACTCATGAGGATAGTTTTACTGGGAGCCCCCGGTGCAGGCAAAGGAACGCAATGTAAGCGGATAGTCGCCCGATATGGCCTGCAGCATTTATCAAGTGGTGATATTTTGCGCAACCAAAGAGCTGCTGGCACCGAGCTTGGGAAAAAAGCACAGAGCTATATGGATTCGGGCGCACTTGTACCGGATGAGATTGTTGTTGAGATGATGATCGATGCGATAGAAAAGGCCCCACCTGCTGGTTTTATATTGGATGGTTTTCCCAGAACCGTCAATCAGGCTGTCGAGCTTGATAAATCATTGGCCAGCAGCGGGCAGGGCATAGATGTTATTCTGAATCTGCAGATAGGCGATCAGGTAATAGAAGAGCGAATGACCGGCAGACGGAGCTGTCCAAAATGCGGCGCAGTTTATCACATTAAAAATCTGAAACCCGAAGTAGAGGGAGTATGTGATAACGATGGTGCTAAGCTGATTCAGCGTCCGGATGATAGACCTGAGGTGGTGAAAAATCGACTCAAAACCTATCACCGCCAGACAGAACCACTGGTGGATTATTACCAGGAAAGCCGAACGGTTTATGATATTGATGCTAACAAAGGCGCTGACGAGGTAAGCGTTTTAGTATTTGAGAAGTTGGACGCTCTCGTCAGAGCATGAAGCATGATGCAAGAGATTATATACGAATTTCGAGTGAGGTTAAATGGCTATAACGCTTCGCAGCCGAAGAGAAATTGACTTGTTAAGCAGAGCAGGCGCTGTTGTAGCGGATGTTCTTTCAAAATTACAAGAGGTCGCAGAGCCTGGGGTAACTACCGGTCGATTGAACGAAGTAGCATTGCAAATGACCGCTGACGCCGGAGCTGAAGCTTTGTTTAAGGGTGTGCGTAATCCCCATGCTCTAATCCCGTTTCCGGGCGCAATTTGCGCCTCTATAAATGAACAGGTCGTTCATGGGATTCCTTCAGACGATATTAAGCTCAAGCAAGGCGATATCCTGGGCATCGATTTCGGTGTTAGACTTAATGGTTATTGTGGAGACGCTGCTGTTACATTTGGCATCAGTGAGATTTCTGAGGACAGACAAAGACTCATAGACGTGACGAAGCAGGTTCTCGATATAGCAATAGCAAAGGCTAAGCCGGCTGTTAAATGGAGCCGAATCGCTGGTCAGATGCAGGATTATGCAGAATCGGCAGGCTTTTCAGTGGTAAAGGATTTTGTCGGTCATGGAATCGGCAGAAAAATGCACGAAGAGCCAAAGGTGCCGAACTTTGTCAGCGAAGAGTTGTTAGCTGATGATATTATCTTGGCTGAAGGAATGGTCTTGGCTATTGAGCCGATGATAAATGCTGGAAGCGCAGGTGTGCGAACGTTGAAAAATGGATGGACAGTAGTAACCAAAGACGGGAAGTGCTCGGCGCATTTTGAACATACAATCGCGATAATGGAAAACGGCTGTGAGGTGCTGACGATGAAATAGCCGACATTGGTTTGCAGCTTTTAACGTAACAGGCACTTATGGCAAAGAAAGACACAATAAGATTGCAGGCTAAAGTGACCGAGGCTTTACCGAACGCTATGTTCAGGATTGAACTGGAAAACGGTCATAAAGTGTTGGCTCATGTTTCCGGCAAAATGCGTATGAATTTTATTCGAATTCTTCCGGGTGATACCGTGACAGTTGAAATGTCACCGTATGATTTGAATCGGGGACGAATAATTCTCCGGCATTAGGAAGCTCAGGTATAAAAGATGAAGGTTAGAAGCTCGGTAAGGCGTATATGTGAGAATTGCAAGGTTGTTCGCCGCAAAGGCGTTGTGCGTGTGATTTGTACGAACCCACGACACAAACAGCGTCAGGGTTAGTTATATTTATAGTTAAATGGTAACTGGTAATTGGAAACGGATAATTGGTTAAATAGTAAATTAAATTACCAATCACCAATTACCAATTACAAATAAGAAGGTGCTGATATGCCGCGTGTAGTTGGTGTTGATATTCCTAATGAAAAGGTTATATGGGTTTCATTGACCTATATCGCCGGTATAGGTAAATATACCTCGGAACAGATTTTAAAAGAGGCTGGAATTGAGAAAAGCACAAAAGCAGGCAAGCTAAGCGAAGATGAATTAAGCCGAATAACTCAGATTATCGATCGCAATTATGTGGTAGGGGGTCAGCTTCGCAGACAGGTTGCTCAGAATATAGCTCGGTTGCGTGATATAAATTGTTACAGGGGTATTCGGCACCGCAGAGGCCTGCCGGTTCGTGGTCAGCACACTCAAAGTAACGCACGCACTCGCAAGGGGCCAAGAAAGACAGTCGCGGGCAAGAAGGGTGTGAAAGAGAAACGTTAGCAGCTCAGTCAATACAATACGGGGAAAATAATGGCAAAGAGTACAAAAAGAAAGGTCAGAAAAAACGTTGTCCGAGCTATTGTATGTATTAAAGCGACCTTCAATAATACGTTGATTACTGTTACGGATTTAGAAGGAGATACAATCTGTTCGAGATCAGCGGGTTGTGTCGGCTTCAAGGGTTCTCGCAAGAGCACACCTTTTGCCGCTCAGCAAGCTGCACAGAGCTGCGCTAACACTGCTATGCGTAATGGTGTGCGTGAGGTTGAGATTAAAGTCAAAGGGCCCGGTGCAGGGCGTGAATCAGCTGTCTCAGCTATGCAGCAGGCAGGATTACGTATAACCTCAATAGAAGATGTTACGCCTTTGCCGCATAACGGCTGTAGGCCGCCGAAACGAAGACGAGTGTAAAAATCCGCCGAAAATTTTTTGGAGATGAATAGAAAAATGGGACTTTATCTTGGTCCATCTTGTAGATTATGCCGTCGTGAAGGCATGAAGCTTTTCCTTAAGGGAGTCAAATGCGAGACGGCTAAATGTCAAGTCGAGAGAAGACAGCGTAATTTGGCGCCCGGCATGCACCGTTGGCACAGAACGAGGACGAGTGAATACGGCGTACGGCTGCGTGAGAAACAAAAGGTAAAGAGATACTACGGCCTTTGGGAGCGACAGTTTATGAGATATTTTCATAGAGCTGAGAGGCTAAAGGGCAATACCGGCGAGAACTTGCTGCAATTATTGGAAAGCCGGCTGGATAACGTAGTATATAAGTTAAATTTTGCACCGTCCCGTAAAGCAGCCAGACAGTTGATTTCTCACGGTCATATTTATGTAAACGGTCGAAAGACCGATGTGAGTGATTATACTATAACAATCGGTGACAAGATAACCCTGAAAGATTCCGAAAAGAGCACCAAGAAGGTAAAACAGCAGTTAGAGAGCAACACGAATTTCACCACACAGAGCTGGCTGCAATTAAACCGTGAAAAACCCGAGGCTACGGTTGTTGCATTGCCCAGCCGTGCTGATGTTCAGATTCCTATTGAGGAGCAGTTGGTTGTTGAGTTATGTTCGAGATAGCAGCCTGTAGATTTCTGGTCTTGGTGAGCTTGGTTGAGTTGCGAATCTGTCTTTTGTCTGCAGTGGACAGCGGCGGAGAAAAAATGCGGTTGGGCCGTAAGGCCACAGGCTAACAATGTTGATATTTGTATTTTGATCGGAGGCCGATATGCGAGTTACATGGCGTGGTTTAGAATTGCCGACGCGTGTGGAACGGGACACGACGGTATCAACCGATAAGTATAGCCGGTTCTTTATTGAGCCATTCGAGCGAGGCTTCGGTACGACCATCGGTAACAGCCTAAGACGAGTATTGCTTTCTTCGCTGGAGGGCAGTGCCGTAACATCTATAAAGATAGCAGGCGTCGATCATGAGTTCACCTCGATAAGTGGAGTGATGGAGGATACTACAGATATAGTTTTAAACATCAAAAACCTTGTAATTCGTCTCAAGGATCAAGACCCGAAAATAATGAAGGTTTCCGCCAAAAAAGCCGGAGTTGTAAAAGCAGCCGACATCGTTGCTGATCCAGCGATAGAAATCATAAATAAAGATTTGGTGTTAGCTACTCTGACCGAAAACATAAATTTTGAAATGGAAATGTTGGTAGAAACTGGCAGAGGTTATGTACCGGCCTCTGAACGAATTGCAGATGCCGACAGATTTGACCAGGAAATCGGCAGGATTCTTATTGACGCTATATATTCACCAGTTACCAGAGTTCGCTATACAACCGAAAATACTCGTGTGGGTCAAAAGACGAATTATGATAAACTGATTTTAGAGATATGGACCAACGGAACGGTCACACCTGAAATGGCACTGGTTGAGGCTGCCAAGATTTTGCGAAAGCACATCAATCCGCTTGTCCAGTATTTTGAGATTGGAGAGCAGGTTGTCGCTGCTCCTGTGACCGAAGAAGCAGAAGAAGATAGAATGGATGAGGAATTAGCCAAGAAACTGAGCATTCCCATCCAGGAGCTGGAACTCTCGGTCAGAGCAAGCAATTGTCTTGAGTCGATGAAAGTCGAAACGGTCGGCCAATTATCGCAAATGACAGATGCGGATCTGCTGAAGATCCGCAGCTTCGGCAAAACATCGCTGCGTGAAATCAAGAGGAAGATTGCCGATATAGGCCTGTCTCTGGGAATGAAATTATCTTAAGTGAGGAGTATAAGTAAATGCGTCATAGAGTAGCTGGGCGTCATTTAAATCGAACAAGTGAGCACAGACTGGCCCTGAGACGAAATTTAGTTGCTTCGCTCATCGAGCACGAAACAATTTCGACTACTATCGCAAAGGCCAAAGAAGTACAAGCCTTTGCTGAGAAGCTGATCACCTTGGCTCGGCAAGGCACATTGTCTGCCAGACGACGGGCGATTGCCTTACTTTGTGATCGTGACATTATAGATTACGAAGATGGCATTGCAGTCACAAAAGGCACTATAATCGGAAAGCTGTTCAGCGACATTGGCCCTCGATACCTTGACAGACCAGGTGGTTATACAAGGATTATCCGTTTATCTTTGAGAAGATTAGGTGATAATGGCCAGCTTGTCCTGCTGCAATTGATAGGCTCGGATGAAAGTTCTCACAAAGAAGGCAAAAGAGTTGCTAAAAAAGGCGCTCGCAAAAGGGCCAGTAGGGCTGCACAAACCAAAGAAAAAGAAGTTTCACAAGCTCACCAAGCTGTCGAAACAGAGCAGGACCTTGACCAGAACCATTGACGATGATGTATTGTTATAAGAGGCCAGAGTGACGAGGATAAGCGATTGTATCTTTTGTAAGATTGCAGCTGGCCAGATTCCTGTTGTAAAGATTTATGAAGATGAAGTTGTTCTTGCCTTTCTGGACGTTGGCCCCATAAGTGACGGCCATACATTGGTGATTCCAAAGGAACATTTTGAAATGCTGCACAACTGTCCTTCTGAGTTTCTTGGTCAAGTGTCTTCACGGCTCGGTAGAATTGCTGGTGCTGTAGCTGCAGGGATGAACTCCGAGGGCTATAATGTTTTGTGCAATAACGGCAGAGCAGCTGGCCAGCTTGTCGGACATCTGCACTTTCATATAATTCCTCGTAATGCCGGCGATGGCCTGTTTAACCGTTGGCCTTCTTACAAATATGAGCAGGGCAGATCGGATGAGATTATAGCCAGCATTCGGAAAAATTTGTAAAATTTGGTTGTTTCTTTCGGCTTCGCTCAAGACATGCTTGAACAATTTATATTGTGTTGTATATATATGTAGATGACCGCGGGGTAGAGCAGTCTGGTAGCTCGTCGGGCCCATAACCCGGAGGTCGCAGGTTCGAATCCTGCCCCCGCTATGGAATCCAGAGATAACTCCTTAGTTGACAAGGAGTTATCTCTTTTTTATGTACGCGATTTTACCCGTTACAAACCTGCGACCACCGCGCTATGAACCTTATTCTCAGAGGGTATAAAACGAAGCCCAGCGTTCCCTTAGCGCTAGCAAGCAACGTCATCGGATTTACCCGCTTGGCCAGCCCAAAGTCGCTTACCTTGACACGCATTCCACCGCTGTCATAGCCGATGAGTATATTCTGGGGCTTTATGTCGCGGTGAATAACAGGTGGATTTTCACTATGTGCAACAGCCAAGCCTGAGCACGCTTGTTTGTTAACATCAATGACTTCTTCGACTGGCATAAGATTGTTTTCATAGGAACACCAATATCGTTCAAGAGTTCCTCCTGGTATGTATTCCATAGTGAAATAGCCAAAAGTGGCACCAGAAATTTCCAAGATATTAGCATCGTTACCCTGGTCAGCAGGTTGTTGCAAATCGGTCGTTTTGGTTATATACTTAATGGTTTAGGAAGATATTCAGTTTCCATAATCGCTATGGGCACAGAAAACATACGTAATTTTTCGATTGTGGCGCACATCGACCACGGCAAGAGTACGCTGGCGGACCGGATGCTGGAGTTGACGGGGACAATCGACCCGCGTCGAAAGGTGGACCAGGTTCTGGACGCTATGGACCTTGAGCGGGAGCGAGGCATCACGATCAAGGCGTCGGTGGTGACAATGCGGTACGAGCATGGGGGGCGGGAGTACATGCTGAATCTGATCGATACACCTGGGCACGTGGATTTTCATTATGAGGTGTCTCGTGCGCTGGCGGCGTGCGAGGGTGCGCTGCTGGTAGTGGATGCCAGCCAGGGGGTGCAGGCGCAGACGGTGGCCAATGCGTATCTGGCGACGAACGCCGGCGCAGAGATGCTGGTTGTGCTTAACAAGATTGATTTGTCATCGGCTCAGCCCGAGCTGGTAGCGGAGGAGATCGAGCACGTCTTCGGCATTAGCAGGAATGCGTGTTTTCGGATAAGCGCCAAAACGGGTCTGGGAGTGCTGGAGCTTTTGGAGGCGGTGGTGACACTCCTGCCCCCGCCGCCCGACCGGAGCGATGAGCCGACAGCAGCGATGATTTTCGACAGCCAGCTCGACGAGTACCGGGGTGTGGTATGTTACGTGCGGGTCTTTGCAGGGGCGCTGAACGTGCGGCAGAAAATACGGCTGATGGGCAGCTCGCGGACATATACCGTGACGGAGCTGGGCAAGTTCACCCCGGAGATAACAGCAGTGGACCGGTTGGGCACAGGCGAGGTGGGGTACGTGATCGCCAACATCCGGGAGCTGCACGACGTGCGGATCGGCGACACGATCACAGACGATGCGGCGCCTGCAGAAAAGGCTCTGTCGGGATACGTAACGCCAGTCCAGATGGTGTTTTCGGATTTCTACCCCGGGGCGGACACGGACTATCCAAAGCTGCGGGCGGCGTTTGAGAAGCTGGCGCTGAATGATTCAAGCTTTACCTTTAAGCCGCTGAACAGCCCGGCGCTGGGATTTGGGTTCCGATGCGGGTTTCTGGGGCTCTTGCACATGGAGATCGTGCAGGAGCGGCTGGAGCGAGAGAGCGACGTGGATCTGGTGCAGACGGCGCCGACAGTGAGCTATGAGGTGGTGAGCAGCGACGGCAAGGTCAACCGCATCGACTCGCCGGCGGATATGCCCGACCGTACAAAGATTAAGGAGCTGCGGGAGCCGATGGTGAAGCTGGAGATAATCACCAGCACCGACAGCATCGGCGGCATTATGAAGCTGGCGGAGGCCAGGCGGTGTCGGCTGTTGCAGACCGGCTACATCAGCACCACGCGGGTTATGCTGGAGTACAAGGCGCCGCTGGCGGAGATTGTGTACGATTTTTACGACCATCTTAAGGGGATTAGTCACGGCTACGCGACAATGGATTACGATTTCCTCGGGTTCGAGGCCGCTGACCTTGTCAGGATCGACATCCTGGTCAACAGGATGCTGGTCGATGCCCTGAGCCTGATTGTCCACCGCTCGGTGGCGGAGGTACGCGGGCGACGGCTGCTGGTCAAGCTGCGTAAGACCATTCCGAGGCATCAGTTTGAGATTCCGCTGCAGGTGGCCATTGGCAGCAAAATCATCGCCCGCGAGTCGATCAAGCCGTTCCGTAAGGACGTAACGGCCAGGCTCTCAGGCGGCGACGTCTCTCGCAAAATTAAGGTTCTTAATAGACAAAAGAGAGGCAAAAATCGTATGAAGTCTGTCGGCCAGGTGCAAATCCCTCAAGAGGCGTTTATGAGCATTCTTGACACGAGCGAGTGATGCCCAATTGTATGCGACTGCGGTCGGCCTCTCGTCACGGCGAAGGCCATGCCGTAGCCAGAGCGGTTTGCTCAATCCACCTCCGGCGGATTCGATATTCTCCCCTCGTCCATCCTCTCTCGTCCATTATCTGTCCTCCGTCATCAATCGTCTGTCCCCCGCTATTATTTTTTGTGGCTGTCCCTATTATTCCTAATTCAGGAGAGTAATAGCAGGTAGTTCATAAGTAATTTTTGAGTAGAGGAGACAGGAGGTGACATCAATTGTTTGACCACAGTCCTATGGTTTGTGTGGTCGAGTTGGGCATGGCGGACTTTATAATCTCACGTACCTGTGGTCGTATGATCAATCTTCCTATGACAAGTTGATCGCAGGCACATTTCGCGTGTGGTCAAGGTCTACAGAGAATAGTAGAAGGTGGTAATCGATGCTTCAACTGCATTGCTGACGCAGCAAACGATCAACGTTGTAGATACGGATGTCGAAAGCCGGATGAGAGGAAAAGTAATTCCCAAGACTGGATTGCTTAGTGGGCTGGTTCAGTTCACTCAGGCGTGAGAGCAATTGCATTGGGGCGTGAGGATCGTAGCCAGCAACAGCAACCAAACGTGCCCCGAGTGTGTCAGCTTCCAACTCCATATCTTGAGAGTACGCGCTTTCAAGGAACTTTACGCCCACTCTGCCGAGCCAACTCGCGAGGAGACCGCGAATGGGTGTAGCCCTGGCCCCAACAGCAATTGCCGAATTGGCGATGATCCGATCCATCGCATGTCCTCGGATGACATGGCCCATCTCATGTCCAAGGATGAAAGCAATCTCGTCCTGGTTCCAATCGCATAATTCCAGCAGTGACCTGGTCACGAAGATAAACCCCCCTGGGAGGGCGAAAGCGTTGGGTTCAGTGCCTTTGATAACTTCAAAGCTGAATGTGCGAAGTTTATTGGCGACGCAAGCGGCCAGATGACGACCCACTTTGTTTAACATTTGCCCAGCCCGCGGTTTTGTATCAAGTTCTAACCGATTTCCGATTTCACGTGCCAAATCTTGACCGACTTCGTATTCTGCCTTGATAACCTCAGCTTCGCTGGCAGTTATTGACTGCCATATCCACTTAATCTTGCGAACCCTCGGGCCGATCATTTTGCCTAAATTGTAGAATAAGCTGCTCACCTCGCGTACTCTCTTCTATATGTCGTGTATCTTGAATAAGCTATGTTGTTCACCGTCTTGACCGTATCTGTCTGCCGGGACTCACGACGGCTCCACAACTGAAAAACAAAACCGGCGGATAGCTTTGAGAAGGTCTTCGTGGGCAAGTTGTGAAGTAAAAACAGGCATATCAGCAAATTGTTGACTATTTCATAGATTTCATGGGCGAATGATTAATATTGAGCAAAAGAATCTTCTGACTTTAAAAACAAATAGTATAGTTTACCTTCCTGGTAAGTCCGTCCTGCAAGTTCACCAGCTGTGTCACCTTGTCCCATGTATATGTCACAACGTCCCGGAGCACGGATTGCTCCGCCTGTATCCTGATCTAATGCAAAGCCGCTGTAAGGCTGCAAAACAACCTGTCCGTTTTTGACCTGTGGTAGGACAGTAGAAATAAACACTAAACAGCCACGTGGGAAAATCGACTTGTCCGTAGCAATGGTTCTCATCGGTGTTACCGGCTCGTTTAAACTACCTCTCGGTTCGCCATGTTCCTTCCTAAAAAACACAAATCTTGGATTCATACGCGTATATTTTGCTACTTGGGTGGAGTTATTCTTGAAGTAAGCTATCATTGCTGCTAAACTCATTCGTGAGTTGCTTATCCTGCCATCTTTTACCAGTGCTTCGGTAATACTTTTATATTCATGGCCATTGTTTGCAGCATAGCCTACCGTGGCGATCTCACCATGCGGCAGTCTTATCTTTGCTGAGCCCTGGACATGTGCAATGTACACTTCGAATGGATCCCTTAGCCAGACTAACTCTTTTCCTCTAAGCAACATTGTATCCTCAATAACAGCCCGTGGTGGATACGATCCGATTTTACCATCATCATAGCGTCGACCAAGTATCTCACCATCAGGCCCCTTAACCAAATTCTCTGGCTGTTTGTACAATGGATACATAAAACGTTTACTTGGCTCAAACGAACCTTCGAAAATAGGAGTGTAATAACCAGTATACAATACCGTGCCTTGGTTATCGCAACCGACTGATATATAAACGTCAAATTTATCCCTCATAGCAGTGTTCAAATCAGTTCCTCTCAAACCAGAATCTAAAAGGTCAGAAAAGGCCACTAAACTGTCCACTGCCCGCTGGTGCGTTATACCGCTCACCGGGAAAAACTGTTTACTCGAGGGTTTCCTGAGATAATTTAGGCTCTTTTCGATAGATAGCTTTAATTCCCGCAAATCAAGACAAGACAAGGTGAAGTCTGGGATTTGCGAGGGATTTGTTACCTTGCTTAGTGCTTGTTGACCGAGCAATAAAGGCCTGTCATAAGGAGGCTTAGTAACAATCTGCTCCACTGGAGTTCTGCAACCAACTGTAATGGTTAACAGCAACAGCAATAAATAAAGTGATATTTTGATTTTCATTTCAGCCTCCAGGCTTAGCTAATCGAGGCCCTGTTAACAAAAAGTCTTTAAAACTATTATCAGCTCCACAGCCTGGATTTGAATAAATTTTCCGGTTCTGGCGGCTAACTTAAATATAGTTTAACCCTTTTTCCTCAGAAAAACCAGTTTTTTTGGCAGTTACAACAATCTTGTTCTATCGCTATGAGCCTTCGCATTACAATAGAACAAAGCCATTCTTGAAAGAAAGCTGAATGACAGTAAGATAACAGGAGCTATCTAAAATCACAATTTTATCGAATGCTAAAGGCGACAAGAGATGATAAGTTAAGAGAACGTTATAATTTTGATTTTAACCGGAAAAAATGAGAATTTATTCCGACAAGATATCGCCGAAGCGGAACTTCGCCTGGCGATTCATTCATTGCCGCCTCAGGCTCATCCTTCGCCGACGATAGATGCTCGTGGAACTCAGCAAGTTTTTTTGCTCGGTCTGTCCAAACTTTCCTGCTTGTTTCATTCCTGAACTGTAGCTACTGTTCCCTGTCCTACTCAGCAAGTTTCCATTCACAATCGCTGTACAAATCGGCGAGCGCATACTATTCGGGTCGTAGGTATGAAACTCTCCCCCGCTATGGAAACCCAGAGATAACTCCTTTGTTGACAAGGGGTTATCTCTTTTTTATATACCTGATTTTACCCGTTACGAACCTGCGACCACCGCGCTATGAACCTTATTTTCAGAGGGTATAAAACGAGGTAGTCGGATGTTCGAAGACATCCCCCGCTATTAAGACCGCAAGATAAATACAGGTCTTTTTTCATGAGCATAGAAACCACAGGGTATATATCGGGTCAGGCTTTGGTTGACGGCCCATGCCCTGTAATATATTCCTTTCTTACCATCCAGATGATTGCTGCAACTGGCGCGTTTTCTG